>JBNGDJ010000093.1:0-9199 GCA_049974825.1 Halothiobacillaceae bacterium | reverse complement strand
CCGGCAAAGCCGGCCTCCCACATCCCTCCAGTCAGGCCAGGTGCCATAGCCGAGTACCAGACAAAGTGGGTGTCCTTTTGTTGAAAACACCCACCTGCCAATAACAAAGTGGGTGTCCTTTTGTTGTTCACCTGCCAAGACAAAGTGGGTGTCCTTTTGTTTCGAGACAGTTTGGTGCCGGGGTCTGGCCTGGGTATCGCCCGGCAAAGCCGGCCTCCCACATCTCTCCAGAACCATTGGTGCCAGGGCTGTCGCCCGGCCTCCCACTGCCCTCCAGCCAGGCCAGATGCCAGGATCTGGCCAGCTGTTGCCCTGATACCCGCGGTTAGCTGCCTTGGCGCAGTTGGCTGATGAGGGCGGGAAGGTCGTGCTGCGTGCCGAGGATGGCGATGGCTTCGGCCAGTTCCTGGTCGGTGGGTACGCGTTGCAGCAGCCCGCGGTAGAGGTTGATGGCGTCAACACGCTTGCGGGAGTCGGAGCGGTATTCTGCGGATTCAGAAAATCCGATCATCATGTCACCCCAAGTCATGCCCTGCTGGAGCTGGTTGACCCAGTATTCGAATCCTTCCTGATCAGGCTCGCGCCCAAGAACGTTGTTGTAGACGAGTCGGACGAAGTCCTGTGCTTCGAGGTCACCGTAGGTGGCGATGAATTCTGCGGACTCGCGGAACAGGTTGGAAATGTCGGAGAGCGGCAGCCCGTTCTGGTGGCTGGTGATCCAGTAGACGAGCCCGTCGTAGTCGGGTGTGCGTCGGAAATAGGTGAGATAGAGACGGATGGCGGGGTCGATACCCTGCCGGATGCGATCGTCAGCAAAGATCTGTTCGATGACCTGGTTTTCGGTGAGCTGACCGTTCCAGAGAGCCTGGGCGAGCTGCTCGGCTTGCTGGGGATCACCGGGCTGCATCCACAGGTTCTGCATGTACTCGGAAACGAAGGCACGTGCCTTTTCCAGTTCCGGGTCGGCCGAGCCGAAAACGGCACGCACAGTGGTGGCGCCGGTGAGGGCGACCTGGCAACGGGTGTCGGTTCCGGTGCAGGCACCCTGCCAACCGAGAAATGGCTCGCTACCGGTGGGTGTGGCCGTGAGCAGGACGGTACTGGTATTGGCCAGATCGAGACGGCAGTCGCCGGTGCAGCGGATGTTGCGGCGTTTGTCCTCGACGGTGCCGGAGCCGGCGACCTGGAGATCCAGGGTCATGAGGGCGTTGTACTCTTGGTATTTGCCGAGGCGTCCCTTCTGGCCGCCGTAGGGGTTGGCCCAGCGATGGACGACGGCCTGCGTGACGGCGGAGTCGGTGCCGCCGGAGATGATGTCGAGCGCGCCGTCACCGTCGATATCGTCCACGGCGACGGCACCCTTGAAGAAGGGAAAGATGTATTCGTGCTGGGTCGGGTCGCTGATCTGAACGCCATCGTGCCCGACGACAGCAAGCTGTGCTCCCTTGGATACGAGGATTTCGAGCTTGCCGTCCCCGGTGAGATCGGCGGCGACCGGTGCACTGAATATCGGCCCCTCGGCGGTGTTCAGGAAATGGCGGACCCGGGTGGCGAAAAGCGGCTGGCCGAGGTGGTCCCAGCCGTGGAGGTATCCTTCGAGGGTGGCTGCGACGATTTCGAGGTCTCCATCGCCGTCAAGGTCGGCTACCAGGGGGGTGGCGAAGGTGCGGCCGTTGGTGGTGAGCTTATAGAGCGGCTGGCCGTCATGACGCCAGACGCGGATGTACTCGCCACGGCCGTCCTGGAGATAGTTGCCGGTTCCGTAGATGACCTCCATGCGACCATCGCCAGTCAGGTCGGCGGCGACAGGGCTGCTCCACAGGGCTTGTTCCTCGTACTTGCCAGCAAGCATGGGATAGCCGCTGTTGCCGACGAGCTGGTCGAAGCCGGGGGTATTCTGGCTGCCATCGGCGGATATGACGTGGAAGATGCCCCCGGTCTGGGTACCGGCGGCGGGGTTGGCGGTGATATCGGCACTGACGAGCATTTCGGGGATCCCGTCGTTGTCGAGATCCGCGACGAAGGGGGTGGACCAGATGGTATCGGCCAGGTGAATGTCGCGCAGGGACTGACCGTCGATCCCGCGGAGGATGGTGGTGCTCTGATCCCAGCCGTTGACGATGACTTCGGGATAGCCGTCCCCATTGATGTCATAAACAACCGGGGCGCCGTAGACGCCATCCGGACGTCCATCCCCCTGGTTGCTGCCACCTCCGATCTTGTCGAGGCTCTGGTGATACCAGAGGATCTGGCCATCGGCGTCGAGCGCGTATACGCCGCCCTTGTCCCCGGGTTGCCCGACCACACCGGGGCCGGCTTCGCCGGTGGTATCCCCCCCTACCCCGACCACGATTTCCGCTCGTCCGTCGCCGTTGATGTCGGCAAAGGCCGGCGGGGTTGAAACCGATGTGGTCTGGTAGGTCAGCCCGGTGTCGGGATCGGGCGTGTTCATGGCGGGAAACTGCCGACTCCAGAGGATCTGGCCGTCGTGGCGCAGGGCGACGAAACAGGCGGGGCGAATTTCGGCCATCTGCGCATCCAGACCCTTGCTGGTGCCGATGAAGATTTCCTGGTTGCCATCCGCGTCGATGTCGAACAGGGCCACGGAGACATCCCGAACGGGTCCGCAGTCGAGCGTCCTGGACCATTCCTTGGCCTGGCGGGCATTCGGGGCACCGCCTGCAGAGATGCTGGATGCATCGGGCATGCCCAGCTGGGCCAGTGTCAGTGCAGGCAGGCTGATGCAGGCCACCAACGCCATGGTCAGGGCGCGTGGTTTCGGTGTGCTGTTCATGGTTTCGGGTGCCTCGAGAAAGCGGTGCGTGAATCCCAAGGTAATTTCACGCAAGGGAATTTCACGCGGACAAAAAAGGCTCCCCCTCGATGTGACGGGGGAGCCTGGTCATTGGCTGGTCGGGAGAACCCGTAGCCTGCGCCCGTCAGGGCGGCGCCGGCCGGGGCACGGGACCCCGGCCGACGGATGACTACGGACCCGACCAGGTCGGTGTTCATCAGAACCGTGCGGCGTACTCGCCGGAGGTGATGAACCCGTCGATCAGTCCGAGTGAGGAGCCGCCGCTATCCAGCGTGTTGACCCAGTACTCGTAACCAGACTGATCGGGCGAACGGCGCAAAAGGCCGACGTAGATCATGGTGACTTCGACCCGGTTGGCGCTGACGGCCTTGTACTCCGCGCTCTCGGAGAACTGCAGCATGAGTTGCCCACGGGTCATGCCACCGGCGAGCTGCGCCAGCCAGTGGTTGTAGCCCGCGGTGTCCGGCGCGCGACCGAGGACGTTCTGGTAGACCAGGTTGACGAAGTCCCCGTCGCTGAGCTGGCCGTAGGTCGCCTGGAACTCGGCGCTGCCGGCAAAGGCATCGGAGACTTTTTGCAGCGGGCTGGGCTCCGGCTGGGGCTCGGTCCCGCCGTCGGTCAGATCCAGGCCGGAGACGCCTTCGGCCCAGCTGACGTAGTTGCTGACCTTGGCATAGACGCCGGGATAGCCGGGCTGGGCACAGCCATTGCCCCAGCTGACCACGCCGGCCAGGCGCCAGGCGTCGCCGTCCTGCACAACCAGCGGACCACCGCTGTCGCCCTGGCAGGAGTCCCTCTGGCCTTCCATGTAGCCGGCACAGAGCATGTTGTCGGTGATCTGGGCGCCGTAGTTGGTCTTGCAGTCGGACTCGGAGAGCACAGGCACGTTGACCTGCATGAGATTGACCGGGTACTCCGATCCTGTGGTGGACGTGTTGCCCCAGCCGGAGACCGTGGCCATGACGCCGGGGGCCGTCAAGGTACCGGCCTGGCTGCCCGGGACGAACTTGATGCTCTGCGTCTTGCTGGCCGTGACAGGTTCACTGAGCTTGAGCAGCGAGATGTCGTTGTTGACGGTGTTGGAATCGTAATTGGGATGGTCGTGAATTTCGGCCACGGTGACTGTCTGACCGCCACTGGCCAGGCTGTTGCTGCCGGCGAGGATGGTGATGGCCGACGGTGTTTGACCCTCGGTGCAGTGGGCGGCGGTGACAACCCACTGGTCGGAGATGAGGGAGCCGCCGCAGAAGTGGGCCGAATCGCGATCGTAGCCGGCGTTGAGGTAGTCCGAGGACATCAGGGAGACCTGCCAGGGGTAGGCGCCATCGGGTGCCTCGGTGCCGCCGATGATTTCCCCGGTCATTTCGCCGGTGGCGGCACCGGACACCTGGTTAACCCAGTACATCAGGCCATCGTAGTCGGGCACACGGCCGAAGTAGGCGAAGTACAACCGCGCGACCGGCGCGATGTTGCCCTGAAACTCGTTGGAGTCGAAGAACTGCTTGACGATCTGGGCCCGGCTGTATTGGCCACTGGCCAGCAGGTTGTACCAGTAGTCAACGCCGTTGGGATCCTGAGCGGGGTCGCGGTTGAGGAAGTCGCGGTACTGCTGCTTAACGAACTCGCGGTCGTCCGTGATGGGCGTGGGATCACCCGCGGCCACGAAGTTTGCCTGAGCACTGCGCGCCGCGCTCATTTCGAGCTGGCATGTGCTACTGGTGCCTGCGCAGTCTCCGCTCCAGCCGCTGAAGCTGTAGCCGCTGGATGCCGTGGCGGTCAGAACGACGGAGGTGCCGCTGTCGAAACTGGCAGAGCAGGTGCTGCCGCAGTCGATGCCTGTCGGGTTGCTGGTGACGGTGCCGGTGCCGCTGACCTGGACCGAGAGGGCGTAGGTCGTGGTGGGCGGATCGACGGCGTCCCGATAGCTCGCGATACCGGTCCGGGCGTTGTTGAGCGCGCGTACGGCATCGGCCTCGTAGGTCTGACCGGCGGGCACACCGCAGACGTTACCCCCGGTGCAATTGTTGAGGTTGGGGTTGGAGAACACCGAATCGGTCGGCCGGATGTAGCTCATGATGGTGCCGAAGGTGCCTTCGATCCCGTGGCCGTTGCCGTAGGTGTAGGCGCCCTTGCCGGTGTTCCCATCCTGGTTGCCAACGAACCAGTCGTGGGTGAGGCCCATGTTGTGGCCGAGCTCGTGGGCGAACGTAACATCCGAGCAGTAGGACGAGCTGCCGCCGATGTCGGTGCCATCACTGACGATGGCGTAACCGTTGCGCGCACTAAAGCTGCCGAAGCCGGACTGGTTGTAGCCGCCGATCCAGGCGACACCGCAGCTGCCATGGGTGCTGCGATCGAACGGCCGAAGATAGGCGACCAGGTCGGCGCCATACTGGTCACGCAGGCTTTCGAACTGCGTGAATGGGCTGTTGTTGTCCGTGAGGGTATTCAGAAGGGTTGTGTTCGAGCCAGTGGTGGGGTAGTCAACCTGCAACCGGTGCACATTGCGGATGCGCAAGTTGACCTGGCTGTCGACATAGGCCTGGTTGGTGATGGCTACCAGCTGGTCCAGACGGGCATCGACGCCAGAAGATCCAAGTCGATCCACCAGCCCGGCATTGTAGGCGATGAGTACGTCGACCGTGGTGTCCGCACTGCGGGGGGCTTCACCAACGGCTACGCGGTTGGCCGCCATGATTTGCGCGCTATTGTCGTACCGTGCCGGGTCGAAGCCCATGGGCGATGCCTTGGGCTCGGCATCGGCCGACTCCCCACCGGGGAGCGCGCCGGGGATGGCCTGACAGGAACCGGGTTCGCCCACGAACGGTGTCCGACCGGCCTGGTCCGGGCTGACCAGCAGCTGGATGCCATCCCGGGTCTCGACCTGGTAGAGGCCGTCAGGCAGCTGCATAGTCCCGACCACGGCACCGTCGTTTTCGGTGATGATGGTGCGCAGGGTACGGCCGCCGTGCTCGACGTGGCCGTACCAGACCGTGGAGCCGTGCGCAGTGGTTTCGAGACGGTCAAACCGAACCTCGGTCGCACGGACCAGACCCGGGACGTCCACCAGGGCCGACTGGCCCGGCTCCATTTCGGACAGGGCGTCGATATTCAGACTAACTGCCTGACGCCCGGCACCGAGATGTCTCGTCGCCTCGGCGGGGACCTGGTCGACGAGCTGAAACATGACACTGGCGGGCGGCGCAGCACTGACGGTCGAGGCGGCCAGAAATACCCCGCCTGCCATGAGCGCGAACAAGGCGCCCCGCTTGAACGTTCGCTTATCCATAAAACTGTGTTCTCCGGTGTTCAGTGAATCCCAAGGACCTTCGGCAACCCGCTTCTCGCGCCGCATCCGTGCGAAAACCGGCGTTCAGCCTGCCAGGCCAATTTTGCTGCACACTGCAACGGCCGCGCCGGGGAACCGTGCGGCCGAACCAGGGGCGACCCCGCGGTCCCGGCGTGAGGCCGGTTACCGGGCGCGCATGTCACATCCAGGCAGCGCGATCAGAGACCCTATCGGCAATATTTTTATCAGCAGGGGCCACGGGCGCCCCGGATGCTCGCCCCTGAACTTTGCAGAGCAATTCATGCCTGTCAAGAAGACAGACGAACATATCCGGAAACCAAACTGAGACTATGTGGAGAAAGGTGGCTTATCCTATTTGTTTCGCATGTGGTTATCCGTTACCCGACCACGACACACGGGCTTCCGCATTCGACAGATCACCGGGTGAGAAACCGACGGGCACGGCGGCTGGTTGAACGGACCACGACGCGCGCATGCAGCTCAAGAGCCATGCGGCACCCAAAGAAATCATAAAGAAATCATAAAAAAATCAAGACAATAAAAACCTTTACACTCAACCCGGACGGGGTGCGCATGGGCCGGGACAAAGATCATCAGTAAAAAGTTCCCGCAGGATTGCGGCAGCGATCTATACTCGGTTGCAGGGCGGCTGAATGGCACCGGAAGCTGGTACAACAAAGAACAGCGTTCCTGCGATTCCACGGGATGAATACGCAAGGACCGCTGCCTGGAAGGCGTTCGTCATCATGACGGACGTGCCCGGGTGGAATCGGAACAGACGATCCGACAACCCCCTGCCTGCGACTCGACGCCACCTCGCTCGCGGCGACTCGATCGCAAGGTTCGCAAGCCCTGCCCGATCCAACACCTTCTTGAGGAGTGCAGTCATGGTCTTTTCGTCACGTTGGTTTTTTATCCTGCCGTCCAGGCGGGATCTGAGCTTTCCCGGAGCATGGCTGCTCGCCTTGTTTCTGACATGTTCCGGCGGGTTCGGCGCCATGGCATTCAGCGCCAGCGCCGAAGCGGCTTACATCGACCAGCCTTCCGAGTTTGCGCGTCAGCAGTACCGGGACTTCCTCGGGCGCGAGGGGGATCAGGCGGGCGTCGATTACTGGGCGCAGGCCATTTCGTCCGGTGCGATCGCACGGGAAAACGTGGTCCTGAGCTTTTTTCTCTCTGCCGAGTTCCAGGCCGCCATCGCCCCGGTAGTCCGGCTTTATTACGCCTATTTCAACCGCATACCGGATCAGGATGGTCTGATCTACTGGCTGGATCAGCAGGCCTCGGGTACGGCGCTGGAGACGATCTCGCAGATCTTCGCGACGTCCCAGGAGTTCGTGGGGACCTACGGGAACCTGTCGGACACGCAATTCGTGAACCTGGTCTACCAGAATGTCCTGGGACGCACACCCGATGCGGAAGGCCTGAATTATTGGGTAGGCCAATTGCAGTCGGGGATGAGCCGCGGGGCACTGATGGTCGGCTTCTCCGAGTCGGCGGAGTACCAGGCGCGCAGTTACAACCAGGTCCAGGTGACGATGATCTACCAGGGGATGCTGCGTCGTGTCCCTGACCAGGCCGGATTCGACTACTGGGTACAGGCGCTCAATGCCGGTGATTCGGCACTGGCCCTGATCACGAGCTTCCTCGGCTCTTCCGAGTATCTCGCGAGGTTTGCATCATTGAGCGGCCACGTCGCCAACTACGGCGAAACGGTGAAGGTGGCGAATTCCGCCAGCACCAGCTTCCTGCAAACCAACAACAGCTGGGAAGGCGCAAACTTCAACAACATGACCGCGGAGCAGGTCCGAGCGCTGGCGACCCAATACGTCAGCCAGGGCGAGCAGGTGCATGGAGTCCTCAACCATACAGTCACCCTCGGCAACGAGGTTCAGTCCAGTGTTGGCGCGGCCGCGACTCGCGGCCTTGAAGACGAAGCAATGAGTGTGGTGGATATCAGTGGAGTCAGTCCCGCGCTAGTGAAGAGCGTCGGAGACCATATCGCCAATACCAAGGATGGAGTCAAAGCTTGCGACACCTATTGGCCTGATCGCCCGGACGAGTACAAGGTCTGCCTGGATCTGTTGCGCCAGAAACAAACGCTTTCGGCGGCTGGATTGGGATTCTCGGCCATTATGGGCGGTGGCGCCGCGATCATCGTGGGGGGCGCCGCCTCCGCAGCAGCCGCACCCGCCGCCGTCGTTGTCGGTGGCGCAGTGCTGGCTGGTGCTGCTGTTGGCAAGACGGTGAGCTGGCTCTGGAACCGCTGCACCGGCGCCAAAGCGACTGAAACCTGCTACATGAGCACCGGATCAGCGGGTGTCGGCCAGGCATTTCCCAACACCATGCAAGGCACGGGGAACCTGACGATTCACATTCCTGGCTTTGTACCCGTGGTGCTTACCAACTTCACGCCGCCGACCGACGGACAGCAGCTGACATTGGATTTCACGCCGGTACCAGTGGATCAGACCAACCCGGACCAAGTGATCACCATCAACTTTGATGAAGTACCCTATGTCGGACAAACCTGTGACGACATCCAGTCGATCACTGCCTACCCGTCTCCTGCGGCGCCGGCCCCAGGGCAAAGCGTCGTGGTCACGGCGACCGTACTGCCGATCATTGCTGGCTGTCCGATCAATTTCCGCATCGAGGGAACAGACGGGTACAGCAATGAGGCGACTTACAGCAGCGATGCACAAGGCAAGGCATCATTTACGATCCCGGGTGCGAAAGAAGGGGTGCATGACGTCGTGACGATTCGTGCGAACCAGGCGTCTTACGTGGTGACCTACACGTTTGGCTCGGCCGGAGCTGCGCCAGCGGGGAGCTACACACCCGACCTGACTTCACCGCGCATGCGGTAAAACTGCAGCAAGCGTTGGGTCGTGAATTGACGGACGGGATTTCCCGTCCGTTTTTATTTTCGACGCCAGGCATGGACCCAGATCAGGACAAGGGGAATCAGCGCAAGCGATAGCCAGGCAGCACCCCACTGCGGCCAGCGCAGGGAGATCCAGGCCAACGGCCATAGCCAGAGCAGGTTGACGAGCAGCAGGCCCGTGGTCACG
>JBNGDJ010000092.1:0-9364 GCA_049974825.1 Halothiobacillaceae bacterium | reverse complement strand
AGGGCATCCGTGCCCTGCACGGGAATCTCTGCATTCGTGCAGAGATTCCCTAGGGAATTCGAAGCTTCATGCAGGGCTTTCAGGTCCAGCGCCGCGCCAGGATGTGGTCGGCAAGGGGCTGCAAGAGTCCGGCAAGCGCCGGAACGGGCGCAGGTCGTATTGCAGAAACGGTCGGGATGAGGTGGGGCCCGCGAGGTCCCCATGCGTGAGTACCCATGAGTCAATCAAGCACAGAGATTTTTCACAGATGAGTTTTGCCTGCGTATTCCCCGGGCAGGGTTCCCAGTCGGTTGGCATGATGAGCGACTGGGCCGAGAGCGACCCGGTGGTTGCCAGCACGTTTGCCGAGGCCGCCGAGGTGCTTGGTGATGAATTGCTTTCGCTCATGCGCTCGGGGCCGGGGGAGATCCTGGATCGTACCGAGAATACCCAGCCGGCGATGCTGACGGTTGGCGTGGCAGCCTGGCGCGCCTATCGTGCCGCCGGCGGGCCCATGCCGGCTGCCATGGCCGGACACAGTCTGGGTGAGTACACCGCGCTGGTCGCTGCCGGGGCGATCAGCTTTGCCGACGCGCTCAAGCTGGTGCGTCGGCGTGGCGTGCTGATGCAGCAGGCGGTTCCGGCAGGTGAGGGCGCGATGGCCGCGGTGATTGGTCTGGATGATGCGACCGTGGAGGGCGTCTGCGAAACCTGCTCCCGTGACCAGGTCTGCGAGGCAGTCAATTACAACGCCCCGGGGCAGGTGGTGGTGGCCGGAACCGCCGACGCGATCCGGCTGGCGGTGTCGGTGGCCGAGTCCTCCGGTGCACGCAAGGTCGTCCTGCTGCCGGTCAGCGTCCCCGCCCACTCGACACTGATGAAGCCGGCAGCTTCCAAGCTGGCCGAGGCGCTTGGGGAAATCGAGATTGTCCCGCCCACGGTGCCCGTGGTGCACAATGTCGATGCGGCCGCTCGGCAGGATCCCGAGGCCATCCGCGAGGCACTGGCGGCCCAGCTCTGGCGGCCGGTGCGTTGGGTTGATTGCGTTCGTGCCCTGCAGGAGCTGGGTGCCGGCACGTTGCTGGAAATGGGGCCGGGGAAAGTGCTGTCCGGCCTCACCCGTCGCATCGATCGGGCCCTGACCGCCGTCCCGGTTCTTGATGCCGCGGGTCTGGAAAAGGCGCTGGCCTTGGTGGCTTCGGACGACTGACCGGCGGGCGCGAAAAAACAGGCAGGAGAGAACAGAAAATGACGCACGAAGGACAGATTGCTCTGGTCACCGGGGCAACACGGGGAATCGGCGCGGCCATCGCCCAGGCACTGGGCGCGGCGGGGGCGACCGTCGTCGGCACGGCCACCAGCGAAGCCGGGGCGCAGCGGATCACGGATGCACTAGCGTCGGCAGGCATCCGGGGAACCGGGATGACCTTGGATGTGACGGATCGGGCGGCCATCGATGCGGTGGTGGCGAGAATTGCCGAGGAATTTGGCCCGATCACCACGCTGGTGAACAATGCAGGAATTACTCGGGATACCCTGTTGATGCGGATGAAGCCCGAGGACTGGCAGGCGATTGTCGACACTAACCTCACGTCGGTGTTTCACATGTCCCAGTCCGTCCTTCGCGGGATGATGAAGGCGCGCAAAGGACGGATCGTGTCGATCGCCTCGGTGGTTGGCGCGATGGGCAATGCCGGGCAGACCAATTACGCAGCCGCCAAGGCCGGCCTGATGGGCTTCTCCAAGTCGCTGGCCCGCGAAGTGGGTCCGCGCGGCATCACGGTGAATGTTGTGGCGCCCGGCTTTATCGACACTGACATGACCCGAGACTTGCCGGAAGAGCACAAGGCAAAGCTGCTTGAGAACGTTCCGGTCGGCCGACTCGGTCAACCCGAGGAGATCGCCGCGGCCGTGGTCTTTCTGGCCTCCGATGCTGCAGGTTATGTCACCGGCGAAACCCTGCACGTCAACGGCGGCATGTACATGGGTTGATCGGTCGTCTGCCCGGCCGGGCAAATTGTGTTGGCGCTCGGGCCGGGTTTTCTCTAGAATGGCGCGCAATCGGCCGCGCGCCGAGTGTCCGTATCTGGTAATTGATGAGGTTCTAGCCGCATGAGCACCGTCGAAGAACGTGTGAAGAAAATTGTCGTTGAACAGCTGGGTGTCAAGGAAGAAGAAGTGACCAACGACGCTTCCTTCGTGGACGACCTGGGTGCCGACTCCCTGGATACCGTCGAACTGGTCATGGCGCTTGAAGAGGAGTTCGAGTGCGAAATCCCCGATGAGGAAGCCGAGAAGATCACGACGGTGCAGCAAGCCATCGATTACGTGAACGAACACCTGGACGGCTGACCTGCCTGCCAGGTTCAGCGATCAGGATGCCGCGGACTCGTGAGGGCCGCGGCTTTGTCGTGTCTGAACCCTGTGATCCGCAGCCTGTCCCGCTGGTGTCCCTGCCTTGGATGGCGCCGGACGGGCAGGCCGGACTGATCTGGAACACAGCCAAGTGATGAGCAAGTGTCGTGTTGTTGTGACTGGCCTTGGACTGGTCACGCCGTTGGGCAACCGGGTTGCCGACAGTTGGTCCGCCCTGATTCAGGGGCGCTCCGGGGTATCCCCCATCGAGCGGTTTGATGTGTCGAACATGCCTGTGCGCTTTGCGGCGCAGGTTCGGGATTTTGATATCTCCTCGGTGATTCCGGCCAAGGATGCCCGCAAGATGGAGCCTTTCATCCACTACGGCCTGGCGGCCGCGGAAGAGGCAATTGCTTCGGCAGGGCTGGACGCGGACGGTGAACGACTCGACCTCGACCGGGTGGGAACCTTCGTCGGTTCCGGGATCGGCGGGCTGGGCGGGATTGAGCGCAACACGCGGCTGCTGGAGGAAAACGGGCCGCGCAAGGTGTCGCCCTTTTTTGTGCCCAGTGCAATCATCAACATGATTTCCGGCCAGATTTCCATTCGTCACGGCTTCAAGGGGCCAAACCTTGCTACCGTGACGGCCTGCACTTCGGGCACCCACAGCATCGGCCAGGCAGCGCGACTGATCGCCTATGGCGATGCGGACGTGATGGTGGCCGGCGGTGCGGAAGGTGCCGTTACACCCTTGGGGATCGCCGGTTTTGCGGCGGCAAGGGCCCTGTCGACCCGCAACGAGGACCCGGAGGGTGCGAGTCGGCCCTGGGATGCTGGTCGAGACGGTTTCGTGCTGGGCGAAGGGGCAGGCATCATGGTGCTGGAGTCGCTCGATCATGCCCAGGCGCGGGGTGCCCGCATTTTCGCCGAGCTGTCCGGCTTCGGTATGAGTTCCGACGCCTTTCACATGACCCAGCCTTCCGAAGGCGGCGAGGGTGCGGCGCGCTGCATGGCAGCAGCCCTGCGTGACGCGGCCATGGCGCCCGAGCGTGTCGGTTACGTCAATGCGCACGGAACATCCACTCCGGCCGGTGACCTGGCCGAGGTGGAGGCAATCCGGACGACCTTCGGTGCGCACGCCGACCGATTGGCAATCAGTTCAAGCAAGTCGATGACCGGTCATCTGCTTGGTGCTGCCGGCGGTGTGGAGGCGGTATTCTCCGTGCTCGCCCTGCAGGAAGGGCTGCTGCCGCCCACGATCAACCTGGAGGACCCCTCGCCGGGTTGTGACCTGGACTTTGTGCCTGGAACTGCACGCGAAGCCCGGGTGGATGTGGTCATGTCCAATTCCTTCGGTTTCGGGGGCACCAACGGCACACTGATCTTTTCGCGGGTCTGAGAGGCTGTCGCTCCGCCATGACCTCTTGTGCGCCCCTAGTCGAAGAACTGCCCGAGCTGGCCGATGCCGACCTGCTGGCCCTGCACCGCGCCGATCCCGAGGGTTTCCCCCACCTGCTCGAAAGTGCCGCGGCCGGGCCCAACGGGCGCTGGGACATTCTTTTTTGCCTTGTGGGCGATTCTCTGGTCCTGCATGCCGATGGCCGGCTTGATGGTCCCCATGCGCGGGCGGATGGCGACTTCCTGGCCAGCCTGGATGACTGGTTCGAGTCGGCTCGGTGCGCCCCGTCCCAAACGGATCTGCCGTTCACCGGCGGCTGGTTTTTCTATCTCGGTTACGAGCTTGCCGGTCAGATTGAGCCCAGCCTGTCGCTGCCCCGCTCGGAATTTTCCCTGCCGACCGCCCTGGTCCAGCGCTGCCGCGGCGCCGTGCTGCGTGATCGGGTTGCGCGCCGGGCCTGGCTGGTGGCCGAACCTGAGACGGAAGGGTTCGACCGGCTTTGCCAGCGTCTGAGATCGCTTGCGTCAGCAAAGGCAGTCGATACGGACGCTTCGCACGTCTGGGCACTGGAGGAAGACCCGCCGGAAGACTATCTGGCCGGTGTGGCGCGCGTGCGCCAGTATGTTCATGACGGAGACGTGTTTCAGGCGAACCTGTCCCGGGCCTGGCAGCTGAGGCCCGAACGGGCGGTTGACCCGGCTTCCGTCTATGGGCGGCTGCGGCGGGCCAATCCCGCACCCTTTGCCGCGCTGATGAACTGGGCAGGTAGCGCGGTGGTCAGCTCGTCTCCGGAGCGCCTGGTTTCGGCGGCCAACGGCTGGTTCGAGACCCGGCCGATTGCCGGTACCCGGCGCCGTGGCGCGAATGAATCCGCTGACCGGGCGCTGATCGAAGAGCTGATCGCGCACCCCAAGGAACGGGCCGAGCATGTGATGCTCATTGACCTGGAGCGAAATGATCTTGGACGTGTATGCATTCCGGGCACGGTCGAAGTGGATGAGCTGATGACCGTTGAAAGCTATGCCCACGTGCATCACATTGTCTCGAACGTGCGGGGGCGTCCCCGTCCAGGGGTCGGCCCCGGGTCACTGCTGCGGGCCGTTTTTCCCGGCGGGACCATCACCGGCTGCCCCAAGGTGCGCTGCATGGAGATTCTGGCCGAGCTGGAGGCGACGGCGCGCGGTCCGTACACCGGCAGTTTGGGGTATCTCGATCGTGACGGACGAATGGACAGCAATATTCTCATCCGGACAATCTTGCTGGAGTCAGGGCAGGCTGTACTGCGCACCGGTGCGGGGATCGTGGCCGACTCGGACCTGGAGCACGAGCTGGACGAGACCCGGGCCAAGGCGCGCGGCCTGCTGCTGGCCCTGGATGTTGAGGCATCATGACGGCGTGGCTGGACGGGGAGCCGCTGGTTGGAGGAATCGACCCGGCTGATCGCGGCCTTGCCTATGGCGACGGGCTTTTCGAGACCATGGCGCTCGTGGATGGTGAGATTCGGCACGAGCGCGAACACCGGGAGCGACTGGCTGCCGGTTGCGCCCGACTTGGGTTTCCCCTGCCGGACGAGGCGACCTGGCGGCGCATGCTCGCCCCCGCCCTCGTTGATGCGGGCGAAGCCCGACAGGTGGTCAAGCTGATTCTCACCCGGGGAAGTGGCGGGCGGGGCTACCGCCCACCACAATCGCCCCGGCCGCGCTGGCTGGTCCGTCGTCTGCCGTGGCCCGACTATCCACCGGCCTGGGCGGCAGACGGCATTGCGCTTCGGTATTGCCGTACCCGCCTGGGCCTGAACCCCGCGCTGGCAGGAATCAAACACCTCAATCGTCTGGAGCAGGTGCTCGCGCGGCATGAATGGTCCGGTCCCGAGCCGGAGGGATTGATGCAGGACGTTGCCGGCCGGGTGGTCTGCGCCACGCAGGCCAACCTGTTCTGGGTCCGGGACGGGCGATTGCATACGCCCCCGCTTGAAGACTGCGGTATCGCGGGCGTTACCCGGAGGCGTATCATGGCGATCATGCCCGTGGAGGTGGTCACCTGCTGGCCCGAGACGCTTGAACAGGCAGAGGAGCTTGCGATCTGCAACAGCCTGATGGGGGTGCTGCCCGTCAACCGGCTCGGAAATCGGCGCTGGGTGCCGGGTCCGGTCATTGCTTCGCTGCGCGCGGCCCTGGCCTCCGACTGACCATGTCCACAGGGCGATCACGGGTAAAACCAAAGCAGATTCCGGCCTGAGTGGCAGGAGCAGGTGAACGAGGAATGCTCAGGGGATTTTCCATGCTGGCCGTCTGGCTGGGTACGCTGCTGCTGGTGTTGGGCCTGTCAGCGGGACTCACGCTGTGGCAGCAGCAGTCTGCCGTGATGGTCCATGCGGGGGGCGAAGCCCCCGTCGAGGTGATCGTGCCTGAAGGCGCTGGCGTCGGGCAGGTTGGGGTCCTGCTGCAGGACAGGGGGCTGTTGCCCGACGGCAGAGTGCTTGCCTGGCTTGCCCGCCTGGAGGGCAAGGCTGCCCGGCTGCATGCCGGCGAGTACCGGATCGCCCCGGACACCTCGCTACGTCAAGTCTTGGATGACATGGTGAATGGACGGGTCGTTACCTACCGGCTGACGGTGCCGGAAGGGGCCACCTTTGAGCAGTTCAGGCGCACTGTGGCCAATGCCAAGGTGCTGAAGCAGACCCTGGATGCCCAGACGCCGGATGGCCTGATCGACGCGCTCGGCCTTGACCTGGCTCATCCCGAGGGCTGGTTTTTCCCCGACACCTACGTTTATCGGCGCGGCGATACGGACCGGGACATCTTCCTGCAGGCCCACCGGGCCATGCGCGCCCGACTTGAGGCCGCCTGGTCGGCGCGAGATCCGGACTTGCCGCTTTCCGATCCCTACGAGATGTTGATCCTGGCCTCCATCGTGGAGCGGGAAACCGGCGTTGCCGCCGAGCGCCCCGAGGTCGCGGGCGTGTTTGTCAACCGAATTGCGCGCGGCATGCGCCTGCAGTCTGATCCCACCATTATCTATGGTCTGGGGGAGGATTACCGCGGCGCAATTTACCGCAGTGATCTCAAGCGTGACACGCCGTACAACACCTACACCCGTGACGGTCTGCCGCCGACGCCAATCGCCCTGCCGGGGCGTGCGGCGCTGGATGCCGTATCCCGGCCGGCCGAATCGGACTATCTCTATTTCGTCGCCGATGCTCAGGGCGGGCATGTATTTTCCCGGACTCTGGACGAACACAACCGGGCGGTGCGGGCCTACCGACGTGCTCTGGCGGAGTCGCCCTGATGTCTCGGGGTGCATTTATCACACTTGAAGGCTCCGAGGGCGCGGGCAAGAGCACGGCCCTGGCGGTGATCGAGGACTGGACCGCAGGAAGGGGACTGGCTGCGGAATTTACCCGTGAACCGGGCGGAACACAGATCGGCGAGCGGATCCGGGCCCTGCTGCTTGACGCCCGCCAGGCCAGAATGAATCCGATGACTGAGCTCATGCTCATGTTCGCGGCCCGGGCCCAGCATGTGCGTGAGCGAATCGAACCGGCGCTCGAATCCGGGCGCTGGGTGATTTGTGACCGCTTCACCGACTCAAGCCATGCCTACCAGGGTGCCGGCCGGGGTATGGGCGCCGGCCCGGTGGATGCGCTGGCGAAGCTGGCGCACCCCGAGCTTGCGCCGGACCTTACCTTGTTGCTGGATCTGCCTGTGGCCGAAGGGCTGGCGCGCGCCCGGGGGCGTGCAGAGCCGCAGGATCGTTTCGAGCGGGAGCAGCAGGCCTTCTTCGAGCGGGTGCGTTTGGAGTTCCTGGCCCGCGCCGAGGGCGAGCCGGATCGCTTTCGGGTTATTGACGCCTCGCGCCCGCTGGCAGAGGTGACCCGGGCCATCCTCGCCGTACTGGAGGATTTTCACGCCCAGCGGGAGTGCGCCGAATGAGTGAAAACGAGATCGTGACGACGCTTCATCCATGGATGGCAGAGGCCTACGCGGGCTTTGCCCGGATGCTGGCAGCCGATCGCGTGCCGCATGGACTGCTGCTGGCCGGGCCGCCGAACATCGGAAAGACCCCCCTGGCCCTGCGGATGGCTCAGCGCATCCTCTGCCGGCAGCCAGCGCCGGACGGTGGGCCCTGTGGCGATTGCGCGGACTGTCGCCCCTTTCTGGCAGGCGTACATCCAGACTTTCGTACCCTGGCGCCGGAGGCGGAGGGCAAGTCGATCCGGGTCGATGACGTGCGCGCCCTCTGCGCGGCGATGGTGCTGACTACCCGCGGTGGGGCAAGGGTGGCGCTGATCCACGAAGCGGACGCCATGAACGCCGCGGCGGCCAATGCCCTGCTCAAGACACTTGAAGAGCCGGCGCCGGGCAGTCTGATCATTCTGGTCAGCGAGCGGCCGGCCAGCCTGCCAGCTACTGTGCGTTCCCGGGTGCAGCGGGTGAATTTGCCCACGCCGCCGGCAGACGAGGTGCTTCCCTGGCTTGAGGAGCAGACCGGTCAAGCCCGCTCGGAGCTTGTGGTCCGGCTGGCAGCCAGCGAGAATCAGCCGCTTGCGGTTCTTGAGTCGCTCTCGGCCGACCGGCCGGACTTCGACCACGAGGCCTTCGTGGATTCGGTGCTCGGCTGTCTTTCCGGTCGTCGCTCGCCTCTGGCTGAATCCAGCCGCTGGACCAAGGCCCCGCGCGAAACCATCGCCCTTTGGGCCCTGCGTCTTGTCCGAGACCTGCTTCGGACGCGCCTTGGCCTGCCACCGGCGGTGCTGCTCTCCCGGCAGGCAGATTTGGATCAGTTGGTGCAGGACATGACACCGGCCGCGCTTGTCGCCTATCATGACCAGCTGATTCGCTATCGCGCCGAGGCGCGGCACACACTCAACGCCGAGTTGTCGGTCGAACGGTTTTTCCTGGGGCTGGAAGCATTGCGCAGCGGCTGACCCGTCCGTTCGGCTCATTGAACGTTGAACGTTTGGCTGGAAGAGACTCTCTGGGAACCTCGAAAACAGCCCTTCCATGGTTTTTTCGAGGACGTCGTCGTCGGGAGATCCGCGAACGACTTGCGCCATTTCAACCGCTTGCGCGGTTGATGCGTTGGAGCATCCCTGCTCCAAAGGGCACGTGGAAAGGTGTTTCGAGGTGCCCGCAACTCGCCCTGTATCGAGGAGGATCAGGTCATGGCACTTGCCGGCATGGGTGGCGGCATCATCCATCACAATATCCCGGACAAGCAGACGCTTTACATGTCCTACATGCCGTTTATCAAGAACGGCGGACTGTTTATTCCGGGGCATACGCAACACGAACTCGGCAAGGAGCTGTTTCTCATGCTGACCATGATGGGCAGCCCCGAGCGGATCGCCGTGGCCTGCAAGGTTGTCTGGGTTACGCCCAACGGGGCGCAAAACAGCCGCACGCCTGGCATCGGGGTGCAGTTTTCGGATGTTGACCAGGGACAGACCCGGACAAAGATCGAGGCCTACCTGGCCGGAGCGGTTGAATCCGACCGGCCGACTTATACGCTTTGACCGCGTTTTTCAATCAAAGACAGGGAATCGCTGCACTTGTGTCCAGGTTCCCTGAAGGGCATTTTTTTGACCCAAACCCACCAGTGATGGAGGCCAGGCCCCAACCGTGTTTTTCG
>JBNGDJ010000091.1:0-9655 GCA_049974825.1 Halothiobacillaceae bacterium | reverse complement strand
GCCGAGCATGTATCGGCCCGGGCGTGTCTGAACGCGTAGCTGGCGTTAGCCCACGAAGCCATGGATGGCTTCGTGCAGAGTTTCCCTAAGCTGCCCCCCTTCCCTCTTGGAACCGCCCGGACAAACCTGGCTTTTTGCCCGCAAAAAGAGGGGCCCGGCAGCCGGTACCCGGTTCTGGGCACTCAACGCGGTGGCAGGGACTGCAGCCCGTCCGGCAACAAACCGCCCGGCATCCCGGCGGTCCCTTGATCGGTCCGCGCAGACATCGCGGACGCACCGGAGAGTGACAGGGCCTCAGAGAAGTGGCGCGCCGCCGCCACGCTGTCCTTGCGGCTCAACGCGAGCTGGCCGAGCATCCGATGCGCCTGCACCGACGGCGCCAGCCGAACGGCCGTCTCAAGCCAGCCGCGCGCCTTGTCGAACTGGCCAACGGACTCGGCGATCCTGGCCCCGGCCAGCAGCAGAGCCACCGACTCGGGCTGGGTTTTGAGCCAGTTTTCCACCCGAGCCAGAGCCGCCTCGGGGTCCGGGTGGCTTACCTGCCCCCAGAGTGAAACCAACTCGTCGCTCCAGCGCGACTTGAGTCGGCGCTCCAGCAAGTCGACCGCCGTGGCGAATTCACCGAGTCGGCAGAGAATGCGCGCGTACCCGGCCGTGACTTCCTCAAGCTCCGCCACGGGGCGGCGCGCCTCCATCCAGAGCCGGGTCACTGCCGAGACCCCCTCGCTCTCGGCCAGACGAAGCCGACCGAGCAGGGCATCCACCTCCAGCTGCATCAGCTCGGACTCAGGCAAAACCTGAACCTTCATCCGGCGCAGAGCCGGCAGCAGTTGCATCAACTCGGTCCAGTCTCCCACCTGTCGACAGACATGGGCCAGAAGCCGGGTGACATGATCGTGCCGGGGTTCCAGCTCGTGCAGATGGCGCAGGGTGGCAAGCGCCTGTTCCTGCTGCCCGGAAGCCATTTGAAGCTCGGCCTGCGTCAACCCGATGGCCAGCTGCGCCTGCGGCATTGCCTCGTACGCGCTGCGCAGGTGTCGGTCACGCCGGGCCAGATCGCCCTGACGCTGGGCGGCATGGGCCGCGGCAAGATAATGAATCAGCGGTGTTTCGCTGTCACCGACATGCCCAAGCAATTTGCGCTCGGCCAGGCTCCAGCGCCCCTCGGCAAAGTCCACCAGGCCAGTTTCCAGCGCCTTGCGGGCAGCGGCCTTGCGCCGGCGGAATCCCCGCTCGCGCAGCCAGCGCGGCAGCCGCAGCACGCCACCGAGCAGGCGCAGTGCGACCCGCAGAAGCAGGTAGAGCACGACCAGCCCCAGCGCGAACACCACGAAGTTGGTCTGCACGTGCCAGCCGAGAAAACTCAGCGTCACGCTGCCGGGATCATGGATAAACAGCACGCCGGCAAGCGCCAGCGCGAGAACCAGTACCAGGAACCAGGCCAGACGTTTCATGGCTGTTCTCCCGTCGCGGCATCACGGGCGGCCGCAGGCAGCGACAATCCAGTGGATCGCAGCGCGGCAAAGGCCGCGTTCATGTCCGGCAGTGCTGCTTCGTCCAGCCCGGCGTCAATGGTATCGAGCAATGCCATCAGTGCCTGCCCGCCCCCGGCCGTGGTGAGGTAGTGGCGACTCGTCCAGTCGCGCAGCGCGTCGATGGCGGATCGCACCTGCACCCGGTCACGGTCGACCAATGCCTCGCGAAGGGCCGAGATCAGCAGGCGCGTCTCGCGGTCAACCGGCACCCGCGGCGGCTCCATGGCTGCCCGGTCATCCCGCGTGACGGCCACCTGCGTGTCAAACCAGCGCGACACCTGCTGCCAGGCCTGGGCCGGCCAGCGTTCGTACCAGGGCGCTGCCGGGTCCGTCGCAGGTTGTCCGGGAGCGGCCGGCGGCTCTTCCGCTTCGCCCGGTGCGGGCGATACGTCCGCCTTGCCCGGTTCGGCCAGCGGCCAGCGAGAGACTTCCTCGGACAATGCGCGCAACTCAAGCGTCCAGCCCACGCGGTCAACGGTGGGCAGTGTCTCGAGCCGAGCCCGAACTTCGGACAACGCTTCACGAACCGGCAACAGCTCCGGCATGGCCAGTCGCGCGAGTCGGCGGTCCGCCTGCTCGATGGCGACCCGGGCGCCCTCCGGGTCCCGGGCAATGCGCAGGCGCTCCTGCGCGCGGGTCATCAGGAACGAGGCCTCCGCGAGCCGCCAGGCCAGATCGTCCCGGCCCAGCTCGTCCCGCAAATCGCCCAGGGCCGTCTCGACATCGGCCACGCGGGAAACAGCCGACTGGGAAGAAGTCACGGCCGCGTCAAGTCCCTCGTCCAACCGGGTCTCCATCGCATCCAGCCGGGCATCCATCGCCGACTCCAGGGACGAGAGCGCCTCGGCGTCCGCCTGGCGGGATACGGCAGCCTCCACGGCCGCCACCTGTTCGGCCTGGGCATCAACCCGGCTGTGCAGGGTCTCACGCGCTTCGATTCCCACCTGCGCAAAAAACCAGAAGGCAGCACCCATGGAGGCGAGCAGCAATACGGCCACCAGCGCCAGTGCCACGGCCAGACCACGGATGCTGGCCCGCGTTGCAGGCGGTTCCACCGGCTCGACCACGGAGTCGGCTGCAGCCTCGGCCACGGCCCCGGAGGCCTCTTGCGGCCCGTCTTCTTGCTTGTTTTCCTGCATCTCGTTCCCCCGGAAGCTGCAATCAGGAAACCGAAACGGGTGGCCACCTCGCCGACACCCGCACAATCATGTTTTTTCATCCCACGGCGACCCGCGGACGACTCGCGACTTCGGACAGGACGGTCTCAGGCCTCAGCAAAAGACCTTCCGAACGACCCGCGCCATGGCTTCATCGTCCGGGCCGCCGGAAACGAGAACTCCCCCGGCGAAGCCCTGTTCCCGCGCCAGGTGCCGCGTCCGCTCGTTGATGACAACCAGATCCGAGTTTAACAGCCAATCCCGCACCGCCCCAGATGGCGCGGCAGCCACGATATTGGTCAAGGCCTCTGGCGAGGTAACCATCCACAGAGGCCGCTGGCTGCGGGTCGCCAGCGACTCAACATCCATTGGCGGCCGCAGGCGACGGTAAACTTCCAGCAGGTGAACCCGCGCACCCATCCGGGCCAGGCTGTCGCGCAGCAGGTCACGACCACCACAACCACGCACGATCCAGGCGCCGCGACCATGCAGCCATTCGGGATTCAGGCGCGCCAGCAGGCCTTCGGTTTCTTCCGCCCCGGGCGTCGGCACGATCTCGGGCGGGCGACCCGCCTCGGCCAAAGCCGATGCAGTGGCCCGCCCGACGGCTACAAAGTGCCGCGCCGGCCAGTCGGTCAGCGGGCACAGCTGATCCGCCATGCGCACGGCATTGACGCTGACGAAGAACACCCAGTCCTCCGGGGTCTGCTCCGCCATCAGCCGCGAGGCGTTGAGGCCCTCCACGGCCTCGATGGCGATTGCCGGCATGATTTCGACGGCGACCCCCGAATCGGTCAGCCGTGCGGCCAGCGCTTCGTTTCTACCCGCGGGGCGCGTCAGGATGACCCGGTCCGGCAGGTCTTCGGAAGGTTCAGTCACGGATCGCCGCGAGAATCTCGTCCGCGCCAGCAGCAAGAAGCCGGTCGGCCAAGGCAATGCCCAGCTGCTCGGTCTCGGCCTGCGGGCCCTCGATTTCGTCACGCAGGGTCAGGCTGCCGTCGGGCCGGCCCACCAGCGCCCGCAGGCGCAGACGGTCCTCGAAAAGCTCCGCGTACCCGGCGATCGGCACCTGACAACCCCCATTGAGACGGGTATTGAGCGCCCGCTCGGCCGTGATCCGAACCGTGGTGTCGCGATGGATCAGCGGCTCGATCAGTTCGCGCACCCAGTCATCCTCCACCCGCGCCTCGATACCTAGGGCGCCCTGGCCAACCGCCGGCAGCGACTCTTCCGGCGATAGACAGGCGGTCAGCCGGTCATGAAACGCCATGCGCTTGAGTCCGGAGGCCGCGAGGATAATGGCGTCGAAGTCGCCTCGGTCCAGCTTGGCCAGCCGCGTGTTGATATTGCCGCGCAGGGGCAGTACCTCCAGGTGAGGAAAGCGATCGCGGACCTGTGTTTCCCGCCGCAGCGAGGAAGTCCCGACTCGTGCGCCCTCGGGCATCTCGTCCAGACTGCCGTATTGATTGGACACAAAGGCGTCCCGTGGATCATCCCCCTCAAGGATCGCGATCAGCGAGAGCCCCTCGGGAAAATGCATCGGCACGTCCTTCATGGAATGCACGGCGATGTCGGCACGGTTCTCCATCATCGCCATTTCGAGTTCCTTGACGAACAGCCCCTTGCCTCCAAGCTTGGAGAGCGGGCTGTCGAGCCACTGGTCGCCACGCGTGGTCATGCCAACAAGCTCGACGGTCAGGCCCGGGTGCAACTGCCGCAGTTGCGCGGCAACATGCTCGGCCTGCCAGAGGGCAAGCGGGCTTTCCCGAGTGGCAATGCGAAGCGGGGGATATTCTTTGGCGGTCTGCTGGTCCAATTGGTCCAAGGGTCGACTCCCGACGGTCATTGACGATACAAGCAGGGGAACCTCGAAAAGCCCCGTCCTTGGGTTTTTTCGAGGACGTCGTTCGCGTCAGACCCGCGGACGACTTGCGCCATCTCAACCGCTTGCGCGGCTGTGACGTTGGGGCGCCCGCAGGTACAATCCGCAGCTCAAGACGGAAACGACGGAATGCAACGAATTTTCTACATTATCACAGTCGCCCTGCTGGCCTTGTCGGCTCCGCTGCGTGCCGACCAGATCCCCGAGCTGGAAAATCTGCCTGCGGACCTGGCAACCATGCAGGAACGTCAGGTGCCGATGCTGGTGTTCTTTCACGCAAGCTACTGCCATTACTGCCACGAGGTCGAGTCGAGCTTTCTCGAACCGTTGAGCCGCAATTCGGAGTATGCCAAACGAACCCTCTTCCGGCGTGTCGGCCTTGATACCGGCCGCACCCTGATCGACGAGGCAGGCGAGCAGGTCCGCGACCGTGCCTTCGCCGAGACATTCGGCATCCGCCTTGCGCCCACCCTGGTCTTTCTGGGGCCGGAAGGCGAACAGCTCGGTCGGGCCGTGGTCGGTGTAGCCAACTATGACCTCTACGGCGGGCAGATCGATCGCGCTCTGCGCACCGCGGAATCTTGCATCGAGGACCCGATGTTGCCGGAATGCCAGCCCTGACCCACCTCGAACCGATTCCGCGCGACTTCTACGCCCGGGGCACATTGGATGTCGCGCGCGACCTGCTGGGCTGCCTGCTGGTCAGGGAGCTGGACGACGGGACCCGGCTGGCCGGACGGATCATCGAAACCGAGGCCTATGATGGTCCTACCGACACCGCCTGCCATGGCGCCCGGGGATGCACCGCAAGGACCCGTTCGCTGTTTGGCCCTCCGGGCCATGCCTATGTTTACCTGGTTTACGGAATCCATGACCTGTTCAACGTCGTCACCGACCGGGCGGATTACCCTGCCGGCGTACTGATCCGCGCCCTTGAACCCATTGCGGGCATCGAAACCATGAAACGCCTGCGACCGGTGCCCGAACGGCGCCTGACCGACGGGCCCGGCAAACTGAGCCGCGCTTTGGCAATCGACCGCTCCCAAGACGGCCATGACCTGACCCTGGGAAGTGGACTCTGGCTGGCTCGGTGCAAATTGCCGCCGAAGCGGCCGGTAGTCACGGGGCCAAGAATCGGCATTGACTATGCCGATCCAGTCGACCGACTTGCCCCCTGGCGCTTTCGCCTGCTGCCGGCTGTTCAGGAAAACTCCGCGCAAAGCCCCTCTTGATCATGCATCGCGGTGCATGGGTCGGCCAGGGGAGACTCTGCACAAATCCATCCATGGCTTCGCGGGCTTGCGCCAGCTCCGCGTTCAGACACGCCCTGACCGATACATGCTCGCCCCGGGCTCCGCGATTCAATGGCTTGCGGCATTGTGCGGCAGGGCAGTCGGGCGCGCGAATCCGGCGATTACAGCGGTGTCCGGTGATGCTATCATTCGGCGGTTCAACGATCTCAGGACCGCCCGCCCTTATGGCGCCAGCCAACGCCTACCAGAAACTGCTCAAGAAGATTTCCGCCAACCCGGACTTCCCCGCCTTTGCGCGCACTGTGCAAGAGGTCTATCGGCTGGTAGACGATGAGTTCAGCTCAGCCAACGAGCTGGCGGCCATGATCCTGCGCGACCCGGCATTGACCAACCGCATGCTCCGGCTGGCCAACGCGGCCCAGTATCGCCACATGGGCGGCCCAATCCAGACGGTCTCGCGAGCCGTTGTGCTGCTGGGCTTCGACGAGGTACGCAGCTCGGCGCTGGCGCTCTCGCTGTTTGAGCACATCAAGTCCAAACGCTATGGCCAGCTGCTGCAAAGCCGCTTTCTGCAGGCGCTGCATCAAGCCTTCCTGGCACAGAACCTCGCCAACCAGCTTGGCGGCCTGTCCCCGGAAGAAATGTTTCTCTGCGCCCTGTTCCAGGACTTCGGCGCACTTCTGGTTTACCGGCATGCTCAGGACGAGCTGGCGGATATCCAGCGGATGATGCACGGCGAGGGTCTGTCCGAAGAAACGGCCATCCAGAAGGTTATTGGTGTGCTTCCCGTCGCGCTCGCAAGGGACGTCTGCGAACAGTGGGGCATGCCGGAAACCTCAAGACGCTTTCTGACCACCCATCACCAAGAAGGCAAGATCAGCCGGCTGGATCCGGCCGCCCGCGCCCTGCGCCTGGCGCAGGTCGCCAAGGACTGCTCCTCGGTCATTGCAACGGCGGACAGCTACGAACAGATGCAGGAGCAGATGGCGGAGCTGGCCCGCGAAGCGGGCCTCGACCGCAAGCAACTGGAAAAGGCCACCAAGGGCGCCAGGGATCGCATCGTCGAATATCGAGTCCTTCTGGCCAAGGAGCACGGCACACCGGCGTTTCTCGCCCGGGTTGGGCTCAAGGGCGACCAGCCGGTGCCTAAGGACTTCGAGGAACCGCCGAAGCTTGAGCGCTCCGAGCTGCTGGTCAAGAGCATTCAGGACATCACCCAGCTGCTGACCGGGGAGTACGAGCTCGGGGAGGTATTCCTCTCAATCCTTGAAGGGATGCACCAGGGCCTTGATCTGGATCTGTCGGTCCTGTTCATGCTCAACCGCAAGCAGTGGCAGCTGCACCCGCGGATGGGCTTTGGCAAGGAATACGCATCGCTGCGCGACTACATGAATGTCTCCCTGCACGAAGCCAGCCGGATCGCGGAGATTTTCCAAACCGGCGACGACCGGCAGATCGTGCGCCCGTCGATGCCCTCCGACAGCATTCTGGACTGGCAATTCCGCCAGCAGGCCGACTGCGCCATGCTGTACCCCATCTACATCAACCGTGCGCCGCTGGGGCTGTTCTATCTGGAGGGACGCCAGGCTGTGTTCCACAGCGAGAATGCCACCGCCCTGCGCACCCTCCGCAACCAGGCGGCACTGGCCATCAAGGCCAAAACCACACGATAGGCAGGGAGGTACAGGGGGTCACGGACATCGCCAAGGGTTGAAGCGCCCTCGGCACCCGGGAGCGATCCGGAAATCATCACCCCCCCGCAATCTGTTCATTCGCCTGAAACAGAACCGACACATGACGGAAAGAAACGGTGGTTAGCGTCAACCAGACTGTTTGCTCCCCCGCTACCCCACAAGAGGAAATTCCGTCATGATCCGTAAGAACGCATGGCGGGCATCGGCTCTTGCCGCTGCCCTGGCGACACTGGTTGCCTGCAGTTCGGATGACGACCAAGGCACACCGCTGGACGTCACCATCCTGCACATCAACGACCATCACTCCCACCTCGAAGAGCACGACTTCGACCTTGACGTCTCCGGCCTGCCGCTGTCCGTCACGCCGGACGAAGGCGAGGTGTCCGTCCGTTACGGTGGCTACCCGCGGATGATCGGCCTGGTCGAGGAACTGGCCGCCGAATCCGGCAATGTGCTGAAACTGCATGCTGGCGACGCCATTACCGGAACGCTCTACTACACACTGTTCGAGGGTGAAGCCGATGCCGCCATGATGAACCGCATCTGCTTCGATGCCTTCACCGTCGGCAACCACGAGTTCGACGACAGTGACGCGGGTCTGGCCCGCTTCATCGATTACCTGCACTCCGGCAGCTGCCAGACCCCGGTCCTCGGCGCCAACGTCGTACCAGCCGCCGATTCACCCGTCCGCGGCCGGATCAGCCCCTACACTGTCATCGAGCGCGACGGCCAAAAGATCGGCATTATCGGGATCGACATCGCCGGCAAGACCAAGAACTCTTCCCAGCCGCTGCCGGGCACGCAGTTCCTCGACGAGACCGAGACCGCCCAGAAGTACATCGACGAGCTGACCGGACAGGGCATCGACAAGATCATCCTGCTGACGCACTACCAGTACAGCAATGAAAAAGCCCTGGCACAGAACCTCCGGGGCGTGGACGTGGTCGTGGGTGGCGACTCGCACACTCTGCTGGGCGGAGAAAACCTGCAGGGTCTGGGTTTCGACCCCGAGGGCCCCTACCCCACTGTGGTCACCAATGCCGATGGCGACACGGCCTGCGTGGTCCAGGCCTGGGAATACACTCAGGTGCTCGGGCGTCTTGACGTGTCTTTCGATGAAGCCGGCAAGGTCGTCAAATGCAGTGGCAGCCCGGTCATGCCGATCGACGGCGCCAGCTTCACCGCCGAGATCAACGGTGACGAGGTCACACTGAATGCGGCGGATCAGGCCGTGGTGCTTGAGCGGCTGACCGCCCTGCCGGAAGTGCGCGCCGTTGCAGCCGACAGCACCGCCACCAACCTGCTGGCCGGCTACGACGAGCAGGTGGACGTGCTCAAGCAGACCGTAATCGGCCAGGTGGAAGAGAACCTCTGCCTTGCCCGGATTCCCGGCGACAACCGGGGCGCACCGCTCTGCGAACCGGCCGACACCTACGAGCTGGGTTCGGACATTTCCAACATTGTCGCCAAGGCCTTCCTGATGAAGGAGCCCTCCGCCGACATGGCCATCCAGAACGGTGGGGGCGTGCGGATCAATATCCCGGCAGGCGAGTTCACCATCGCCGATGCCTACACCCTGCTGCCGTTTGCCAACAACATGGTCGTCCTGACCATGACCGGTGCGGAGATCGTTGAGGTCCTTGAGGACACTCTGGCGAACATCTACGACAACGGCGGTTCGAGTGGCGCCTACCCCTATGCTTCTGGCCTGCGCTACCACGTCGATGTGTCCCAGCCGCGCGGCCAGCGGATCAGCCAGGTTGAAGTCAATCCTCGCCTGGCAGGCAGCTGGCAGCCGATTGACACGGCGCGCAACTACCGGGTGGTCACCAACGACTTCATCAGCAGCGGTCGGGACGGCTACCTGACCTTTGGCCGCGTCACCGAAGACGGTCGTTCAGAAGACATCTACTCGGAGTATGCCCAGGGCTTCGTGGACTACGTCAAGTCGCTGACCGAGCAAGGACAGGCGCTGCGCAAGCTGCCCCGCGAGGAATACAGCACCCAGCAGTTCACCGACAGCGAAGGCTGCAATCACAGCCAGAACCCGAGCTGCTGAAGCCCGCTGGCAGCTGGCTTGGGAATCTCTGCACGAATGCTTCAGATTCCCGATTGGGGCATGGATGCCCCAAAT
>JBNGDJ010000090.1:0-10186 GCA_049974825.1 Halothiobacillaceae bacterium | reverse complement strand
GTACCGGGCCATGCGTGTCTGCACAAATCCATGGATGGATTTGTGCAGAGTTTCCCTAGACCAGCCTGTAGATTCGGCCGGGGCGCTCGGCGTATCAGGGAATCTCTGCGCGAATGCTTCTGATTCCCGATCGGGGCAGAAATGCCCGAATATACAATGAGACGAGCCATTGAATTGCGCAGCCTGGGGCGAGCATGTATCGACCCGGGCACGGCTGCATGAAGCCATTAAGAGGCTTGTGCAGAGTTTCCTTGAATCAACCAGCCCCTTCATGTCAGCTCTTTCTGCCCTGCCATTACCCCGAAGCGCCCGCGATCCAGTCTACTGGCGTGTGCCTGCGCATGCCGGTACAGCGCTTGCCCTCGCGCGGCTGATTGCCTCGGCACCGGCGCCTATCCTGCTGATCGTCCCGGATGCCTTCTCGGCCGCCCGCCTTCAGGAAGAGCTGGCCGCCTTTGGCCAGCCGGCTGACCTGTTCCCGGACTGGGAAACCCTCCCCTACGATCGGTTTTCTCCGCACCAGGACATCATCTCCGACCGGCTGTCCCGGCTCTGGCATCTGCCGCGACGCCGAGAGGGGGCAGTCATCGTCGCCGCGCCCACGCTGGCCCAGCGGTTGCCGCCACCGGACTACATTGTCGGGCGCAGCCTGATGCTGAAGGTTGGTGACCGGCTCGATATCGACCGCTTCCGCCAGCAGCTCGAATCAGCCGGCTACCGTTCAGTCTCGCAGGTTTTCGAGCACGGTGAGTACGCAGTCCGCGGATCGATCGTGGACCTTTACCCCATGGGGCTTGAGCAACCGCTGCGCATCGACCTGTTTGATGACGAAATCGATTCGCTGCGCCCATTCGACCCGGAAACCCAGCGATCCACCGACCGCATCGACCGGGTCGAACTGCTACCCGCCCGGGAAATGCCCATCGACGAGACCGGCATCGCGACCTTCCGGCGCAACTACCGCAACCGCTTCGAGGGCGACCCTGCCCGCTCGCTGGTCTACCGGCAGATGAGCGAAGGAATGCTGCCCGCCGGCATCGAGGCGTACCTGCCGCTCTTCTTCGAGCGGACGGCCACGCTGTTCGACTACCTGCCCGACGATACGGTCGCCATCACTCTGCCCGGGGCATTGCCCGCCTGTGATCGCTTCTTCGAGGAAGCCGCGTCGCGGTACCAGCAACGCTGCCATGACCCCGAGCACCCGATCCTCTCGCCGCAGGAAATCTACCTGCCTCGCGACGAGGTGGACCAGGCGCTCTCGAATCGTCCGCGACTGCTCGGCATCGCCCCGGACGACCCGGAGCTGCCACAGGCAATCCGGCTGCCCAGCGGTCCGCTGCCCCCGCTGTCCGTGGACAGTCGACGGGAGAACCCCTTCGAGGCGCTGGCCCAATTCGTTTCGGAATTTTCCGGGCGGATACTGATTGCCGCCGAATCTCCGGGAAGGCGCGAGGCGCTGGTCGAGTCACTTGGCCCGGTCGGAATCGGGGTCGAGCCGGTAGACAACTGGCCCGCCTTTGCGCGAGATGATGGCCCCCGGCTGGCCATCACCGTCGCCCCGATCGAGCATGGCGCAGTGCTGGACGACGGCCAGTTGGCCCTGGTTTCGGAAACTGACCTGTTCGCCGAGCGTGTGGGCCAGAGACGGCGCGGCACGACCAGAACGCGCGATGCCGATGCACTGATCCACAATCTGACGGAGCTGGCCGAGGGGGCGCCGGTGGTCCACGAGGATCACGGGGTTGGCCGTTACAAGGGGCTGGTCACCCTGGAAATGAACGGCATCGAGCAGGAGTTCCTGCTTCTTGAATACGCCAACGACGACCGGCTCTACGTCCCGGTTTCGGCGTTGCACCTGATTTCACGGTACACGGGAGCCGGGGACGAGGGTGCACCGCTGCATCGGCTGGGCAGCAACCAGTGGGAAAAGGCGCGTCGCCGGGCCGCCGAACAGGTTCGGGATGTGGCCGCGGAGCTGCTGGACATCCACGCTCGGCGCGCTGCACGCAAGGGCCACGCTTTTGGAACCGCCGACGAGGACTATCGTCGCTTTGCCGAGGAATTTCCCTTCGAAACCACCACCGATCAGCAGACGGCCATCGACTCGGTGCTGGCGGACATGCGCGCTCCGCGCCCCATGGACCGCGTTGTCTGCGGAGACGTCGGCTTCGGCAAGACCGAGGTAGCCATGCGGGCAGCCTTTGTGGCGGTCCGTGACGGCATGCAGGTGGCCGTCCTGGTACCTACCACCCTGCTGGCCGAGCAACATCTGCGCAATTTCCGGGACCGCTTTGCCAACTGGCCAGTCCGGGTGGAGGGCCTCTCCCGCCTCAGCCGCTCCGGCAAGGTTGCCGAAACCCTCGCGGACGTGGAGGCGGGCAAGGTCGATATCATTATCGGGACGCACAAGCTGCTTCAGGGGCAGGCACGCTTCAAGCGACTGGGTCTGATGATCGTGGACGAGGAGCACCGTTTCGGCGTGCGCGACAAGGAACGGCTCAAGGCCTTGCGCGCCGAGGTCGATCTGCTGACGCTCACCGCCACGCCGATCCCACGGACCCTGAACATGGCGCTGTCGGGGATTCGCGAACTGTCGATCATCGCAACCCCGCCTCGGGAACGCCTCGCGATCAAAACGCTGGTCACCGAGTGGGACGGCGCACTGATCCGGGAGGCCGTGCTTCGCGAACTCAAGCGAGGCGGTCAGGTGTATTTCCTGCACAACGAGGTGCGAACCATCGAGCGCGTCGCCCGCGAGCTTGAAGAACTGGTGCCCGAAGCCCGCACCCGGATCGCGCATGGACAGATGCCCGAGCGCGCCCTGGAACAGGCCATGGCCGACTTTTACCACCAGCGTTTCAACGTGCTGGTGGCCACGACCATCATCGAGTCAGGCATCGATGTGCCGACAGCCAACACCATTCTCATCAACCGGGCCGACAAGCTCGGACTGGCGCAGCTGCACCAGATCCGGGGCCGCGTGGGCCGATCGCATCACCGGGCCTATGCCTACATGATCGTGCCAGACCGGCGCGCACTCACCGCCGACGCGGTCAAGCGGCTGGAGGCGATCGAGCAGCTCGAAGATCTGGGCGTCGGGTTCACGCTGGCCACGCATGACCTTGAGATCCGCGGCGCCGGTGAGTTGCTCGGCGAAAACCAGAGCGGCCAGATGCACGAAGTCGGCTTCACTCTGTACATGGATCTTCTGGAGCGTGCGGTCAAGGCCTTGAAGTCCGGCAACACCCCGGAGCTGGAAGCACCACTGCATCACGGCACCGAAATAGACCTGGGACTGCCTGCCCTGATCCCCGCTGACTACGTACCGGACGTGCACACACGCCTGATCCTGTACAAGCGGATATCGAACACCAGCACGCGCGCGGCGCTGGACGAGATGCGGGTCGAACTGATCGACCGCTTCGGCCTGCTGCCTGAGCCGGTCCGCACCCTGATGACGGTCACGCAGCTGCGCCAGCGCGCCACGCCAATGGGGATAACCAAGATGGAGTTTGCCGCCGGAGGAGGAAGGCTGGTCTTTACCGCGCAGCCGGACATCGACCCGGCCCGGATTATCCGGCTGGTCCAGGAAAATCCCGCGACCTACCGGCTGACCGGGGAAACGCTGCGCATCCACGCCGACCTCTGTGACCCGCAAGAGCGCGTCGCCATCGCAGACAAGCTGCTGGACGAGCTTTCCGGTAACGCGGCCGGGGACGGCCGTCGATGAGCTTCACCCCGGCCCCAATTTGGCGACGCTTCGCCGCCTTCGCCTACGACGCCATGCTGGTCATTGCCGTCTGGATGGTTGCCACGCTTGTGCTACTGCCCTTTACCGGCGGTGAGGCAGTACCGCTCAGCGGCCCCTGGCACCTAGCCTACCAAGCCTACCTGACCGGCCTGGCCGCCCTTTATTTCATCGGTTTCTGGACCCGAACCGGGCAGACGCCCGGCATGCGGGCCTGGAGCATCTCCCTGACCGACGGCGGCGGTGAAACACCCAGGATACGCGCCGCAGTCATCCACTTTCTGGTGGGTATTCCCGTCATGCTCACAGCCGGGCTGCTGCTGGCGGCGGCCCGGCTCACTCCAGACCGGCGTGCCCTGCATGAAAAGGCCGCTCACACGCGCGTGATTCGCAAGCCGCTCAAGGACAACGCATCATGAACACCTGTCGGAGCCTGTCGTGAGGATCTGGGTCGACGCGGATGCCTGTCCAACTCCAATCCGGGAAATACTGTATCGGGCGGCACGCCGCACCGGGGTAACCCTGACTCTGGTGGCCAACCACGATTTGCCTCTGCCCCGGGCCGAGAATATCCGCCTGCGGCGCGTCGGCGCCGGCTTCGATGCCGCGGACGACCTGATTCTTGAACAGATCGAGACGGGCGATCTGCTGGTCAGCGCCGACATTCCCCTGGTTGCCGAGGCCATGGCCCGCGGGGCGCAGGCCCTGCACCCACGCGGCGAACTCTATTCCTCACAGACAATCCGTGCCCGACTGAACATGCGGGATTTCATGGAGACCCTGCGATCCAGCGGCCTGCACGGGGGCGGGCCCCCACCGCTCGGGCCGCGGGACAAACAGGCATTTGCAGGACAACTCGATCGCCTGCTTGCCCAAGCACGCTGAAAAGAGCGCAGAGGGGCAATCCGAAGCAAACATCGTGCGCGGCAGACGCCGGACCTTCTTCGCGGGTTCCCCCGGCCAGACCGACCGTCACATCATGTCCAGCTCGAAGGCCAACGCCTCGGCGCCGGCCCGGGCACAGGCCTCATCCTCCGGCTGGGTGGGTGCTCCGGCCACGCCAATCGCGCCATAGATGGTTCCGCCGGACTCAATGGGCACGCCGCCCGCATCTAGAAACACATTGTCGCGCAGTGCCAGCGGACCGTCGTGGAAATCCGTCAGCGCCGAGGTGGGCGCGCTGAACTGGTTCGCCGTGTAAGCCTTTGCCCGTGCGACCTCCATCGTAATACGCGGCGCGGCCACGTCGCGCAGCATGACCAATTCTCCCTGACGCCGATCCACGACCGACACCGTGGTGGTGTGATAACCCGCCTCACGACAGGCCGCCTGCGCCTTTTGCGCCGCAAAGAGGGCCGCATCCGGGTGCAACTGGCGCACATCAATGGCCGGTGGCGCCACAAGCTTCGGCTCGGCAATGACCGGCCCGGCAATCAGTGCCGCCATCAGGCCGACAAGCACATGCATGTTTTTCATGAGATTCTCCCTTCAAAGGACTGCCCTGCGACTTCCCATGCGTCCGTCGAGGCTCGGCGTGTGGTGGGGGCCGAGCGCCGGAAAACGTGGTCAGCACCGTCACAGCAATGGATCGCGGGAAAAATGTCGCGGCAACGCGACTAAGCACCCGTCGCCAGGTGCCGGTTCATGGTGCACCGGCAGAAGTCTGGCTCGGATGGCCGGAACGAGTCCAGACATTTGTAGAAATCACATCATTGTTACACTGCGATGTCTACCGGGAACGCTCAGGAAAACTTGCACGAAGCCACCATTGGTTTCATGGGCTTGCGCCATTGTGCGCTGGGGCATCCGTGCCTCGATCAGGAGTGCAGGGCATGCGTGCAGGGGATCCCCTGGCGCGCTCCTGGGTCACAGCCGAAGAAGGGGACACAGAGCCCCGGGACAGCGAATCAATACAAAAAAAGACCCGCCAGGGAAACTCTGCAATCGCGCAGAGATTCCCCAGGCCACAAACCGACCGGCACATCCGGCCCGAGCAGGAGGAATATCAATGGAGCAGCCCTTTCACTCGTTTGCCGAGTTGTTCGCGCAGCTTGGCCTGCCCAACTGTGAAGAAGAGATCGAGCGGTTCATCGAGGACCACGCGCCGCTTCCGCACAATATGTCGCTACAAGATGCGCCCTTCTGGTCCCCAAGTCAGGCGGCTTTCCTGCGGGAAGCCGTGGCGCAGGACGACGACTGGGCCGAGGTGGTTGATGCCCTGAACGAGAGTCTTCACTGAAGGAGGGTCTGCAAGAATGCAGACCTTCCTGTGCCGGTCTCGGATGCCCAGCCGCACAATGGCGCAAGCCATTGAATTGCGGAGCCCGGGCCGAGCGTATCGGCCCGGGCTTGGCTGAACGCGGGCAAAGCCTGCTGACGCGTTAAGCTGGCGACAGCCCACAAAGCCAAGCATGGCTTTGTGCAGAGTTTCCTGAAGGAAAGTCCTGCATCAAGACGAAACGTACCGATGGGCGCACCGTTTGACGAAGACTCCCTGTACGAATGCAGAGGTTATCCCTCGAATCATGCGACCTGAAACAACGGCCTGAAACAAAAAAACCCGCTGCGCCAGGCAGCGGGTTTTCCGTTTTTTTCGACCTCGAACCGAGGTCCAGGCGCGATCAACGCTTGGAGAACTGGACCGCGCGGCGAGCCTTGCGAAGACCCACTTTCTTGCGCTCCACTTCGCGCGCGTCGCGGGTGACAAAGCCGGCCTTGCGCAGCGGTGTCCGGTTGGCCTCGTCGTACTCGATCAGCGCGCGGGTCAGACCATGGCGAATGGCACCGGCCTGGCCGCTGATTCCACCACCGGCGACGGTGACAAAGACATCAAAGCGATCCGCCGACTCGAGCAGCTCGAGCGGCTGGCGTACGATCATGCGAGCGGTTTCACGCCCGAAGAATTCGTCCAGCGGCTTGCCGTTGACGGTGATATTGCCTGTACCCGGACGCAGGAAGACGCGCGCAGCCGAGGTCTTGCGGCGACCGGTTCCGTAATTTTGCGTGACTGCCATGTTGACTCCGTCAGATTTCCAGCGACTTGGGCTGCTGTGCAGCATGGTTGTGCTCGGCACCCGGGTAGACGCGCAGCTTGCGGAACATCTGACGCCCCAGCGCGTTCTTGGGCAGCATGCCCTTGACGGCGAGCTCGATCACCCGCTCCGGCTTGCGCTCCATCAGCTTTTCGAAGCTGAAGTGGCGCATGTTGCCAATAAAGCCGGTATGAAAGTGATACATCTTGTCGCGGGACTTGTTGCCCGTGACCTGAATCTTGTCGGCATTGACCACGACAATGTAGTCGCCGGTGTCTACGTGCGGGGTGTACTCCGCCTTGTGCTTGCCGCGCAGGCGACGCGCCACTTCGGTGGCGAGACGACCGAGCGTCTTGCCCGAAGCGTCAACCACGTACCAGTCGCGCTTCACCTCGGCCGGCTTGGCTGAATAGGTTTTCATTAGCGTATGGCTCCCAAGGAAGCGGCTTGATCCAAAACAAGGCCGCGGATTCTATCGCAGCCCCCGACAAGGCACAAGCCCCGGATGCACAAAAACCGTCGGCGCGTTCGCAATATGGCGTTGGCGCTGCCATCCGGAACGCCCGCGCAAAAAAAAGCCCCGGCAATCACGACCGGGGCCCAAGGCAATGAACCACCAAAGGAGGAAAATCAGCAATTCACCATTTCATTATATTCTAATACGAAAGAATCCTGCAAGTTCGCAGCTGCTCGACCGACGTGTTCCGGGCGCAATGATTCAGATTCACTGCCCGTGCAGAGCATCGACGCCCTGTCGCAAAATGGCGCAAGCCATTGAATTTCGGAGCATGACCCGGGCGTGAACGCGGCCAACGCCTGCTGACGCGTCAAGCTGGCGCCAGCCCACAAAGCCAAGGATGGCTTTGCGCAGAGTTTCCCCCGGGAGTTCGCACAGGGACTCTCGGGCTTAGGTGGGACCGAACCCGGACACACATCACCCCGGCGTGTTCCTCGAACAGGCCCTAGACGCAGAGTATGATTGAGCATTCAACCGAGGCCGCTTCGGTCCAGCATTTCTCGACGGCCAATCTCGCGCTGACCGGCACCGATACATCTTCGATACAGGAGCAGGTTCCTTGGCCATGCAAGTCGACACTGACCCGAAGGACGCCGCGCAATCGCATCCAGAGGGCAATGTGCCTCCGGCACGCGAGGCGCTGGCCGATGCCAATGCCTGCGTGATGTGCGGTCTGTGCCTGCCGCACTGCCCCACCTACGGACTCGAGCGCAACGAGGCAGACGGCCCACGGGGAAGGCTCTCGCTGATGCTGGGCCTGCATCGGGAAGATTTGGCGATCGACGATCAGGTGACGGCCCACCTGGATGCCTGCCTGGGTTGCCGGGCATGCGAACAAATGTGTCCCTCGAACGTGCCCTATGGACGGCTGATCGATTCGGCGCGTCAGGTATTGCGGGAAGAGGGGTTCGGCCAGACGACGGCCAGGCAGTGGCGTGACCGGCTGCTGACTCACCGCGGCAGAATGACCCTTGCGGTAGGCGCCCAGGTACTGGCCGACCGGGTCGGGCTGGGTCGGCTGACGCGCCGGCTCGCCGGACCGGCTGCCGCTGCCTTGCCCACCCCGCTGCCCTGGCCCGCCCACCCCTTTGGAATCCACCGGGCCAAGGGTTCCGAACGCGGGCGGCTGGGCCTGTTCGTCGGCTGCATGGGGACTTCGCTTGATGCGGACACCACCCGAGCGGCCATTCGGGTGCTGGTCCGTCTCGGCTGGTCGGTGGTGGTTCCGCGAAGCCAGGGTTGCTGCGGCGCCATGCACCGCCATGACGGCGCGGCGGACACCGCCGATCACCTGCTCGCAGAGAGCATTGCCAGTTTCGCCGACACCGCGGTCGACCAGGCAGTCGGCCTTTCGACCGCCTGCGTGGCCGAGTGGCGAGAGCAGGCAGCCGGACAACTGCCGATCGTCGAGCTGACTGACTTTCTCGCGCGCGAGAACGACGACGTCTGGCCCGCGCTGCTTTCGGCCGAGAACCGCAGCGCGGCAATCCACCTGCCCTGCTCGCAGCGCAATGCACTGCGGGACACGGATGCCGCCGAACGGCTGCTGAGACGAATCCCGGCGCTGAAAATCGAACCGCTGGCGGGCAATGCGCTGTGCTGCGGAGCCGCCGGATTGCAACGACTGAGCCATCCGGAGCAGGCCCGGGCACTTCGCGAACCCAAGCTCGACGCTCTGGAGGCCAGGTCCGTCGACTACTTGGTCAGCACCAACGTCGGCTGCACGATGCATTTGAATGTCGGCCTCGCCGAGCGAAACCGGAAACTGCGGGCCACCCACCCAGTCGTATTGCTCGCACGTTATCTAAAGCCCGGCTGACAAACCTGTCATCCCGCGCGCCCCGGTTAGGGAATCTCTGCACGAATGCAGACCTGCCCATGCAGGGCATGGATGCCCTGCCGCACAATGGCGCAAGCCATTGAATCGCGCAGACCGCGCCGGGCATGTATCGGCCCGGGCGTGTCTGAACGCGCAGCTGGCGTCAGCCCACAAAGCCCAAGGATGGCTTTTTGCTGGATTTGCTTGGACAGCGGCTGTACAAGTGACAATCAATGCATCGACCCATCCTTCACAAGCACTGATTCACTGCCATGATTCGACTTTTCTTCAAGACCGTGCGCGCCCTGCTCGGCCCGCCCCTGCTGGCCTGGGAAAAACTGACCACGCCAGGGGGCGTTCAGCGTGCCCCCGAACAGCAGGCCGAGGTGGACCAGCGCACTGCCAACCTCGCGCTCTACCAGTTTCCCACCTGCCCCTTCTGCATCCGCGTTCGACGGGCCTGCAAGCGACTGTCCCTGAACATCGAGACACGCAATGCCCTGATCAGTCCCCACGGCGAGGATCTGGAGCGCAGTGGTGGTGAACGCAAGGTGCCCTGCCTGCGCATTCGCCACGAGGATGGCAGCGAAACCTGGATGTACGAATCGGCCGATATCGTGGCCTGGCTGGAGAAGGAGTTCGGCGAACCGTCCTGACCGGATACTCACCGGCGACCTTGTCCTGTCTGCCATGAGGTATGCAATGAAAATCCCCGCCCGGTTTCACGACCTGGTCTTTGCCCTGTTGATGTCGATGATCATGTCCTTCCTGATGTCGGCGGTCATCACCTTCACCAACCTCGGCCTGCCGAATGACTTCCTGGAACGCTGGCTGCTGGAAGCCTTCCCGGGCGCCTGGGTCGTGGCCTTTCCCATCGCGCTGTTCGTCGTCCCCGCCGTACGCCGGCTGACTGGCAGGCTGGTTGAACGGCCCTGACCTGAGTGCAAACCGGGCGACAGCCAGCCTGGCCCGAAGCGCCCGCGCCACGGGCCCACTTGCAGGCGGATACCGGCACAAAAAAAGGTTCTTCGCACTTCCGCGTGAAACCCGCACAAAGCTGACGGCAGCTC
>JBNGDJ010000089.1:0-10305 GCA_049974825.1 Halothiobacillaceae bacterium | reverse complement strand
CCGCGAGCCGATGACCGACGAACACGGCGAGCCGGTGACCATCTGGGACGGCATCAGCTACAAGGAAAGCCCCACCACCGGCGAACTGATCCCCGACGAGAGCGGCCGGACCACCGTCTACCGCTACATCAACCCGACCAGGGCCGAGTGGCCGGAGGCCGACTACATCGTCGGAAATCCGCCGTTTATCGGGAACAAAAGGATGCGGATCGCTCTTGGCGACGGTTACATCGACGCCCTGAAAGATACTTTTTCTGGCGAGGTATCCGGGTCTGCGGACTTCGTGATGTACTGGTGGCACTTCGCCGCCGAGAAGGCACGCCACGGCGAGGTGAAACGCTTCGGCTTCATCACCACCAACAGCTTGCGCCAGACCTTCAATCGGCGGGTGATTGAGCCGCACCTTAACGACAGCAAGAAACCACTATCTCTCGCATTTGCGATCCCCGATCACCCATGGGTAGATAGTGCCGATGGGGCATCCGTGCGGATTGCCATGACGGTTGGAACTGCTGGGGACATGCCCGGCACGCTGTATCAGGTAGTGGAAGAAAAGAACAACGCCGAAGAAGGCCACGACCTCACGTTAAGCTCACGAACCGGAAAATTGTTCTCAGATCTGTCTGTTGGCGCAAATGTCGCGGGAGCCGTGCCCCTAAAGGCAAATGCTGGACTCAGTAGCCGTGGCGTTATTCCTGTTGGCTCAGGGTTCACCGTCGAGAAAGATCAAGCAATAACTCTCGGACTTGGCTCCGTACCCGGCCTTGAAAATCACATTCGGCACTACCGGAATGGACGCGACATGAATCAACGTCCTCGGGAAGTCATGATCATCGATTTATTCGGCCTCGGAATCGACGAAGTTCGCGAAAGATACCCAGCCGTCTATCAGTGGTTGCTTGACCGAGTGAAGCCGGAAAGGGAACAAAACCGGGCAAAGCGCCGACGCGACAAATGGTGGATTTTCGGCGATCCCGCCGCTCAATGGCGCGCCATGTCCAACGGGCTCACACGCTTTATCACCACTGTTTACGTGAGCAAACATAGAGTGTTTTTCTTCCTTGATGAGGAAGTCCTGCCGGACGATGGATTAGTCAGTATTGCGGCCGACAGCCCGAAAACTCTTGGAGTTCTTTCTAGCCGCCCACATGCATTGTGGGCTTTGGCCGCCGGTGGGCGCATGGGCATGGGCAATGACCCGCGCTATAACAAAAGCCGCTGCTTCGAAACCTTCCCCTTCCCCGATCTGAACGACGCCCAGGCCCGGCAGATCGGCGAGCTGGCCGAACGCATCGACGCCCACCGCAAGCGCCAGCAGGCGGCCCATCCCGACCTGACCCTGACCGGGATGTACAACGTGCTGGAAAAGCTGCGCGCCGGCACGTCGCTGACGACAAAGGAACAGACCATCCACGAACAGGGGCTGGTCTCGGTGCTGCGCGAACTGCACGACGAACTCGACCGCGCCGTGTTCGCCGCCTACGGCTGGGATGATCTGGCCGACAGGCTCGTCGGCCGGCCCGGCGCGACCACCCCGCTGCCCGACAAGCCCGCCGAGCAGGCAGAGGCTGAGGAAGAACTGCTCACCCGGCTGGTCGACCTCAACGCCCAGCGCGCTGCAGAAGAAGCGCAGGGCGAGGTGCGCTGGCTGCGCCCGGACTACCAGGCCCCCGAAGCCGACCACAGCGGCAGCCAGACGGCCGTGGCGCTTCAGGTCGACCCGGAGCAGGCACCGGCGGCCGGGCCCGCCGCCAAAACAAACTGGCCCCGGGACATGGCCGCACAGGTCACGGCCGTGCGCGAACTGCTGGCCAGCAGCCCGCAAACGCCGGAGCAGATCGCCGCCCGCTTCAAGCGCCGGCCAATCAAGGCGGTCGAGCAGGTTCTCGCGGCACTGCAGGCCCTCGGGCAGGCGCGCAATGTTTGCGGTGTCTGGCAGATCGAGTAACCGGCTTGTCGCGGGTCAGGGCCTGTCCGAGCACTTGCAGGGCGCCGCGAAAAACCTTGCGAGGCGCCCCTTGGGGCAAGGATGCCCGGCACGGGAAATCAGATCAGTTGGCGGCACAAGTGCTGAAAAAGTGCTGCCAAATTTGAGCAGCCACTCGGGAAGCATCACAAGACATTGATTTGATGGTGCCCCCAGCACGATTCGAACGTGCGACCTTCCCCTTAGGAGGGGGACGCTCTATCCAGCTGAGCTATGGGGGCGGAGGACGGGGAATTTCGCCCTGGCGGGAACAAAAAACCCGTTGAGAATCAACGGGTCAAGGTAAATCGTGGCGGAGGGTCAGGGATTCGAACCCTGGAAGGAGTTGCCCCCTTGCCGGTTTTCAAGACCGGTGCATTCAACCGCTCTGCCAACCCTCCGAGCGGGCGCAGTTTGCCTAGCCACGGGGCGGTTGTCAAGGCGCAGGCCGGGCCGCGGGGCGTCAGTCAAAGCGGATTTGCGGCCCCCGGGGCACGATGCGTGTGGGGTTGATGCTCGGGTGGCTGCGGTAGTAGTGGTGCTTGATGTGGTCCAGGCGCACTGTGCCGGCCACGCCGTCGATGGCATAAAGCCGGCGGACATAGGGCCAGAGATGGCGAAAGTCGACGATGCGCTGGCGGTTGCACTTGAAGTGGCTGAAGTAAACGGCATCGAAGCGGACCAGGGTGGGAAAAACCCGCCAGTCGGCCTCGGTCAACCGGTCCCCGAGCAGGTACGGACGCCCGTCGGCAAGCATTGATTCCAGCCAGTCGAGCGTGTCGAAAACGGCCTCGAAGCCCTCTTCGTAGGCGGCCTGGGTGGTGGCGAAGCCGGCACGATACACGCCGTTGTTGAGGTTGTCGTAGACGCGCGCGTTGATCCGGTCGATCTCGCCGCGCAAATCCTCGGGGTAGTAGTCGTCGCGGTTGCCGGTCAAGTCGTTGAAGGCGCTGTTGAACATCCGGATGATTTCGGACGACTCGTTGTTGACGATTCGCCCCTTCAGCGTGTCGAACAGGAAGGGCACTGTGACAAGCCCGCTGTAGTGGGGATCGGTCCGGGTATACAGCTCGTGCGCGTAATGGGCGCCGAACAGCGGGTCGCCGGTGGCGCCGGGAAAGTCGCGGTCGAAGCTCCAGCCCGGCTCGCCCATGAAAGGATGCACCACCGCGACGCGGATGTGCTCGGCCAGCCCCTTGATCTGCCGGAAGATGAGCGTCCGGTGCGCCCAGGGGCAGGCATAGGAGACATACAGAAGATAGCGCCCCGACTCGGGGGGGTAGTCGGCATCAAGCGCGGGGCGAACAAAGTCGCGAAACTGAGAATCCATGCGGACGAAGCGCCCATCCTCGGTTTCGGATTCCAGCCAGCCGGGGGTCCACTGGCCATCGACGAGCAAGCTCATGAGATTCTCCTTGGCAGGGGCAAAAGACGTAGGAAGTGGGACGGCCGGCGGCAAGCCGGATTGACACCGCCAGCGCGAGGCTACCGCTCGATGCGGTAGATGATGTCACCGGACTGGGCCTCGGCGGAGGAGCTGATCTCCAGGTCGAGGAACCGGTTGATCTTGTATTCGCTGATCACCGTGCCCACCCCGTCAAACACGCCCACGGCGTAGCGAATCAGCAGTCGGCTGCTCAGGCGCTTGCCGACGGTCAGCCGGGTGTCCTCGAAGCCGCCGGAGGTATCCAGGCCCACCTCGTCGAAGCCGACCTTCTGGCCGATGTCCCGGGCGATGTCGTCGCCCTGGGCCACACCCAGCCCGGCCAGGGCGTTGACCAGCAGGTTGGCATCCGCGCCGGAGGTGCCTTCGGACAGCCGCCGGCCGGTCAGCAGCAGGCTCAGGGCGTCACTTTCGGACAGGGCGGGCACCGAGTAGACCTGGCTCTTGGGATGGTTGAGGGTGCCTCGCAGTTCCAGGCCGGCCTCGAAACCGGCGACTTTGCGCGAGGCGCGTACATCCAGGCCGGGATCGTCCAGCGGGCCGTTGAAGGTCAGGCGGCCGCGGTCAATCCGCAAGTCCTGGCCATAGGCTGCATACTTGCCATCGACGATTTCCAGTTCGCCGTAGGCGGCCATGGGGGCGGTCTGATCGCCGCGCAGACGAATCTGCCCGGACAGCCCAGCCGAGAAACCCATGCCCTCAAGGCTGACCCGATCACCCAGCACGATTTCCAGGTCGGTGGTCAAGGCGTAGGGCGGCGGGGGTTCTTCTTCGGCCCCGACAATCACCAGGTCGGGCGACTGGGTGACCGCGCCCTCGGGCAGAGTGTGCACATGGGCTTCCACGTAGGGCAGGACAACCCGCCCGCGGATGTCGGCGCCCTTTTGGTCGGCCGTGATGTCGACCGCCGGGCTGGCGTCGAGAGAAAAGGCCCGGGTGCGCATCAACGGCAGGTCTGCGCCGGCCACTTCAACCCCGAGCTGCCAGTCTGGCAGAGTGGAAAGATCCCCGCTGCCGGTGATGGTCAGATTGCCGCCATCAGTCGCGCCGGCCAAGCTGCCGGTCAGCGTGAGTGCCTGGTTCGCGTCGATTTGCACATCCAGGTTGCCATCGTCATAGGCCACGCCGGTCTCCGGCAGTTCCAGCGCCAGGTCGCGCACTGTGAACTGGCCGCTTGGACGCGGGGCCGCCAGCGTGCCGTCCAGCAGGATTTGCCCCGAAACCTGACCAACCAGGTCGGTGACCTGGGGGGTAAGCCCTTCCAGCCAAGTCAGTTCCGGCATGTCGAGATCCACCCGACCCGAGAGTGGCGCATCGGCGGACAGTCCGCCCTCCGCCCGGCCGTCAAGCGAGAGCAACCCGGGCATCCGGGCACCCAGCCGGGCGCGCCAGGCATCGTCGGTCAGCGTGGCTTCTGCGGACACCGCGCGGTAGTCCACGACCAGCGGCTCCTCGCCCACCCGCGCCAGCCGGACCAGGTTATCAGGCAAACTCAGGTCGATTTCGGCCTGCAGCGCCTGGCCAAACCGCCCGCGGGCATCCAGGGACAGCGTGCCGGGCAGTTCGACGCCCGGCGGCAGCCAGGGGCCGGAGAGGGCCAGCGGCAACGCGGCGGTCAGGCTGGCCGAGCCACTGCCGTCTTCGGCACGCTGTGCTTCGAGGCAAAGGCGAGCCGGACCGGTCTGCTCCTCGAGAAAGCCGGGCGGCTTCACCAAGGCCAGGCAGCTTTCCGCCAGGGAAACGGAAGCGCCGGAAATCAACAGCGCCGCCGGGGCCTGCGATTGCCAGTCGCCCAGCGCGGTGTCTGAAAGCCGCAGTTGTGCGAGCTGACCCTGCCAGCGGGGCGCCTGCCACCCGCCGTTCACCCCCAGCGTCAGTCGACCCTGGGGCGCGAGGACTTCCAGGTCGACCTGGTGGGCGCTCAGCGTCCCGCTGCCGTCGAGTTGCAGTTGATCGATCCGCTGCCCCCCGGCCCGCAGCGACTCAAGCGTTCCGGTCACATCCAGCTGTTCGGCATTCACCCGGGCCGAGAAGTCCAGCCGATCAATGGCCAGATCACGCGCGGTCAGGGCCTGGCCATCCAGTGTCAGTTCGATCACCGGCGCGGCAGGATCACCCTGAACTCGTCCCGCACCGGACAGGCGCCCGGCCAGGCCCAGGTCGGCCGGCGCAGGCAACTCGGCCAGATCCGGCAGGTTGAGGGAAAAATCCACGGCAAGCGTCTCGGACAAACTGCCGTCGGCAGTCAGGCGACTGCCGCCCAGCGCCACGGCGACGTCGGATATCTGGATCGTCTCGCCGGCCAGATCAACCCGTGCCTGCCCGGAAAGCGGCTGGCCGGCAATCTCGCCGCGCAGGGTATCCAGGCTTGCCTTGAGGGTGGGCGCGTCCTCCGACCACTGGCCGTTGCTGGACAGGTCAAACCCAAGCCAGCCGGAGACACCGGGGTCGATGTCAAAGCGCCGCAGCACCTCCAGGTCGGCACGGTCAAGCGACAGGCGCCCGTCCCAGGCCGGGCCGCTGTCTGCCAGTGTCAGGTCCGCCTCGCCGGCCAGGTTTCCACCGGCGATCCGGCCGGCCAGTTCGCTCAGGCGCAGTTTCTGCAGGTCACCCGCCACCCGGAAGGTCAGCCCGTCCAGCGGCACGGAGGCGACCTCGCCGGTTAGGTAGACCAGTTGGGTGTCGTGCGCCAGCGCACCGTCACCGCCCAATTCGCCGCGACTTTCCAGATCGAAGTCCAGATTGCCGGCGGCCTGCTCGGCGACGAGACCGGGGTCAAGCCCCGCGCCGGAAAGCCGGGCAGACCAGGAAACGCCGTTGTCCCAGCGTGCCTCGGCCGTGCCGTCAATCTGCCCGTCGAGCAGCGACAACGCCAGCTGTTCGATCTGCACGGACGCCAGATCCCCCGCTGTGGCCAAAGTCAGGTCCGTCACTGCGACGCCACCTGCGGTCAGGCGTCCGTCGCTCAGACGGCTGCGATGGCTCAGTTCACCCGACTCAAGCGCATAGGTTCCAGTGCTTTCCAGCCGCAGGGCGACAGGACCGTCAAGCGACGGCACGACCGAAACCGGCTCGATGTCATCAACCTGCGCCTGCAGGGACCAGCGGGCTGATTCATCCAGCCCGCCCTCGCCCGAAAGACTGACCTGCCCCTGCAAAAGACGCGCGGAGAAGTTCTCCAGCCGGGTCTTGGCCAGCGTGCCCAGCGCCTGCATCTGCACATCCTCGATGCGCACACCGGCCACCGTCAGCCGTCCCCCGTCGAGCCGGGTGTCATGCTCAAGGCTGGCCAACTCGCCAGCCAGCCGCCCCTGGCTGCTCAACCTGGCCGAGAGCGGCCCGTCAAGCGTCGGAAGCAGCGAGCCGGGCCTCAGTTCGTTCAGTTCAAGCTGTCCATCCCAGGCCAGCCCCGCCGACCAGTCGAGCCGGCCCTGAAGGTCCAGCTTTCCGTCCAGCGCCGAGAGGCTCAACCCGTCGAGAACCAGCGCTGTCTCGCTGCCGTTCAGGTCGGCGTTCAGATCGGTCACTGCCACGTCAATCAGGCCGATCTGACCCTCGCGCAGGCGGCTCTGGTGGCTCAGCGTGCCGGTGGACGGGTCGAAATGCCCCGCGCTGTGCAACATTGCCGAAAGCGGCGCGGTCACCTCGGGCGCCAGGTTGCCGGGGTTGAGATCCCGCAGGGCCAGATCCAGGACCCAGTCCAGCCCTTCGGACCAGTCAAGCTGGCCCTGGGCCGCAAGCTCGCCATCCAGCGTTTCGACCACCAGCGATTCCAGCGAAAGGTCCTCAAGGCTGCTCTGCATGGCGAGCGTCCAGCGGGCATCCGGCGTATTCTCACCCTGCCAGTCGCCCTGCCCCGATGTATTCAATGCTGCCAGCGGCCCGCGGCTTTCCAGCGTCCAGCCGGCACGGCCGATGTCCTCCAGTACCAGCCGGCCCTCCTGGACCAGCTCCAGTGTCAGTTCCCGGTCCAGGGTCAGCGCCCCCTCGGCCCGGTAGGATAACGCGACCGGCGCAAGCAACTGCAGGTCGAGCACGGGCAGCGTGAGCCGGTGGCGATCGGCCCGGGCCGCGGCCTCCAGGCGGTCGAGCACGATCGAATCGGAACCGGGGCCCGGGTGAACCCGAATGCGGGTCAGAACCAGTTCATCCAGCTGCACGGCAATCGGCAGATCCGGCATGAGTGCGCGCGGATCGAAGGGAGCATCGTCAGGCTCGGGCGGCTTCTCGGTCGTCTCGGGCAGAGTCAACGTCAGATCGGTGACCTGCAGGCTGCCTATCTGCAGCCGCCAACCCAAGAGCGCCGGCCACGCGACCGCCAGCTGCGCCTCGCCAAGCTCTGCCTGAGTTCCGGCCGAGTCTCGGTAGCGCAGCCCGCGGACAGTCACCCCTGACCAGAGGCTGCCCTCGATCTGCTCCACGGTGGCATCGGGCACAAACCGCAGTCCCTGCTCCAGCGCCAGGCGGGTGCCTGCCTCGCTGCCAAACAGCAGGACCACGATGACCAGCAGGGCCGTGAGCAGCCCGGCCAGCGACCATAGGCCCACGCGCAGGAAACGGAGAATGGATTGGGCAGCGCTCATCAGAAGTCCGTCCCGATTCCCAGGTGCAGCCGGGGTGATGGATTCGGGTCGGTGACCGGGTAGGCCACGTCAACGCGGACCATGCCGATGGGTGAGCGCCAGCGCACACCCAGGCCGGTGCCGGTCTGCAGGTCCATGTCGGCCAGATCATCGAAGGCGTTGCCGACATCAACGAAGGCGGCCGCATACCAGTCATCACCGTAGACTGGATACATCGCCTCGGCGCTGGCGGTGAGCAGATACTGCCCGCCGATGACCTGCCCATCGGCATTGCGCGGTGCCAGGCGCTCGTAGCCGTAGCCGCGCACGGAGTTGTCACCGCCGGCAAAAAAGCGCAGTGACTTGGGCAGATTGCCGAAGTCATCCACCCAGGTAGCGCCCACCTCGCCCCGTCCTCGGAAAATGGCTCGCCCCCAGGGGCGTGAAATGACGGCGCGGGCCGTGCCCTGCACAAGCGAAGTGGCGCTGAGCAGGGTTTCGCTGCCCCCCTGCAGTTTCAGGTCCAGCGCATGACCGCGCACGGGAAACAGCGGATCGTCCAGCTCGCGGTGCCCCAGCTTGATTCCGGGCAGCAGAAAGCTGTTGCCCTTGGCCGGGGCGTTGCCGTAGCGACTGCGCTCGTAGAGGTATTCGACAAAGGCGGCCTGGGTCCAGCCGCCCCGCTGGCGGGCGTACTGGCTGCCGAGCGTGCCGGAGCTGGTGACAATGTCGTTGTTGTCTTCGCGCTTGGTGCGGGCGTAGAAGTCGAGGCTGTCTGTCAGCGGCTTGCGCATGGGAATGGAGTAAACCGTCTCCAGCGTCTGCTCGCGCTGGGCAATGCTGAGCCCGCCACTCCAGGTGTGGCCGCGGCGGTTGACCCAGCGCCGATCGATATCTGCCCGGGCCCGCGGGCCGATATCGGTCTTGAACCCGAGCCGAAACTCGTAGGACGTGCGCTTGCGCGGCGCGAGCAGCACGTTGACCGGCACGGCGCCGTCCGAACGTCCGTCGATATCCGGCCGGACCCGGACATCCTGGAAATAGCCGCTTGCATTGAGGTCGTTGCTCAGGGCGGCCAGTCGGTCGCTGCTGTAGGCATCGCCGGCGTGAACCGGCAGCAGGCGGTCGACCAGCCCGGGGTTCAGGAAGTCCTGATCCGTCTCGATTTTCCCGAATCGGTACCGAGTGCCGGATTCGAGCACGAGGAAAATGTCGGCGGTATTGCGTACGGGATCCACCTGCAGGACCCGCCGGGTGTAGCGCGCGTCGAGATAGCCACGAGCGCGGGCCCGGTTGATCAGCCCGTCGCGGGTGCTGTCATAGCGCCCCTGGTTCAGCGTCTGACCTTTTTTGACTGGCAGGGACGCCATGAACCGCTGACCCTCGGGGTCCTGCGCAAACGGCCCGTCAATGCGAACCTCAAGCTGGTCGATCACCACCGGCGGTCCGGGGTCGATCTCCAGCAGGGCAATCAGGCAGTCGCCTTCGCGGCGTATGCTCGTGTCGATTCGGGCATTGAAATGCCCCAGCGCCCGAAGCGCCCGATCCGCCGCTTCGCGCGCATCACGCAGATAGGCGTCGAAGCGCACCTCGGGGGCATCGCAGGAAAATCCCAGCGGCGGCACCAGGGCGCGGACGTTTTTTCGCAAATCCGGCTGATCGTCCAGGCCATCGACCTCAAGTTTGTTGGGCGGCTTTTCCGCGCCTGAGCCGTCAGCGGGCTCGCTGGCAAACGACGCCACGGCAAGCCACAGGCACAGACCGGCGACAAGCAGTCGCCCCGCCCGGCGTGTCGATTGCCAATTCCCAGTCAGAGCCATTGAGGACACTCCCGCCCTGTTCGGATACCAGTAAAAGCGCGGCACAAGGCCATCGGCAGCCTTTATGGGCTTGCGAAAGCTGTCACGCGCCAACGGGCGAGCCCCGCGTTCATGCCCATCGCGGCCAGTTTACACGAGGCACGGCCCTTGGCTGATGCACCGCAGTTTCCTGCCGTATCTCATGCCCGCCAATTTCCAGAACTTGCAAGTGGAAATATCTGGCCTAAATTCGAATGAGCCGGCCCCGAACGGGGACCGACAGGGCGACTCGGCCGGAACTTGCGCAGACGGCCGGATCGGGCCTCGGCACCACGCGATGATCGGTGCCGATATTTCCAGGCTTAGATTCAGGGGCCCTTTAGGGAAACTCTGCACAAATCCATCCCTGGATTTGTGGGCTAACGCCAGCTTAACGCGCCAGCTGGCGGAGCCCGCGTTCAGACACGCATGGCCCGGTACACGCCCGGGCCATGCTCCGCAATTCAATGGCTTACGCCATTGATGAGTCGGAAC
>JBNGDJ010000088.1:7801-10325 GCA_049974825.1 Halothiobacillaceae bacterium | reverse complement strand
ACGCGCGACTCGAAGGTGGGCCGTCTTCGCGCGTGAACGCGCGACTCAGAGGCAGCGCGACTCAGAGGCAGCGCGACTCGAAGGCGGACGCGTTACTCGGCGACCACGCGGTGGAAGGTTTTTGATCCCGGGGCGGGGGCCCCCACTGTGAATTCCAGGCTGCCGCCGGTGCCGGGCTTGGTCTCGACCGCGCCCCATGGATCGGTGGCCCCCAGATCCTCGGATTGCTCCAACCGGTAGCTGAAACCGCTCTCGCTCGGCAGGCTGATCAGCAGGTCCGTTCCGGACATCCCGATGGCCAGCACCGGCGTGGCCGGGGTCGGCCCGCCGCCGCCGGCAGCGGTCACCGTCCAGTTGTCGAAAACGAGCCGGCTGCCGGAATTGCCGGAAACGCGGATGCTGCCCAGCCGGATATACAAGTCCTCCCCGTTGGCCACCGTGGCGGAAAAACCGGCGGACAACGGTTCGGCGGCCGGCGTCAGCACCCCGCCGGTATTGGTGCCGACATAACTGTCGAACTCGGTAAAGTTGCTGTTGTCCGTTGACCATGCGAGTGATATTGTGGATACATTACTGTCGCTGCTCGCGTGCCAGGTGTCGACGTCCACGGACCAGTCGCTGATTGTCGCACCGGAGTTGTTCACCACCCGCAGGGTCAGCGAATAGTCGCGCCATGCGCCGTTTAGCGTATCCCCCACGCTGATGACATTGTCCCCTGCGTCCCCAATGCCAAGGTCGAGTCGGTCCACGATGGCCACCGCGTTGATCGTGTTAAGCACGTCGTCCAGGTCCCCGTCATTGTTGTAGTCACCCAATTGCGAGGGGATGCCCGTTCCCATGCCCGTGTCCAGGTTGCTCGCCCACCACGACCATCCGTCCGCGGAAAGGCCCCATTCGCTTAGGTTCCATGTCGAACTCCATGTGGAGCTTTCCCGCTCCACCAGAACGCGGAAATAACCCGTTCCGAATTTGAAAACATTGTCCCCGACGGAGGTGTCCGGGTTACCGTCGAAGCCGACATGCGACTGGAAGTCGATCGTTGTGCTTTGGGTGCCCGTCGTGATCGACAGTTGGGCGCTCAGCGGCAGCGCCGAAAGGGCCAGAATGAGACAGGTGGCGGGGACTTGTTTTTTCATCTTTCTTTCAAATAGGGGTTAGTGTGATCGTTCGGAACCTTACCGGTTTCCGCGTACACAGCTTATCCCATCAGCGTTGACCCGGCAATGGGGAATTGCGCATCTTTTATTAGCTTTCCCGAAAACCCTGCGGGTCAGGCACGGAAGGTCTTGCGATAGTTCCCGGGAGTGGTGCCGGTCTCGCGGCGGAAGAACTGGCTGAGATAGATACCGCTGGAGAAGCCGCACTTGTCGGCGATCTGCTCGAGGGTGTGGTCGTGTTCGCGCAGGAGGCGCTTGACCTCCTCGAGGCGGAGCCGGTTGAGCTCCTGCTTGGGCGAACGGCCGAGGGATTTCTGGAAACGGGTCTCCAGCGAGCGCACGGACAGCCCGGCGGCCCGGGCAAGGCCCTCCACATTGATGCCATGGGCGGCGTGTTCCCGCATCCATTGCAGGGCGCGCTCAACATGCGGGTCACCGGCGTGCTGGAGAAGGGTCGACTGGCGCTCAAGGACATCCGGCTGGTCGATGAGGATGCGGGAGGGATTCGGACGTTTGCCCTGCAGCATGTCCTCCAGCATGGCGGCCGCCTTGAGCCCCACTTCGCGGTGGGGCAGCCGGATGCTCGAAAGCGGCGGCAGGCTGCCCAGGCAGAGCAACTCGTCGTTGCCGGATCCGAGGATCGCCACATCGCGCGGCACGGCGAGCTGCAACTGCAGGCAGAAGGTGGACAGCTCGTTGGCGAGGATGTCGTTCGGGCAATACAGCGCGACCGGCTTGGGCAGCCCCGCCAGCCATTCAAGGGCGGGGTGGGGATCCGGGCGCCGGCTGCGCTCGACAAAGAAGGATGGCAGGTTCAGCACGAGCACCTCCTTTTTGGCCTTTTTCAAGCGCTTGGCGTAACCGTTGAACTGCGCTTCCGAAAACGGTTCCCTGGCCAATCCATAGAAGCCCATGTGGGGAAAGCCGTTCTCCAGGAACCATTCCGCCGCGAAGGCGCCCTGGCGGATGCGGTCGATGCCAACGTGGCACAGCCCGGCGATGTCCAGGCCGCCGTGGACACTCACCACCGGGATGCGCAGCTGCAGCGCCGCTTCCGCAAGGTCGGCCCGCCCGAATTGCCCGATCACCCCCGCCGCCGTCGGCTTTTTCGCGAGGCTCAGGATGGCCTCCGGCGTCTGGTCCACGAAGAACATCACCCAGCGGTGCGCCGGATAGGCGAATTCGTAGATCCCCCGCATGATCTCACGGTTCGGACCGAGGTTGCGCGGCAGCACCAGGAAGATTTCCCGCGTCGCCCGCGGGCGCGCCGGCTCCAGATGGGTGGATGGGTTTGGCATCGGGCACATGCAGGGAAAAAGCGTGAATTTCGGAAAAGCTGATAAAGCATTCGTAATTTCCCATTGCCG
>JBNGDJ010000088.1:0-7701 GCA_049974825.1 Halothiobacillaceae bacterium | reverse complement strand
GCCGTCCCCGAGCCGGGGACCTTTGCGCTGCTGGCGGGCTTTGGCGCCCTTGGGCTGGTTCTGCTGCGCCGCCGGGTGATGCGGGCGCGCGCCTGAGTTCCTTTAATCGAACGAACCCCAAACCCCTCCTGATGATGAACTGGAAAGTGCCCTTTCTTGCAGCCTCGCTGTGCCTGACGTTAACTTCCCCTGCGGAGCTGTGCCGGATTGTGGATTACGGCGCGGACATGGGCTCGGGCTATTACCGGGACACCCCCCTGACCGCGCAGCCGGGGGTTGCGGTGGACGTGGACGGCGACGGGCAGACTGTGGACGACAGCGTGGCCTTCTGGGAGTTCAGCCTGACGGAGCCGATGAACCCGCGGGCGCGGGGCAACGAGTACGACCTTGAGGCGACCAACGCGCGCTTTTACGGCGGGTATACGGGTTACTTTGCGGCAACCGGAGGCACCCTGACGGAGGGCCTGCTCAACGAGAACCATGAGCAGCGGGATGACTGGAACATGATGACGTCCAGCACCAGCAAGCCCCCGGTGAAGGCGTTTGGCCTGTGGTTCTGGCAGAAGGAGGACTTTCTCAACGGCGGTGACGCCTACACGGTGACCTTTGATGAAAACAGCCGGATTGTGCCGCACATCTCGCGCTATTTTGACAACGTGGACAGCGGGCGCTGGGTGGTGCGCGACGGGGAGCAGTTCTATGTTTCGGAAAAGCGCTTTGCCGACTACCAGGCGGAGATCGGGCGCAGCAGCCCGCGCCACACGTCCTATATCCTGCATCCGACCACAACCAATTGGGCTCCCTATAATCCGGTCGAGCCCTATCAGATCGATTTTTATGGTTCCGAAGCCACCTTCGCCCCGCACACCTTCGCAGACGTGACGGCCGTTGGCTTCATGGTCTACGCGGAGACCCTGCGCCAGGAGGACCTCGGCGTGAAATGGCATTCCTTCGAGGTGTACGCGCAGGTGGCGCGGCCCGCGGCGGCCTCGTTCCTGGCGGACATGGTGGCGGTGCCGTCCGGCACATGGCAGGGCCAGAGCGTGGCCAGCTTCGACATGGGGGCGACCGAGGTGCCGTATTCCCTTTGGAAGCAGATCTACAAGTGGGCGGTTTCCAACCAGTACGCCTTCGACCTGGATCCCGGTTACGTCTTCGACCGTGACGGCGACATGGGCAGCATGGACCTCGGCAACTTCAGCCACACCGCCGCCGAGCCGGCCACCGACATGACCTGGATGGACGCCGTGCTCTGGTGCAACGCCCTGTCCGAGTACGAGGGCTATACCCCCTGTTATTATGCGGATGCGGCCAAGACGGAGGTGCTGCGCACGGTCGTAGACCGCACCTATCCGGCCAACTACAATACGGAATTTGAAGTATATGTGGATTGGGAAGCGGACGGTTTCCGCCTGCCGACGCTGACCGAATGGGGTCACGCCGCCGAGGCGGGAACCGGCTCCGCGTCCGCCGCCACGACACATGCGTGGACCGCCGCCAACGCCGGCGGGCGTACCGCCGAAGTGGGCACGCTGACGCCGAATGCGTGGGGCCTTTACGACATGATCGGCAACGTCTGGGAATTCACATGGGATGTCCCGGCGGCAGGCGACTATTTTGACCCATCCACCCAAAACAGCCACACCGTCCTGGGCGGCGGCTTCCTGTATCCGGAAAACCGCGACACAACCTCCATTCTGCCGCACGGGGACAAGCCCTTCGACCTCGGCAGCTGCGGAATCGGGTTCCGCATTGTCCGCTCAGGCCAGGTGGCGCCGCCTGCCGTGCAGACCGCCGGCGCGCTGCCGGCATGGACCTTCACCCAGGGGCAGGTGATCGCCGGAACGGCCTCCACGATTCCCGGCCTGGTCGGCTCGAAGCTTTCGGACCGTATCGACGGAGCCTATACGTATGGCCAGCCCGGCGACCCGGATTACGAGGATGACAACGTCGGCTACATCCGCGGCGACGACGCATTGGTGCGCATCACGCCATACTACATGTCGAAGCATGAAATCACCCACGGGGACTGGAAGGAAGTCCTGCAGTGGGCGGTCCTGAACGGCTACACCTTCGACCGCGACGGCGACCTTGGCAGCATGGACTGGCAGACCGGCCAGCACACCCACACGCAGGACGAGCCGGTCATGGATGTCGGCTGGAATGATGCCGCCCTGTGGTGCAACGCCCTGTCCGAGTACGAGGGCCTGGATCCCGTCTACTATTCCGATGAGGAGCGCACCCAGGTGCTGCGCGGCGCCAACCGCTGGCGCATCTCCATGGACATGCGTCCGGGCTCGACGCAGGCCACCGCGGAGCAGTTCATGCCGATCTATGCCAGATGGGAAAAGAACGGCTACCGCCTGCCCACGGAGTCGGAATGGGAAGCCGCCTTTCGCGCCGGAGACAGCACGAAGAACCTGCAGTATCCCTGGACGGGCGGTGAACCGGAGGCGGTGAATCACGGCTGGTTTATGGCAAACTCGGGCGGCAAGTCGCAGCCGGTCGGGACAAAGCCCTCCAACAGTTACGGCATATACGATCTTGCCGGCAACGCGCTCGAATGGGTCTGGGACTGGCCGTCCTTTGACTATTATAAATCCCACAATCCCAAGGGCAGCAGCAACCCCAGTGGCCTGTTTGGCAAGGCGCTGCGTGGCGGAAGCTTTGGCGGAGTCCCCTACAAGGTTACGGAACGTGATCAGGACCGGGAGTCGGCCGCCCGTGCCCACATCGGCTTCCGGGTGGTGCGTTGCGATGCCGGGGAACATCCCGAGGACACGACCTTCGTTCCTGAAGTGGTCCTGGATCTTGATGCCGCCAACTTTGACAATCACCAGGGGCGGATGTTCAGGTACAACAACAACCGCACAGGAACCACCGCAGCAACTGGTGTTCCCGAGGGTCCCGTGAGCACGAAATGGGTCTTTAACACGGGTGCTCCCGTCCTGACCTCGCCGGTTGTTGTCGACGGCGTCCTCTATTGCGGCAGCGACAATGGCAAAGTGTACGCCATCGATCCGGCTACCGGGGCGGAGATCTGGAATTTCCCCACCGGGGCGAGTTCGATTGTTTCGGCCCCCGCCGTGGTGAACAACGTGGTCTACATCGGCGCCGGCAATTATCTTTGGGCGATCGAGGCCACCAGCGGGACCGAGTTGTGGAAGTTCAACAGTGGCTTTTCCACCACGACTTCGCCGGCTGTCGCCTATGACATTGTCTGGTTTGGACATGCCGGCTGGAGCAACAGCTATTACCGCGGCCTGGATGCCGCCACCGGAACGGAAGTCTGGCGCTTCCGCTTCGGTTATTCCAACAACGGCCCGATGGGTCCGGCCATTGACGGAACCACGATGTACGCCCCGTATGCAGATAACCGCTACATGGCCGCCGACCTGCGGACCGAGTACCCGGAATGGGCATTTACCGGTCACCGCAGCAAGGCCTGCATGGCAATTGTCGACGAGAACCGGGTGCTTTACATGCAGAACAAGTTGCTTGTCTGCGTAAACCGGGCAACCGGTGGTTTTCTGTGGACCTTCAATGTCGACGGTAACTTTGACGACCAGCCGGAGTCTTCTCCCGCGGTCGGGATGCTTAACATCAGCGGCGAGGTCAAGACCGTTGCCTTCGTCGGTTCGCTGGCCAACGGATTTTACGCAGTCGATGTGGATACCGGCTCGATGGTCTGGTCGCACATGACAGGAGGTCCCGTCCGCTCTTCACCGACTCTGGCCAGTGGGCGCAGCTACGTCGGCAGCGACGATGGAAATCTTTACGCCTTTGACGCGAATGACGGCACGGTCAAATGGACCTTTGACGCCGGTGGAATGGTGGCTTCTTCCCCCTGGGTCGAGGACGGGGTGGTCTTCGTCGGCTCGTCGGATGGCAACATTTACGCCGTCCATGCCGAGGACAGCGCGCCGGTGATCCTCACCACGAGCCTGCCCGACGGCGAGGCAAACAGCGCCTATGCCCAGCAGCTCATTGCCGAGGGAGGCAATCCCGCGCTTGTGTGGAGCCTCGCATCCGGCGCCTTGCCGGACGGCCTCAGCCTGGGCCCCAGCGGCCTCATCAGCGGCACGCCGACCAGCGAGGGAACCTTCGGATTTGTCGTCCGCGTGGATGATTCGGATGACGATTTCGCTACAGCGGAATTGAGCCTTGTGATCAATCCCTATGTTGACACATCTCCGGTCATCACCACCGCGTCGCTTCCCGGCGGCACCGCCGGCCAGCCGTACTCCGTGACCCTTGAGGCCAGCGGCGGCAACGCACCGCTTGAATGGAGCGTGATCGCCGGGACCCTCCCGGCCGGATTGACGCTCAGCTCAAGCGGTGTCCTCAGCGGCATCCCCTCCGCCCAGGGAACGTCGGTGTTCACGGTACAGGTTTCCGACAACGAGGCCGACAGCGACACCAGCGAGTACACGGTGCAGGTCGAGCCATCGCCCACCGCGAACCTCTACGCTTACGATGACTTTGCCAGCCCGACCGGGAATTTGGATGAAACGACCTCGGGCGAGGGATGGGCGACCAGTTGGGACGTTCAAAACACGGCTGGATATGGGGTTGTGAGTTCGCCCGTGCTTGCGTTCGGGGATATATTCACCTCGGGGAACAGTGCGTGGGGAGAGGGCTCCTATAACACCTCCGGGCGCAAGCTGGATGTCCCTGGAGCCTTTGCCGACCTGAACAACAACGGCGAAATCGGCCTGCCCGGCACGGAGATCTGGATGAGCTACCTGATTCGTCCGGAGTCCACCTCCTTCAACCGCGTGAGCCTGGCCCGCAACAACAACACGGTCTGGTGGTATACCACCCCGGTGGCCGAGGTGTTGAGCAGTGGGGGAATCTGGACGGCGAAGATCATGAACGGCGCGGGCGTCTCCACCGGAGTGGCGGCAACCACCGGCCAGACCCACCTGATCGTATGGAAGCTATCCTTCGCCGCGACCAGCACGCTGGATATTTATATCAACCCCGCCGAGCTGGGAGGTACTCCTCCGCTTGTCCCGACGCTGTCTTTGAATACGACGGATACAGGCTTTCTCTTCAATCGCTTCCTCTGGTTTCCGGGCGGCCCTCCCAACAAAGGCTACCTGGATGAGATCCGCTTTGGCGCGACCTACGCCGATGTCACGCCGGTGCCGCCGGTCGGGCCGTCCGCTCCACCCGTGGTCACGGTGATACCCTCCGGCGGGAACCTTGAACTGCGTTTCCAGACTGTCTCCGGCAAGCTCTACGTCCTGCAATCGAGCGGCGATCTGGTCAACTGGTCACCCACCGGACAGGAGTTGACCGGTGACGGCAACGAGGGCAGTTTCACGGTTCCGGTCCCCGCTGTGGGCGCGGCTTTCTATCGCGTCGAGTATCCCTGACCTTGCGGGCCCGTGCTTGCCGAAAACAAGCTTGCGCGCCTATTGGACCGGCTTCGGGCGACGCCCGCACGGAAGTGGAGCTACGTGCACTGCCTCGCAGCCGAGGAGGCCCTGCGCCTGCCCGCGCGGGGCCTCGCGGCCGCGGAGGTCGGCGCCTGCCTGAACGGGCCCCGGCCGACCGGGCCGTTCAACGCCCTCGACTTCGCGATGTATCGGGAAACTCGCGACACGGCATGGCTGCGGGCCTTCGAGTCCTCCGCCACGGCCATCCTCAACCAACCGCGGCGTTCGCCCGAGGGCGCATGGCTGCATCCGTGCGGCAATCACCTGCAGGGCCGCCTCGCCATCCTCATCGACTCCTTCCAGGAGGAGGCGTCGCGCCTCATCAAGCTGGCGTGGCTGATCCGTGCAGGCGAGCCGGTGCCGGCGCGGCTCGACCCGGATGAGCTGGAGGAGACGGCTTGCCGGCAGTTCGAGATCCACCGGGATATCCTGCGGGATCCCGCGACCGGCCTCTGGCACAACGGGCGCGGCTGGATCGCGGATGATCCGGCGCGCCTGTCCCCCGGCGCATGGTCGCGCGGCCATGGCTGGCTGCTGCGCGGCCTCATGGAATGTCTGGATCATCTCGGACATCCCGTCCGCCGTCAGCGCCTGGCCGGGATCTTGAACGAGGTAGCCGAGGCGCTCATGAACCACCGCCCACCTTCCGGCATCTGGCATGCCCTCTTGAACGAAACCCCTGACCGCAGCCCCCCGGAAAGCAGCGGCAGCGCCCTCATCGCCGCCGCACTGATTCGCGCCGGACAAATGGATGGGCTGATCCCAGGGATTGACCCGACGCCGGTGATGGAGTCCGCAAGTGTCCTCATGGAGGACCACCTCAGCGCGGACGGAATTGTGCTCCATGCCTGCCCGGGCCCAGGCCCGCTTGCGTCGGATGCCGGCTATCGCGTTCCCTCGCATTTCAAGCCCGGCGACCCCCACGGCACCGCCGCCTTCTGCGCCCTTGCCGCCGCATTCCCGGCCGCCGGCAACAAGATCTTCCACCGCGTCGTTGTCCCGGCTCCCTGAGCTGAGATTACCCGTTGGCCCGGCGAACCAGGCGGATGTCGCGGCTGGCCTCCTCCATGGAGGCGAGGCGGCGGGGAAAGGGCGCCCCTTCGAGGTGCGCGGCAAAGGCGTCGTAAAGCGTCGGTTGAAGCAGTGGGCAGGGGATCACCTCCTGCTTGCCCTCGCGCGAGGCGAGGATGACGGGGGCGCCGTCGCGCCACTCCTTGGTGATGCGCCAGCCCGTGTCGGTGACAAGGTAGAGGAGGTCGATGTGTTCGCGGTCGTTGCCGGCGGTGCTGTAAGTGGCGAGGTCGGCCGCCCATGTGATGAAGAGGTGGGCAAGTCCGCCGCCGGCGAAGCGCACGACCATGGCCTCGGTGTCGGCACACTTGAGCTCCGGATGGGCGAGGCGGTCGGAGAAGAAGGCGGTCTCCCCGACCTCCCGGTCCATCAGGTAACAGGCGGCGTTGAGGTTGTGGATCATCGCGTCCATGAAGGGTCCGCCGTTCTTGTCGGGATCGGTCGCCCATGTATTCCATTTTGGATACGCGTGGATCCAGTCCTGCCGGTACAGCGCGAGCCGGCCAAGGCGGCCGTCGGCCAACAGGTCGCGGGCCGCCTCCGCGAAGGCGTCGTCGCTGCGGCCGTAGATGACCCCGGCGCGGATGCCGGCCTTGTCCGCCGCGGCGCGCATCTCCGCGCAGTCTTCCGGGGTCGAGCCAAACGGCTTGGTGGCGATGACGTGCTTGCCCGCCGCAGCCGCCTTGAGGAACAGCCCCTTGCGGATCCACGGCGGCACGAACAGCGCGACGCTGTCGATTGACGCATCGGCGAAAACGGCGTCCGGATCGGTGGCCACCGTTCCACCGAGCTGCTCGGCGAAGGCCCCGGAACGCGCGGCGTCCGGGTCATAGAGCGCGGCCACGCGGACGCGCGTTGAGGCTTTCAGGGAATCGGCCTGCCAGCGCAGGAAGTCGCCGCAGCCGAAGATGGCAAGGGTTTGGGTGTTCATTATTTAAATACGGATGGCAAGGATTTGCGAGAAAACCAGTTTTTGAAATTGGCAGCATTCAGCCTCAACGAGGCCGGATTCGATAGCCCAGGCAAGGAACCTCCGTAGCGCGCAGCGCGAAGGAGGGGACGCGGCCCTGGGCAAGGTGTTCAATTATGGAATGAAGCCCCAACGGGGCGACATCGGTTGTATGCGCGAGGGCGGGGGGATGTGTCGCCCCGTTGGGGCTTTGGGTTGCTATTGGTCCTTGTACCC
>JBNGDJ010000087.1:4901-10357 GCA_049974825.1 Halothiobacillaceae bacterium | reverse complement strand
CATCCATGGATTTGTGGGCTACCGCCAGCTTAACGCGTCAGCTGGCGGAGCCCGCGTTCACGCTCGGGCCATGCTCCGCAATTCAATGGCTTACGCCATTGAGCGTTTGGGCATCCATGCCCCAATCGGGAATCTCTGCATTCGTGCAGAGTTTCCACAGCCAGCAGTTTGCCGGGTCATGAGTCTTATCGCATATTCGAGCGCAGCTTCTGCTGCATATCGCGTGCCTGCTTGGGGTCGATTTTTAGGATGCGCCCGACAAGTTTGGGGTCGGCCGACACGAGGTCGCCTGCGGTCACGATCCCCTGACCTTTGAACTGTCGCAGGTGCTGGGGAGAAAACGCGTCCCCGGGGAACGCCCGCAGCTCTGTTCGGGCGGAAAACTTATCGCTGGGAATAAACGTGTCTCCAGGTATAAACGCGTCACCGGGAAACGTCTTCCTGTCCTGTGCCAGAAGCGACCCGGCCGGGAGTGAGATCGAAACAACAAGCGCGAGCGTGATGGCAAGGGGCTGTCGAAAGGTCATGTGCTCTCCTGTTTGGTTTGGTTCATGGTTGTCGGTAAAAAGCCCTTCCCGTCATGGGGCCCTCAACGGCGGCGAGGACGGTGAGAGATTGTTCCACGGGGAGGCGGTGATCTTCTGGACGCTATTTCAGCAGGTTGTCATGGTCAAGTTTTTTTCGGATTTGCAGATGGGTTTTCCATCTGTCGATTATTCCTCGTAGTCATCGGGTGACAGGCAGCCCAGGGGGCAGTGCCGTCGGGTGCTGTTGTAGAAGCAACACGATTTTGCCGGTGATGTTTTTCGTGTCCGCCTCGGGGTTGACATAGCCCCGTAGCGAGGACTCCTTCGTTTTCAGGTTGGGAAGAACACGCACGTCGACGTTGCATTGTCCGCCGCTACCTGATGGCCCACCGCCGTTATCGACCTCTGGGGCAGGGATGCTCCAACGCATCCCTGTTCTTCGGCCCTTCCGACATCCTTGTCGGAAGCCCTTTCGGGTTCGGCCTGCGAAGAGCATCCCTGCGGGTAAAGGGGCTTCGACTCCACAACCGCACAAGCGGTTGAAATGGCGCAAGTCGTTCGCGGGTTTCCCGCGAACGACTTCCTCGAACAAGCCCAAGGACGGGGTTTATCGAGGTTCCCCAGGGAAGTTCTGCACGAATGCAGACCTTTCCGTGCAGGGCACGGATGCCCTGCCGCACAATGGCGCAAGCCATTGAATTGCGGAGCCCGGGCCGAGCATGTATCGGCCCGGGCGTGTCTGAACGCGGGCAAAGCCTGCTGACGCGTTAAGCTGGCGGTAGCCTACAAAGCCAAGGACGGCCTTGTGCAGAGTTTCACCAGGGGACTGGCCTCCTGCAACGGCAGTGGCGACGCACCGGTTTCGGACGCCGGTCACGGCGGTGCGAGAGACAAGGCTGCGGAAAGCAGGACCGCGATCAGATCGGCCTGGCGATTGGTGTCGGTTTTCTGGAAAAGATTGCGCAGGTGGAAAGCCACCGTGGTGGTGGAAACACCCATTTCCCGGGCAATTTCCTCGCTTCGCAGCCCCTGCGCCAAGGCGGCGGCAATCCGGGCCTCCGTAGGCGTCAACCCAAACAACCGGGCCAGCAGGGAGTCCGGCACTTGCAGCCGCTGCTCGGGGTCGGAAATCAGCACCGCGCGACAGGGAGCCGTCGCGTCAAGCTGGCAGGCGTCAAGCGCGCAAGCCAGCAGCAGCAACTCGCGCTGGCCGGCATCGCGTGACAGGCGCAGGCATTCGACCCGATGCTCATCCTCGGCCTGCTGCCGCCTCAGCCGCTTGAACACATCCCGCAGCATGGCCTGCTCAGTTTGCAGCATGGCCTGTAGGCGATCAGCCACCAGCCGGATGCCGTCACCCGCTTCGGACAATTGACGCGCCTTGGTGTTGGCGAACAATACCTGCTCGCAGGCGTCGAGCAGGATCACACCGACGGAAAGCAGATCCAGCGCCCGTGTCGCGCTGCCGAGTATCTGCTCTACCCGCCGCTGATGCCGACGCAGTTCGGACAGCTCCCCATCGGCCTTGCGACGCATCCGCCGAACCTGCCGCAGCCGCGAGTCGATGGTGGCGAGCAGCAGGTCGAAGTCCACCGGCTTAACCAGATAGTCATCTGCGCCGAGGCGCTTGCCGTCGACGACTTCCCGCGCATCGCTCAGGGCGGTGAGAAACACGAAGGGCGTGTCCGCCAGATCCGGGTACTGTTCGCGCAGCCGGGCCAGCACCTGGTAGCCGTTGAGACGGGGCATGTTGATGTCGCAGAGAATCAGATCCGGCCGGGCGGCGGCAAGCTGTTCGATCACCTCCTGGCCGTCAACGGCCTCCAGCGCCCGGTAGCCGGCCTCCTTGAGTTCCTCCGCGATGTCGCGCCGAAGCTCCTCCTGATCATCGGCGCAGAGAATCAGCGCCGGCGCGGCCGGCTCGCCCCCCTCGGCGGCCAGCGGTTGATCCCGCTTGTCGCCCCCTTCGTTGACGTGACGCATGTCTTGCTGCCTCCTGGCTTCATTCGGAATCATCGGCGCGGGGCAGGCTGAGCGTGAAGGTGGCGCCCTCTCCCTGACGGCTTTCCACGCAAAGGCTCCCGCCCAGAAGCCGGGCGAGTCGCCAGGACAGATGCAACCCCAGCCCAGTGCCCGGCACGCCGGCGGTATTGCTGGCCCGGAAAAAGCGCTCGAACACCCGCGTCTGCTCGGCCTCGGGAATGCCCAGCCCATGATCGCTCACCGTGCCATGCATCTGCTCCCCATCCTGCCAGAACCGTAGCCGGATGGCGCTGTCGCCGGCATACTTGACGGCATTGGCCAGCAGATTGGTCAGAATCTGCTCGATTAGTACCGGGTCGCCCCGCGCCGTCAGCGGGCCGTCCTCGGGGAGCTCCAGCACGAATCGCCGATCGGGATGACTATCCCGGTACTCATTGAACAGCCTTCGCGCCAGCGCGGACAGGTCGCAACGGCAGCCGTCCGGCGCCAGCAACCCGCCATCGAGCCGGGCGGCGGTCAGCGAACGCTCGACCAGCATGGTCATGCCGGAAACGGCCTGCCGCAGCCGGCCTGCCCGCTCGCGCAGTTCCTCGAGCGAGAAGGCGTCGGCACGACGTATCAGTCGCTGCAGGCCGGAGTCGATCACCGCAAGCGGCGTCCTGAACTGATGCGAGACGCTGGCGGCGAAGCTGCGATAGAACTCGCTGACATCCTGTTCGCGCGCCAGCGCCGCCGCCAGGGAGCGCGCGGCCCGCTTGTAGTAGGTGACATCGGCCAGCCGCACTACGGTGGCGCCATCCTCGGCATGACTGACGGTCAACTGCAACCAGCGCGAATCCCCCAGGCGCAGCTCGCGGCTGTGGCCGGCCATCAGCGCGGCCAGCTCCTGCGCGGTGCTTTCGGCGTCCTCGACTTCGGTGCAGTCGAGCACGGCCCGGAGCAACTGTTCCAGCGCGGTGCCGGCCCGCAGGCAGGCATTGCCCACCGGCAGCAGCTGCCCGAAGCGGGCATTGGCCAGCAGCAGCCGCCCCTGTGGCGAAAAGGCGGCAAAACCGTCCGGCGCGGTTTCGATGGCCGCCACCAACTGGCGGCGGGCCAGTTCCAGGTCGTGGGTGCGCGCCGCCACGTCCTTTTCAAGTTGATTTCGCTGGGCCGCCAACGCCTGCTGCGCCGTGAAGCGGGCCGTCACGTCACGCAGGAACAGGATCAGGCCAATCACCTGCCCCCCACTGACTAGCGGAAAGCCGACCACATCGAGGTAACGCGGCGACGCATCGCCGGGCGTATCACCGTCGAGGGGGCAGTCGCGCAGCTCGAAGCTTCGCCCCGCCAGCCCCAGTTCCAGCACCGCCAGCAGGTCCTCGCGCGCGAAGAACGGCGCGATATCGCGCACCGGACTGGCGACCGGCGGCGAATACCCGAACAGGGCCGTCATGCCCGCATTCCAGCGGGTGCAGTCAAGCCGGGTATCCAGCGCCATGATGCCTTCGCCACTGGACTGGATCAGCAGCTCGGAAAACTCCTTCTCCCGCTGAAGCTGCCCGCTCGCCTGCCGGCTGCGGCGCAGCGCCATCAGCAACTGCCCCCACAGCAGGAGGCCGGCCAGCATCATGCCCAGAATGGAGGCAATGACTTGCAGCACGGCCTCCCGATGCCGGTCCAGCCGGGCACCCACGGCCTCCCACTCATGCACCATGGCATCATTGGCCATGCGACCAAGCAACGTCAGCAGGGCATCCAGCGCATCGTGCAGCCCCTCATCCGGGCCGCCGTCCATCACACCGTGCAGGCGCGGCGCCAGATCGACCATGATCCGCCGCTGGGCCAACAGGGCGGGCAGATGCCCCAGCTCATCCAGATAGCGCCGCTGCGGCCCCTCGGCCAGCTGGTTGAGCCGACTGAGCAGCAGATCATGGCGAAGCGGTACCCGCGCGTCGGCGTGGCCCATGCTCGCACGTGACACGGCGGTGTCGAGGCGGTGCGCCGTGACCTGAGTCTGGGCGATCACCCACAGCATGTTGTCGCTGACATTGTTGCGCATGTCATGCTCGACCTGCGCCAGCCGCAGCAGCGAGAACAGCAGCAGCACGGAAAAGACCGCCATGGCCCCCAGCGAGGCCACGTAGAGCGAGGGTCTTGCCCGGATCAGGCGTTTCATTTCACGTCGAGGCGCTCAAGCTGCCAGACCCAGCGGTAGTCATAACGAATATCCTGCAGGCGCACATGGTCGTCACGCGGGTAGACGATCCACAACGGCCCCTTGTCACGCGGGGTCAGCCGCTCGCCATCCATTTCCCAGGCGAGCAGCACCTGGTATTCGAAGAAGTCCTCGACGGGAATCTCGATCCGGTAATCATTCAGCGCCGTGGCCACCACCGTGTCGCCCTCGGCACCCACCGCCGCCAGCACATCGCGCAGCCAGACCCCGACGAAGGCGTTGACGCCATCGGTCACCACCGTGGACGTGCTCAGGCGCTGCTCGCCCAGGGCGGCCAGCATCGGCAGGTCAAAGCGCGCCTGATCGTCGTGATTGGTCTTGGCGATTTTCCCGGCGAGGGTGAGAATCACCGGCTCCGTCGGCGACGGCAACGGCTCGGCCCGGACCGTGGTCGAGATCAAAGCCGCCAGCAGCAGCCCGGCGACCCACTCCATTCCGACGGCCAGCCCACCTCGCCCTTGACGAAACCGGCGGGCGGCGAGGTTTCTCCGCCCCGGCTTGAACACATTCATGCGACACGCCTCCCGCGTGCTTGTCAAAAACCACCCGCCCGAACCGTTCTCGACAGGCTGCTGGCCGCCATGCCTTGCATGGTTCCCAACAGTGTAGGTCGCCGCCGTGGCAATGTCAGTTATCCCGCACGGTCACACTCTGGCGGGTCAGCACCCGTTTTGTCTGGCCCAGCACGTAGCGAACCTCGAACTCACCTGTGTCATCCGGGGCCGTGA
>JBNGDJ010000087.1:0-4801 GCA_049974825.1 Halothiobacillaceae bacterium | reverse complement strand
TGCGATCCGGTTGCCACGCGCGTTGTCCGGCGAGTCGGCCTCGACAATGGTCAGGTAATCGCCTCGCGCATCCGGCCCTTCCCAGACCACCTCGATCTGCGCCCCGGCTTCCGCTTCGGTGGGGGCCTCCAGACGAGCATCCACCCCTGTCAAGGTGATCGGCACTCGCGCCAGCACCCGTTTGGTCTGGCCCAGCACGTAGCGAACCTCGAACTCACCTGTGTCATCCGGGGCCGTGAGGCGGGCGGGGCTGCCAAACCGGGTTGCGATCCGGTTGCCACGCGCGTTGTCCGGCGAGTCGGCCTCGACAATGGTCAGGAAATCGCCCTGAATGTCGGGTCCGTCCCACTCGATCTCGATGCTCTCGCCGGCCTCGGCCCGCGTCGGCGCCGTCAGTGTCGCCGTCAGGTTTGGCGTGGGCAGACGCAGTTCGTGTGCGGCGTCCATGCCCGCCTCGACCCGCAGGCTCATCGCGCCTTCCTCGCCGTATTTGCGGGCGCGAATCCGGTATTCGCCCGGCTCCAGCGCCAATTCAAGCTCGGTGGTGCGTGTGTCGACAATCAACTCGCCATCAGTCGTTTCGATCTGCCAGTCCGGCGAGGGCACGCGGCGGGGGTGAAAGTCGTTCACGGCATGGAAGTTCAAGGCCTGCGGACGCGCTACCGCCTCTTCCTCGACGCTGGGCTCGGGCACCTCGACGGCACCGCCCCCTTCCTGTGTGCTCAAATCGGAGAGCGCGGCGGCCAGCTCCTCGCCGGAGTTGGTGGTGAACAATTGCCCGCCGGTATGCTCGGTCACGCAGGAGAGCGAGTTCACCTCCTCCTCGGTCAGCGCAAAACCGACCACATGTGCCCGGATGTTCAGCCCTTCCGCCGCCAGTTCGGCGGCCAGCGCGCAGGGGTCGCCGCCACAGTTTTCCAGCCCGTCCGTGACCAGGATAATGTCGGCGGACTCGGCCGTGCGTGGGATCTGCTCGCGCCCCCGCGCCATCGCGGCGGTCAGGGGCGTCATGCCGCGCGGGTTGAGGGCCCGCAGCATGGATTCCAGTTCGGCGCCGTCATGCACGCCCATCGGGACGATGACTTCGATATCCTCGCAGTCGCCCCGCCGGTTGTGCCCGTAGGCAACCACCGAGATCGGCACCTGCCCGGCGCGGTTGCGAAAGTAGTCGCCCACCACATCCCGGGCGATCTCGATCCGGGTGACGCCATCCTCCATCTGCGCCCACATTGAGCCGGAGGCATCGAAGACCAGCACGCTGACCCGCTCGTCGGCCTTGACTGACAAAGGCCCCAGCAAGACGGCCACCGCCAAGGCGAAGAGAGCCCTGCGAGAAAACACATGGCGGTGTCGTTTCGCGATGTCCGACAGTCTGTTCAGCATGGCACGCCCCTCCGAAGCTGTTTTCTTCCGAGCGGGCACCTCGAAAGGTCGTTTCGGGCACCCCACGGTATTCATCTACACAGGGAAACTCAGCACGAATGCCGGGATTCCCGCGCGGGCATCTCGAAAAACCATTCGAGGTGCCCGTACAGGGCATGGCTGCCCTGCCGCACAATGGCGCAAGCCATTGCATTGCGATCCGGGCCGAGCACGTCTCGGCCCGGGCGTCTGCACACATAGTCAAAATGGCTTTGTGCAGAGCTTTCGTAGTGTACGCGCTGACACCGGCCTGACTCCCCCTGCGAATCAACGGGGCGAGCAGGCGCCGGGCACTGCTAGGCTTTTGATTGTTTTCAATCCATGCACGCCTCCGATCGCGGACAGGATGGCCGGGACGGTGGCATTCATCGCTCACGAGGACTCTGCCATGTGGGACTTTCAAATGGGTTTCGCGCTGAAGCTCATGTTCAAGACACTACCCTTCGTGCTGTTCCGGATGGCGGTGTATTTCGGGGTGGCCCTGGCCTATGTGCTGATGACCGGCATGGGAGCCGGCATCGGCTGGGGCGTCGGCGGGATGGGGGACGAAGGCTTCCGGGCCGCCTCGATATTCTGGGGCGGGGCCATCGGTTTCGGCATCACCGGCGCCATCATGTACTGGCTGCGCGAGTACCTGCTGTACATCGTCAAGGCCGGGCATATCGCGGTGCTGGTCGAACTGCTCGACGGCAAGCCCATGCCCGAGGGTCGCTCCCAGATCCAGCATGGCGGAGCCGCCATTAAGGAGCGCTTCGCCCAAGCCAGCGTGCTGTTCGCGGTGGATCAGCTCGTCAAGGGTGTACTCAAGGCCATCAGCGGCCTTTTCCGGGGCATCTTTACCCTGTTGCCCATTCCGGGAGCCAAACAGCTGGTGCGCATCATGGAAGCCTTCCTGCGCATTGCGGTGGGTTTCATTGACGAGGTGATCTTGGCCTATTCGATCCGCACCCGCTCGACCAACGCCTGGGCCTCCTCCCGGGAGGCACTGGTGCTTTACGGACAGAACTACAAGACCATGCTCAAGAATGCCGCCTGGCTGACGGTGTTCGTCTACCTGCTGTCCTTCTTCGTGTTTCTGATCATGCTGGCGCCGGCGGCGCTGGTGGCCTATCTGATCCCCGGCGGCTGGTCCGCCGGCGGGGTCCTCTTCGCGCTGCTGTTTGCCTGGAGCGTGAAGGTGGCCCTGATTGAGCCATTTGCCATCACCTGCCTGATGCAGGTCTACTTCAAGACCATCGAGGGACAGGAGCCCGACCCGCAGTGGGACGCCAAGCTCGAACAGATGTCCGGCAAGTTCCGAAAACTCAAGGAAAAAGCCGTGGGCGCGGGCGGTCAGACCACCGGCAAAACCGCCGACCCCGACCCGACGTCCTGACCCGGCCGGTTCAAGTCGCCGTGAGCGCTGTCGGCGCCGTTTCGTCAAACACTTCCAGAATGCCATCTCACAACCGGAGAACCCGCATGAAACGCATACAATCGATCCTGCTGGCCGCCACCATTTTTTCCGCCCCGCTGGCGGCGGACGAGATCCGGGATCAGATCGAGACCGGCCTTGAGCTCTATCAGGAGCAGGACTATGGCGCGGCCATCACCGAGCTGGAATTCGCCATCAACGACATCCGCAAGCTGATGAACGAACAGATTGGCGAACTGTTCCCCGAAGCACCTTCCGGCTGGACCGCCGGCGAAGTCGAATCCGGCGGCGGCGGCGCGGCCCTGTTCGGCGGCGGGGGCGGCACCATGCTCCAGCGCCAGTACCGCGAGGACGGCGGGCGCGGTCAGCTCGAAACAACCCTGGCCATCGACAACCCCATGATTCAGGGCATGGCCGCCATGTTCAACAACCCGGCTATGCTGGCGGCCCAGCCGAACATTGAACGGGTCAGGATCGGTCGTGAGTCGGGCATCGTCAAATGGGAACCGGAACGCAACCGGGGCGAGGCCACCCTGCTGCTGGACGGTCGCGTGCTGTTGCAGGTCAAGGGCCAGAACGTCGACGATATCGACCTGATCATCGACATGATCAAGGACTGGGACCTGCGGGAGCTGCGTGCTCGCACGGCGCGCTGACCCGGCATGGGCATGGGACGCCAGGGAAGGCAAGGGGGCCGGGAAATGCTGGCCGCCCTGCTGCTGGCCGGCCTGCTGCCATTGACAGCATGGGGTGGCGACGCCTTTCTGCCCGATGACCCGGATCGGGAGCGCGCCAACCTCGATCTGCAACGGCTGGATGAACGGTTCATTCAGGCACCCGGCTGGCAGGTGATCGATCCCGGCAAGGCGGATGCCCGGCTTGCCGAGGCGCTGGCCGACGCCGATGATCCCGCCTCGCCGTTTCCCTTCAGTGCCTCGCTGGACCCGCTGACCAAGGCCGTGGCTCTGCTGCAAACCCGTGAGCCGCCGACCAGACATGCCCGCTACCAGTTACGCTACGGTCTGGTGGTGGTGGAGCCCGAGGGCGCGGGGCCACCGCTTTGGGTCAGTGTGGTGGAAGTGCGGCGCTACAATCTGGGTCAGGCACGGCGGCAGACTCTGATCGAATCGATGGGCGCCGAGGTGGTCGCGCCCGAAGCCGCCTTCGAAGTCGGGCCGCATGTGGCCTACCGCCTTCTGGCGCATCCGCTGCGGGGAAATGCCGCCATCCTCGCCGCGATCAGCCGCAGGACGATCGACGATGCCACGGCCACGCGGAAAACCTGCCTGGGCCAGCCCTGCCTGACGGCGGATTCCATCAACGAAACCCGGCTGGACTGGGAGCCGCTGGAGCAATGGGATTTCGACCCGACCACCCGTCTGCCCGACTGGCCGGTGGCCGGGCTGGTGGAAGGACTGCTCATCCGCCACCATGTCGCGGCTATCGAGGACGGGCGGTACAACTGGCGCGGCTTCGAGCCGGTGGAAGTCGTCGCCGCCGGCGAGCCGTTTGTTGAAATCCTGATCGAGCGAAATCTCGGTCAGGATGACGGCCTCGATGGCCTGCTCGACAGCGGCCCGCTGATGGATGACATGGTCCGGCGGATTCACGAGCGGCTGCTCTACCTGCCCGGCGTGTCCGGGACGCTCACGACGCGAGACGTGCAATACTGGCCGAGCAGGCGACTGAAAGTAACGCGAGACTGCCGCGCACTTTGCATGCTCGGGGCATGTTCCACCCTAAGGAATCTCTGCACGAATGCAGAGATTCCCGTGCAGGGCACGGATGCCCTGCCGCACAATGGCGTAAGCCATTGAATTGCGGAGCCCGGGCCGAGCATGTATCGGCCCGGGCGTGTCTGAACGCGCAGCTGGCGTTAGCCCACGAAGCCATGGATGGCTTCGTGCAGAGTTTCCCTAGGGCCTGTTAACGCTATTTTGATATAATCGCTGCATGGAAATTACC
>JBNGDJ010000086.1:0-10707 GCA_049974825.1 Halothiobacillaceae bacterium | reverse complement strand
AGCGTGGTGCGCTGGATTTCCATGACCGCACGCTGCAGGGCGTGGGCCTCGGTGGCGCCCAGGCTTTCGAAGTGCACGCCGATCAATACCTCGTCGTCCTTCATGCCCGGGCGATGGTTGCGCACCTCCATGGTCACCACGATATCCAGCAGGCCCTCGACATAGAGCCGGGCGCCGGACAGACGGGTGCCCACGTCAAGCCATTCGGCATCGTCCTGACTGACGAGAATGGCGGCACCAGTGGCGGACAGGTCGAAGATCCGCGTGCGAATGTCGCGCTGCACCGGGGTGCTTTCCTCGCCGATGCGGGCCTCCACTTGGGAGGCCATGCTGCGCGGCAGCGGAATGCGGAACGCGTTGCGGCGCTGAAGCCGGTAGAGCTCGTCCGGATAGGGAATCACGTAGTATCGGTCATTCCCTTCGTGGACAGTCTTGAGCTTGTCGGTGTGAAACCAGGTCAGCAGCGAATCGAGAACCCCGCGCACCTCGATTTTGTCGGCCATCTCCAGATGTCGCCCGGTCACCGCCGGGAGCGCCTCGACCATGATCAGGCCGTCATCCGCATCATGCTTCACGAAGCGGGTTTCGCCCTGATACTCGTCGTCCGCCTCGTCCTTGGCAAGCAGCCGAAACTTGCCCCGCGCATCGAAATGGCGGGACATGATCTTGGATATGATCCTGCGACTCTTTACGGTCGTGATGTTTTCATCGTCCTGACCCATGGTCCGGTCCTGAACTCCCCTGATTGTGGTCCCTGCCGCAGATCTTGGCAGGCTGGACCCCGTCGGCTCTCGGGCGCGCGTATAAAAGCTGCACGTGCCTGCCTGCCGTTCACGAAGGCGCCGCGCGAGCCGGATGCCCTGCCGCTCGATGGCGCAAGCCATTGAATTGCGGAGCCCGGGCCGAGCATGTATCGACCCGGGCGTGTCTGAACGCGGGCTCCACCAGCTGGCGCGTTAAGCTGGCGTTAGCCCACAAATCCATGGATGGATTTGTGCAGAGTTTCCCCTCGGCAGCCAACGGCTGAAAATGCCTCTGATAACGGTAGAGGATAGCCGTCATCCGTTGAGCAGGGCAAGATCGGGGTAATTCCGGCCCCTTGCCGGATGCGGTGGATTGTCCGGTCCCCGATCTGGCGGGCCTCGCAGGGGGGCGACGGGCCCGCGGCCGGGGCATGCCCGCAAAGCCAGGATTTGCGGTAACATGCCGAGTGGATGTCGCCGCGTCTGAGCGGAGCGACTTGCCTGCGGGCACCGGCGCGGCCGGTAAACAACCATTTTTGATATCACGAAGCACGACACGCCAAGGAGTCAATGACATGTCCAGCAATCCCAGTCTGTCGCAGTATCTGGCCGCGCAAGTCCGCGCCGGCCGCATCGACACCGACTTCACGCTGCTGATGGGCGACATCGCCTCGGCCTGCAAGCTGATCTCTTCGCAGGTCGGCAAGGGCAACCTGATCGGCATTCTCGGTTCGGCCGAGACCGAGAACGTTCAGGGCGAGACCCAGAAAAAGCTCGACATCATTTCCAACGACGAGTTTACCCGCATCCTGGCCGAGGGCGGTCAGGTGGCCGCACTGGCCTCCGAGGAAATGGACGAGGTATACCAGCTCCCGGCGGAGCTGGCGCGCGGCAAGTACCTGTGCACCTACGATCCGCTGGACGGCTCTTCCAATATCGACGTGAATGTCACGGTCGGCACCATCTTCTCGATCCTTCGCGCGCCGGAGGGCAAGGCCGATCCGGGCGAGGAAGACTTCCTCAAGCCGGGCACCGAGCAGGTTGCTGCCGGTTACGTCACCTATGGCCCGTCCACCATCCTCGTGCTGACCATTGGGGACGGGGTCAATGGCTTCACTCTGGACCGGGAACTGGGCGAGTTCATCCTCACCCATCCGAACATTCGTCTGGCCGAGGACACCAGCGAGTTTGCCATCAACATGTCCAACCAGCGCTTCTGGGACGCGCCCGTGCAGCGCTACATCGATGAATGCCTGAAAGGCAAGGAAGGACCGCGCGGCCGGGACTTCAACATGCGCTGGGTCGCTTCCATGGTGGCCGAAGTGCATCGCATCCTGACTCGCGGTGGCGTATTCATGTACCCGATCGACAGCAAGACACGGGAGAAGGGCGGCAAGCTGCGCCTGATGTACGAGGCCAATCCGATGTCCATGATTGTCGAGCAGGCAGGCGGCCTGTCGATCACCGGGCCTGAGCGGATTCTGGAAATGGAGCCTCAGAAGCTGCATCAGCGTGTCCCGGTCATCCTGGGCTCGAAAAACGAAGTGCAGCGCCTCTGGGACTACCACAAGGAAGGCTGAGGCTGCTGATCCGGGCTCCGATCCGGAAGATGGGTTTGCCCGTCAATCTGAGACCCCGCCGAGGCGGGGTCTTTTCGTATGGCCGTCAGATTCGCAGGGATGCCGGCGGGCTGTCCGGGCATTCGAATTGTGCAACCAGACCAAAAAAGTGAGCGATGAAAACCTGGATCTATCGAAGCAGCCGGCGCGAGGGGCTGTACCTGTACCTGGCGAAAAGAGACGCCTTTGATGACGTGGCCGGCCCGATCATGGAGCGCATGGGGCGCGTGGAGTTGGTGATGGAGCTGGAACTGACGCCCGATCGCAGGCTGGCGCGCGAGGACGTGGCGTCGGTACGGGCCAACCTGCAATCACTGGGATATCACGTGCAGCTGCCGCCGGACGAAGACAACTGGGCCAGCTGGGATAACGTCAAGGCGGGTATCAAGGCTGGAGGCGGCGTCTGAGCCAGGCCCTGCAATATACATGGCGCTGGCTGCGGGGTGGTGGCGGGGCCACAAAGCCGCGGAGGGCGTCAAGCAGCGTTTTCCGGGCGTCCAGAAGGGCTCTCGAAGAACCCAGGGGAAGTGGTTTTTCGAGGCGCCCGGAAAAGGGGTCAGACGCCCTCGTCGCGCTGGTCGCGGTCCAGCAATGCCTCAACTGCCCGGCGGGCGGGCAGCCCGTTGAAAAGGACCTGCTGGACAGCCCGGGAAATTGGCATGTCCACACCGTGGCGGTCAGCCAGTCGCCCGGCTTCGGCCGCGGCGTGAATGCCTTCCACCGTCTGTCCGATCCGGGCGCAGGCTGCATCCGGTGACAGCCCCTCGGCCAGCAGCAGACCCAGGCGCCGATTGCGGGACTGGTCATCCGTGCAGGTCAGTACCAGATCCCCCATGCCGGCCATCCCCATCAGGGTTTGTCGTTCTGCGCCCAGGGCATCACCCAGCCGCATGATCTCTGCCAGTCCACGGGTAATCAGCGCGGCGCGCGCATTGGCCCCGTAACCGAAGCCGTCCGAGACACCGGCCGCAATGGCCAGCACGTTTTTCAGGCTGCCCCCAAGCTCCACGCCCAATACGTCCTCGGTGGTGTAGGCACGAAAGCGATGCCCGTGTACCCGGTCGGCCACGGCGTGCGCGAACTCCAGGTCGCGGCTGGCCACCGCAACGGCGCTCGGCACCCCCCGCGCAACTTCCGCCGCGAAGGAGGGGCCGGACAGTACGGCGAACTTCGACTCGGGCAGGGCCTCGGCAATCATTTCGCTGATGCGCCGTCCAGTTCCGTGCTCAAAGCCCTTGCTGGCGGAGACGTAACCGGCCTGCGGCGGCAGGACTGGTCCCCAGCGATCCAGAAACGGCGCGATGGCACTGGTTGGCAGCACCAGCCAGATCTGATCCGCGCCGTCCACCGCCCGCTCGAGTTCGGTGGTGGGATCTATGGATGGTCCAAGCGGGTGGCCCGGCAGGTAGCGGGCGTTCTCGCGCCGGGCCGCCATTTCCTCCATGACCCGGGGCTCACGGCCCACCAGGCAGACGGGCGTGCCGTCACGGGCAATGCGCATGGCAAGCGCAGTGCCCCAAGAGCCGGCCCCGACGACGACGGTCTTGGGCTGCATGGCCATGTCTTACTGGGGCGTGGCCGGTGCCTCGCCCTGCGCCGCCTGTTGCTGGCGATGCTGTGCGAGTAGCGCGTCGAAGTTGATCGGCTGCAGAAGATACTGCGGGAAGCCGCCCTTGACGATCAGGTCTGCCACGGTCTCACGAACATAGGGCAGAAGCATGTTCGGGCAGTAGGCGCCCAGCATGTGCTCAAGCTCGGGCCGCTCAAAGCCCGTGATGGCGAAAATTCCCGCGTACTGCACTTCGGCCAAGTACAGGGTCTCCTCGTCCTGCGAAGCCGTCACGGTGATGGTCAGGGCTACTTCGTACTGGTTTTCCCCCAGGCCGCCGGCAGCATTGCCGACCTGCACGTTGATGGCGGGGTTCCACTCTTTCAGGGTGAAGGACTTCGGCGAGTTGGGTGATTCGAACGAGCAATCCTTCAGGTAGATCTTCTGGATAGCGAACTGCTTGCTCTCGCCGGTAGCGGCATTGTTTTCGGGGGTCTGTTCGGCCATGGGTCGGAAACTCCGTGTGATTGTTTGTTGCGATGGGTTGTGAAAAGTGAGGTCGGTCGGCCCAAACGGGGCTCTGCACAAAGCCAAGCCCGGCTTTACGGGCTGGTGCCAGCCGAACGGAGGTGGAACCCGCGTTCGGAAACGCCTGGGCTCCGCGACTCAATGGCTTGCGCCATTGAGCGGCCGGGCATCCGAGACCGGCACGGGAAGGTCTGCATTCGTGCAGAGATTCCCTAAAGCCCGCCGTTCTGTCTGAGCCACTGTTCAAGCTGGGGCAGCGGGAGGGCGCCGCTGACGCGTGCCATTTCCTGCCCGCCCATGAATAGGACCAGGGTGGGCAGGCTGCGGATGCCCAGTTGCGCCGCCATCTGTCCATGCTGCTCCGTGTCCAGTTTGCCCACGCGCAGCCCCGGATGATTTGCCGCCAACTGGTCAAGCACCGGGGCAAGCATCCGGCAGGGGCCACACCATTCGGCCCAGCAGTCGAGCAGTAGCGGCAGGTCGGTTCCGGCCAGGTGGCGCTGGAGACTTTCGGGGTCCAGAACGATTGGCCGCCCGGGAAACAACGGTGACTTGCATCGGCCGCAATGGCCCTGGCCGATGCGCGCGCGGGGGACCCGGTTGGTTGCCCCGCATTCGGGGCAGGTGACATGGATGGGCTGGTCACTCATGGAAGTCATCGCGATCCTGCGGGATTACTTCTTTCGCTTGACCGGGTAGTTTTCGTTTTCCCAGGCCAGGATACCGCCCAGCATGTTGGACACGTCCGTGAAGCCGGCTGAAACGAGGATGTTCGAGGCGGTGACAGAGCGGTTTCCGGAGCGGCAGTAAACCAGCACCGGCTTTTCCCGGTACTTTTCAATCTCCTGAACCCGGTCCTTGAGCGAGCCGACCGGGATCAGCACGCTGTCGCGGAGGTGTCCGGCCCGATGTTCGTCCGGTTCGCGGCAGTCGAGTACCAGCGTGTTCTCGTCGCCGACCATCCGGGCGGCCTGGGCAACGGTGACATCCTTGAACTTGCGCATTTTCTTCAAGACTTCGGTTGCGATGAGCATGACGACAAGCACCACGGCGGCGGCGGTGAGAAGCCAGTGCCGGGCCAGGAAATCGATAAATTCCATCATGACGTTGGATCTGTCGCTGTGGTTTGGAACAGGGCCCCGCCAATCCCGCTGCGGATCATGCCGAAGTCATCAGGCCACGGGGCTGTAATGTCCCGCGCCATGCTTCGGGCCGGAGCCGGACAGGGCCGCCACCCAGTCTGCCGCCTGCCATGCAGGCGGTGATCGGGGGGAGTGGCCGTGACAGGCGGCGCCTGTTCGGATGGATTAGCTGGCCCGACGAACGCCCATCTTCTGGAGAATGCTGTCGAGGGGGCAGAAACGAGTGAATCCGCTCTGGAACAGGTTAAGTCCAATAAACGCGGTCAGCCACAGCCAGCTGAGCTTGCTCAGGTCTGCCTGTCCGGTGACATGGGCAAGGATCAGCGTCAGCATGATCATGGCGCCGGCGACAATGCGTACTATGCGATCGGTTGTCATGAATGTTCTCCTGAAGGGTTTGCAAGGGATGGATTGGGAGACGAGTATCCCCGGCCGTGCTCCGGTCGAGGTGGAAAATGCGGCAGGGGGCGTCCTGTGCCTTGCCCGGTTAGGTTGCTGCCCATGATATCTGTGCCATCGGACGGAAATTCAAGGTCTGCGACGCCCAGGCTGGCCGGATGCCGGTTTCAAAGGTTCCTGCCCGGCTTTTTAGGGAACTCTGCACAAATCCATTCATGGATTTGTGCAGAGTTCCCTTAGAGTGCGTTCGGACAAAACACTTCCTGCATCATGCTGATCAGCCGCAGTGTGCGTGCGTCGGACACGCGATAGAACACGCGGTTGGCATCCTTGCGCGAGGCCAGAATGCCCTTGTCGCGCAGAATGGCCAGATGCTGAGAAATGTTGCTCTGAGTGGTTCCGACCGCTGCAACAATTTCCTGTACGCTGACTTCGTTTTCGCCGAGCACGCAGAGGATCTTGAGGCGCAGCGGGTGCGACATGGCCTTCAGTGAGCGCGAGGCCCGTTCGATATCCTCGGCCTTGGCCATCAGTCGTGGCGTGCAGGTGTCATCGTCAAGCATCATGATCGTCTTGGGATCCGGCCAGTTTCAAGGATGCCGCCCGCACTCGTCCCTGGTTTCGGGCAGGCTCGCAACCATGCCGCACACCGACCAGGGCGGCGTGCTCAGCGGGTTGCAGTGTTCCTGAGTCTGCGGCCGGATTTCCCTGCCGGTGCGCAGATGCCCGCCGCTCAAGACGGGATTTTCGGTAGAATTCTAACCTTTATTCAAGCGACTGTCGCATGAATTTATGCAACGAAACCCGCCCCGTCAGGGTGTTCCGGCGCGAAGGCGTTCGACGCTTCGGGCCATGCCGCCTTCGTGCGATCGGGCCGGTCCTCGCGCTCATGTTGAACCTGACTGCGACACCTGTCCTGGCCGAGCCGGAACTTGCCGAACAGATCGAGGGCCAGTCCCGTGAACTGGCCTCGCTGGCCAAAGAGATGGAATCGCTGCGTGACCGGGTTGAAGGCACCGAGCGCGAAATTGCGTCAGTGGACGAGCGCATCGATGCGCTGGCCCAAAAGCGGGATCAGCTACTAAAACGGCAGGCGACCCTGCGCACGGATCGGCAAACCCTGCAAACGCGGGTCGCTGCGCTCTCCGACTCTCTGGCCGCAAGCCTGGCGGTGGCCTATCGCCTGGGTGATCGCAGTCTTGTCGAGTTGTTGCTGGCCGGGGCCGACCCGCTGGCCACCGAGCGCGACCTGCATTACCTGCGCCACCTGATCGCGCCGATCCGGGACGAATTGGTGGCTTGGCGTCAGGCTCGTGAAGCACTGGCGGCAGTCGAATCCGAACTGGAAGCCGAGTCGAACCGGCTGGTCCAGACGGCCCAGGAGCTTGAGGCGCGCAAGACGCGGCTGTCGACGCTGCGGGCGCGTCGCCAGGCCGACATGGCCGAGCTCGAAGAGCGTCTGGCCGATGGCGAGGCCAGGCTGGCGGACTTGCGCAACCGGAAGGCACGTATGGAAGAAGAGCTTGCCCGGATCGTTGTTGAGCAAGCCCCCGATCCTGATCCAGCGCCGGAGCCTGTGCCAGCGCAGCCGGCTCCGCCCGCGCAGGCGGATGAGGGAGGGATTCCCGTAACCGCCTCGGTGGCGCGGGGCTACGGGGCCGCGCTGGGAGTGGGGAATCTCAAGTCCGAAGGACTGTTTTTTGAAACCCGTCGAGGCATGCCCGTCCGGGCCGTGGCCGATGGCCAGGTCGTCTTTGCCGACTGGATGTCGGGCCTGGGGCAGATGGTGATCCTGCGCCACGCCGGGGGCTACCTGAGCCTGTATGCACACAATACCCGCCTGTTGGTCGCGCAGGGCGATCAGGTCCGCCGGGGGCAGTCGCTGGCGGAGGCCGGGCGCACGGCCGGTCGGGCCGAACCGGGTCTGTATTTCGAGGTGCGCAAGGGCAACCGGCCGGTTGACCCGGCCAGCTGGGCGCCCTACCGGCAGGCCCGATCGGGCGCCGGCTGAATCAAACCCCTGCACAGGTCGGGGCGGATTTTTGCACCGTCTCACCTCGGTTCGGCATGTACCTGCCGGGAATTATTCGTCTGTCGGGGCGTCTGAACCGGGACGGTGTCCATCGACCCGTCTGCCCCGGTGCTACACTGATAGGCAGCCAAGGAATCTCTGCACAAATGCAGGCCTTCCCGTGCAGGGCATGGACGCCCTGCCGCACAATGGCGCAAGCCATTGAATTGCGGAGCCCGGGCCGAGCATGTATCGGCCCGGGCGTTGCTGAACGCGCAGCTGGCGTCAGCCCACAAAGCCAAGGATGGCTTTGTGCAGAGTTTCCATAGAGAAGTTCTGCGCGAGGGCAGCACGTCCGGAATAGACAATTCTCGGGGCCATTACCCCCGGTCGAATCAGCGAGTGATATTCAAGATATGAGCAACCGGTTTTTCAAGATGACCTGGCTGGCCGCCGGCCTCGCCCTCGGGTTTACTGCCGCAGTCGCGGTGAACGCGGTGGCGGAACGCGAGGCCGCCGATACGACCGAGGCGGCGCTGCCGCTTGACGAGCTGCGGACCTTCACCGACGTTCTGGCGAGGATCAAGAGCGATTACGTTGACGAGGTCGATGACCAGGAGCTGTTCGACAACGCCATCCGCGGGATGCTGGCGGGACTTGATCCGCACTCCAACTATCTTGACCTTGACGAGTTCAAGCAGCTTCGGGAAGGGACGACCGGCACCTTCGGCGGGCTCGGCATCGAGGTTGGCATGGAAGACGGTTTCGTCAAGGTGGTGGCGCCGATCGACGATACGCCGGCCCAGCGCGCCGGCATTCTGGGGGGCGACATGATCGTCCGTATTGATGGCGAGTCCACCCGGGGCATGACGCTGGCCGATGCGGTCAAGAAAATGCGCGGCGAGCCGGGAACCGAAATTGATCTGACCGTGGTGCGCGAGGGCGAGGACGCGCCCTTTGAGGTGACGATCGAGCGAGACATCATCCGGGTGCGCAGCGTGCGGGCCCACATAATGGAGCCTGGCTATGGCTATTTGCGGATCACCCAGTTCCAGTCGGGCACCGTGGAGCAGATGCGCCAGGCGCTCAATGACCTGCGCGAGGAAAACGACGCCCCGCTCGACGGAATCGTGCTGGATCTGCGCAACAACCCCGGGGGCGTTCTTCAGGGCGCGGTCGGTGTGGCGGACGCCTTCCTCGACGAGGGCTTGATTGTCTACACCGACGGCCGGGTCGAAGACTCGGACATGAAATTCAACGCCCGTCCCGGGGACATGCTTGATGGTGCGCCGATCGTGGTGCTGGTCAATGGCGGTTCCGCCTCCGCTTCAGAGATTGTCGCCGGTGCCCTTCAGGATGAGGGGCGCGCGCTCATTGCCGGCGAAAGGACGTTCGGCAAGGGCTCGGTGCAGTCGATCCAGGAGCTTAGCGGCGGCGGCGCGATCAAGCTGACCACCGCGCGTTACTACACGCCCTCCGGGCGGTCGATTCAGGCCGAGGGCATCGAGCCGGATGTTTTTCTGGCCCCCCTGCAGGTCACCCGGGGCGAGGAGCGGCCGCGTTTCTCCGAATCCAGCCTGAGCGGACACCTGGACGGTGAAGAAGCAGCGGGAGACAAGGACCGTCAGAAGCGTCAGCTGGCGGTGGATCGCGATGGCGAGCCGCTGATCGACAGTGACTACCTCTTGTACGAGTCGCTCAACCTGCTCAAGGGCATGGTCATCGTTTCCCGTCGCTGACTTGGCTGACGGTCCGCCCCGCGTATCGGTTGCAAGTGCATTCCGGGGCAGGCCGTCCTCTGCTGTTTCGCCTGTCCAAGGACTCTCTGCACAAAGTCATGCTTGGCTTTGTGGGCTGACGCCAGCTGAACGCGTCAGCTGGCGGGGCCCCAGTTAAGACACGCCCGGGCCGATATATGCTCGGCTCGGGCTCGGTGATTTAGGGAATCTTTGCACGAATGCTTCAGATTCCCGATTGGGGCATCCATGCTCTGCGCTGGAAGGTCTGCATTTGCGCAGACCTTCCCTGACAAGAGGGAGGGTTACATGAGCAAGGCTTTGATTCTGATGGCCCCGGGCTTTGAAGAGCTTGAGGCGATTTCCGTTATCGACATACTGCGGCGTGCCGGGGTGGAGGTCGTGGTGGCCGGGCTGGCAGCCGGGCCACTGCGGGCCTCCCGGGATACGGTCATCTTGCCGGATGCCACGATTGATGAATTGCCGGATGACGCCGAGGGGTTCGACCTGGTCGTGCTGCCCGGAGGGCAGCCGGGCGCCAACACCCTGAGGGACGACCCGCGGGTTGTTTCCATGGTTCAGGCCCAGTGGGCAGCCGGTCGGCAGGTTGCCGCGATTTGCGCGGCCCCGAAGGTGCTGGCGCGTGCGGGGCTTTTGGCAGGACGGCGGGTGACCCATTACCCCGGCGCGCTGGACGCTGCCGAGGCGGAGGGGGCCGAGGTGACCGGGGCGGCCGTGGAGGTTGACGGCAAGCTGATTACTGGCCGCGGTCCGGGTACGGCCCTGGATTTTGCGCTTGCTCTGGTCGAAGCCCTTGAAGGGGGGGCGGTTCGAGACAAGGTTGAACAGGCCTTGGCCCGGTAAGGCATTTCAATTTGACGGCTTGGGAAGGTCTGCACGAATGCAGACCTTCCCGTGCCGGTCTCGGATGCCCTGCCGCACAATGGCGCAAGCCATTGAATTGCGGAGCCCGGGCCGAG
>JBNGDJ010000085.1:0-10891 GCA_049974825.1 Halothiobacillaceae bacterium | reverse complement strand
GCACGGCGCCTGTCTCGAGGAAATCTCCTCGAGAATGCTTCAGGTTCCCTGACCTGAGCGTGGCGCCCCCAACGCACAAGGCGGATGCCATTGAACGGGGCCCTTGACAGGCCCCGTTCGGCATCCCGTTTCTGGCACGCTGTACTCCCGCAAAAACCACTTACAGCATGACGCCGTAGGCCTCGATCTCGGCCAGCCTCTGCGGGCCGATCCCGTCGATGGCCCTCAGCTCCTCCAACCGTCGGATCGGCCGCATCTGGATGATTTCCTGGGCGCGCTCCGGCCCGATATGCGGAATGGATTCCAGTTCCTCGGGCGAGGCCCGGTTCAGGTCCACAAGCGGGCGCCTGCGCGATGGCGGGTCCATCGAAGGCGGCTCGGGTGACTGCTCGGGATCTTCTTCCGACAGTGGCTCATCCGGCAGTTCGAAAAGCAAGCCGGCGAAGTCGCAGAACACTTCGAGCAGCTGATCCTGCAGATTGGTCCGCGCACCCTGAGCCCGCGCGCAGTCATCCAGCGCGAAGGCCAGCGCCACCCGCTGGTCGGCATCGAGATGACGGGCTGCCTCACGCCCCAGCCAGGCCATCCGGGCCAGGTGTCCAGTGCGCTTTTTCCCGGCCCGGGCCTCCCAGCGGCCGACCCGCCAGCGCATCGGCTCGACCCGATCAGGCCAGGTATTCAGCAGGGAGCAGTCCGGCATTTCGCTCGCCGTTTCACCCATCATGACGGGTGCCCGCCTCACCGAACGCCCCCGCCCCCAGTGGGTCATGACCAGGGCCGAGGCCACCTGCAGGTCCGAGGGCTGCCAGGGCGCACCACGCCTGAACGACGGGAACTGTCGCTCGAGCCGGCCATTGCGCCAGCGACGGTGCCCCTCGGCCACCATTGCGGGCATCGCGGCGACCAGTCGAGAGATACCGCCTGCCAGCGCCATCAGGATCCGAACCAGCCGCACCGAGAGCAGCAGCACCAGCTGGACCAGGGATACGACGGCCAGCACGGCCATGTAGGCGACCTGCATGTTGGCCGCGGTCTTGCCGCGCCACTGAATGCCGGCAATCTTCGCCGACGAGCGATTTGGCTTGACCCAGTTGAAAGTGCCCAGCGCATTGCGGGTTGAGACCGTCACGCCCGACTTGGAAAGGTTCAGCTTGGTCGGCCCGCGACCATAGCGCCCCCTGAGGATAAATCGCCCGTTCTGCAAGGCGACCTGCGTATTGCGAAGCGGCGTGGCGGACACGCGCAGCCCGTGGCTGGTGTTCCCGCTCAGGGTCAGTCCGGCAACCTTCGCCTGCGCGCGCAGGGCCACGCCGCCGGTCCGGCTTGCACGCAGGAAGCGGCCCCGGTGCTCGATGCGCCGCTGCCGCCCGTATTCGTCCTTCTTGCCGATATTCAGAAACGACATCACGAAACCCGCAAGTCCCTGCTGCCCCAGTGGATCAAACCGGGGCCTGTCTCATGGCGTGCCGCGACTCCCCTGCTCGACTGCCTCGGGCCCGCCCCTGTGCGCACGAAAACAACGCATGATGCCGCGGGCCAGGCGGGTCTGCTCGTCCACCACAAAGCCGGCGGCACGCACTGCGGCCTCGGTGTCCCGGTTGAGCCGACATCCCCCGCTGACCGCCTGCCAGCCGGGATGCAGGGCATCCTGCAGCTTCGCCCAAAGCGGACTGCGGGCACGGACATGCTCAAGCATGCGAAGCTGCCCCTGTGGGTGCAGAACTCGATGGACCTCGGCCAACCCGGCCACCACATCGTCCACGCTGCAGAAACAGAGACTGGTCACCACGACATCGAAGCTGCCATCGGCAAAGGGCAGGGTTTCCGCCCGCCCGGTGACCAGGGGCGTCTGTGAGCGCCGGCGCCCGGCCCGATGCAGGGCCGCGCGGTCCGGATCAATTCCCACCACCGAGGCCTGTGGTCCGTAATACGACAGGGTCCTCCCCGTGCCGCAGCCGATCTCCAGCACCCGGCCGGTGACGCCCGCGACCACGCAGGCACGCCAGCGCGACAGGCCCATCGCATCGAAAACGCTCATCCCGGCATCATAGGCCCAGGGTATGTGTTCAATCCCGCGCACAATCGCGCTCCTCCAGAGTCATCGACGACAGCGCCGTCGGGGTTCAGGCCGTCCCGCAACCAACGGCCGAAACCGGGGCAAGCTCAGCCGGAGATCATCGTCACCTTGCACAGCCCGCAGATCAGCTCATTGTCCGGCTCTGTCCAGGCGCGTGCCTCGCATTCCGGGCAGGTCATGCGCAGTCGGGGCGGAGTCGGCTTGCGTGGCGGGGGCGTAAAGATCGGCGGTGGTGCCTCCCCACCCCCCTCCGGCTCCAGCGGCGGAAACTGCTCCAGCGGCGGGGGGCTGTCCGCGATTGCAAGCCCCTCGGCGGCCAGCGCCTCCCGGGTTTCGTTGACCGTTTCAGGGTCCGCCGGCACGTGGCGGTCGAACCACGGCAGGGCAAACCCCTCTGCCAGCAGTTCCCGGCAGGCCTGGTGATAGGGCCCGTCCGGCTGAATGAAATGGGTGACCCGTCGCCCGGTCTGCGTACCCCCTGGAAGACCGGTACTGGTGGGCACCAACCCCAGGGACTCCATCTTGGCCACCCATTCACGGTTGTGGGCATTGGACCGGCTCGGCTTGCCGAAGCACTCCTGCCAGTGATGCACCATTTCGTGCACCAGCGTCGACAGCGCGACCTCGGCCGACATGAGGGTGAAGAACCCCGGATGCAGCCCGAGCTCGTGCACGGTTTTTCCTTCGGCGGAGATGAAACGCTCGGCGTGATGATACCCCCGATGCCGGTTGGAACTGCGCAGGGTAATCAGGCAGTGTGGCAACGCCCCTTCAAACAGGGCCTGATTGAAATGATCGAAGGCGCGCTGAAGACTGGCATACATCTGCAGCGTTGGCGTGCGGGTCAAGTCGTCGGCTGGCTCCTGAAAATCCATGGCGTGTATCCCGGGGCAGTGCTCGGACAGGCCATGATGCCCCCGGCACTGGCGCCCGATTCACCCATCAATAACTGACGAAAAGAGGAATCCAGTATACAAAAAAACCCGACCTTCACGACATTTCTAGTCGGCGATATAGCGGGCCAGCGGCACTTCGTCGATCTGGGATTCATCAAGGTAGTTCCGGGCGTACTCAAGATAGGCTCCGCTTTTGAGGAACAGGACAAACACGTCGCGGTCGACGTGTTTGTCTGCAACCATGCGGTGGAGAATCTCGATGGCCTCGCTGACCGGCATGGCCGACTTGTAGGGCCGATCGGCGGCGGTGAGTGCCTCGAAGATATCGGCCAGGATCATGATCCGCTCGGGGATGGAAAGATCCTCCGCCGTCAGGCCCCGGGGGTAGCCACGACCGTCGAGCGTCTCGTGGTGCGTCGACGCATACCGCGGGACTCTGGCCAGCTCGTCGGGCAGCGGCAGCTGGTCGAGCATCCGGATGGTTCCGATGATGTGCTCCTGGATCTTGAACCGATCCTCCGGCGTCAGGGTGCCTCGGGCCACCTTGAGGTTGTACAGCTCCCCCAGGTTGTAAAGATGCTCGGGGACGGTCATGCGAATGCCGAGGCGCGGATCATAGTCCGGCGGCTCGGGGCGCTCGATGATGTGCCAGGGCTTGTCGGCAAGCAGCGGCTCCGTTGCCGGCAGCGGCTCGGCCGTTTCGCCGCGACGCGCCTTTTCCAGCGGGGTCAGCCCGAGCCGGTCATCGAAATGTCGTTGCCATGTGATCTGACCAAGCGCGTCCAGCCGTTGCAGCGCGGCGTCATCGATGGGCATCTGCCCGTCATTGCAGCCGGCCACAAACCAGAAGTCTTCCTGAAGACGCTGTTGCGCCGATTCGCGTTCGGCGCGGGCATCCGGCTCATCCTCCGGGTCGGCCAGGCAGCGCTGCAGGTAACGGATGGTCGCATCGCGATGAAGCACCTCGAAGCGGGTACGAATTTCATGGATGCGGTTGTGGATGGTCTCAAGCTTGGCACCCTTGTCGACGATATGCTCCGGCGTGGTGATCTTGCCGCAGTCGTGCAGCCAGGCGCCGATCCTGAATTCCCGCCAGGCGTTCTCGTCCCTGAAACCAAAGGTATCGAAGGGAGCCTCGTCGCTTTGCTCGGCCTTGCGGGCAAGCAGCATGGCCAGTTCCGGCACGCGCCGGCAATGCCCGCCTGTGTAGGGTGACTTCTGGTCAATGGCCTGGGCGATCAGCTCCACGAAGGAATCCATGAGCGCCTGCTGCTCGTGGACATGACGCTCGATGGCGCGCCCCATCCGAATCATTGATTCACCCAGGTCGTCGATTTCCACGATGCGGCTGTGCACCTGCACCAGATCCCCGTAGTGCCGATCCCGAATCTTGTCATTCTCCCGGGCCAGCTGCCGGACGGGCCGGACAATAAAACGCGCCAGCCACCAGGACAGGGGCAGGACGAGCAGCAAAAACGCCGCCGTAATCAACACTGCATGACGGACTTGCGCAAGCGCCGGGCCAAGCACGGTCGCGCGTGGTGTCACCACGGCCAGATAGTCCGGATCCTCGCCGGTCATACCGACCGATTCGAGAAAGACATAGGTGTCGACCCCGTCCAGCGACAGCTCGTGCAACTGCCCCACGTTCGCCTTGTCGCGCGTCAGGGCCACCAGCTCGGGATGCGGCACCGTGGTCCGCTGCGGCCCGAGTTCCGGATGAGTCAGCAACCACTTGGTTTTCAGGGCTTCACGCTGGGCAAGCGTGATGGCCGACAGCGCCCGGTCGAAAATCGGCTTGAGATCCGCCACCCTGGGGTGAAGCAGAAAGTGCAGCCCCGTCGGCACTTCGGCCGACCCGAAATCCAGTGGGGCATGGATGGCAACATCCTCGGCAAAGAATTGGCGGGCGTTGTATCGCAGCGGCGCCGCCGTATCGATCCCCGCATCCACGTCCCCGTCACGCACCGCCGCGAACAGACCCCGGGTTCCGGGGACTTCGACGATCTCGATTCGGGGAAAGAGTTTTCGAAAACGGTCCACGCTCGACCAGCCGGCCGGAATGGCGACCCGCTTGCCGAAAAGCTGACTGATCTCGCGTACCGGCTCGGCACCGCGGCGGGTGAGTACCCCAAACGGCGCGTCCACGAAAGATCGGGTCAGGATACCCAGCGCCGCGTTCGCCTCGGTAGCGAGCACCGGATGGATCAGGTCCAGACGCCCCGACTCGAACATCGCCTGAAGCTCGGGCCAGTCATAGCCGTTGACGTAACGAAGGCGCAGGCCGGTCATCCGGGAAACCAGCGCCAGGGTGTCGATGGCATAGCCCCGGGGGGCACCCGATACGGCAAAGTCAAAAGGCGGCCAGTCCAGTTCGTTGGATACCACCAGCACCGGCTGCGCCGCCACGGCAGCGGCTTCCTCGGGCGACAGGCGCAGCGGCACCGCCGGCGGTACGGTCAGCGACGGCGCCTCCTGTTCGCTGGAGGCAATCAGGGCGCCATCCGGCTGGAACAAGTACAGCCGACTCTCCGGGCCAGTCTTCTGGCTTGCCAGGCGAGACGAGAGCGACGTCAGGGCAATGTCGATGCCAAGCACGGCCGTGCCATCTTCCAGCCGCATGGAGTAGGTTCGCCCGGGCGACTGCAGATGCTCGAACAGGTACGGCTCGGTTTTCTGGACACCTTCGATCCCCTCCGGAACAAACCAGGGGCGGCGGTCGGCCCGGTAGCCGGTGCTCTCGCTGCGCGTGGCCCGTGGCTGAAGGTCCTCGTCAAGATAGGTCAGCAGCCGCTTGCGCCCGTCAGTGCCTTTGGTGATCGTGATCATCACCCAGCGATCAAGTGGCAGGGCCTCGAATTGCTCGCGCACACGCACGCCACTGTCGAGGTTCACCAGCTGGTACAGATCCCCGTTGTCGAACCCCAGGTAGGCCGCGTAAAAGCTTGAGTTGCGCCGCAGCGTTTCCGCCAGGCGCTGTTGCAGCGACGCGGTCGGGCGACCATCCCGAACCAGATCCTGCCGGGCGGCCAGCATGCGGGCTTCGACGGTGGCGCGGGCATCAACGGCTGCCAGATATTCGCGGGTGCGCTCGGCTGTCTGCGCATAGACCGAACGCGCCGAGCCCTCGGCAAGATCGGCACTGAAGTAAAACTGCAGCGCAATGGCCACGGCCGCGGTGATCGTGGTGATCGCCAGGAACATGCTGACCACGGTGACCCGGATGGTGACGCGCCAGGGCTTCTTGCATTCTGTTGTCATTGGTCGTCTCGTCAGGGGCGGCAATCACCGTGACGCCGATTGCCGGATTCAAGAATCCCCGACAAACGCGCGGTCGTCGCGGGCGATTCTCGAAGGGAAACGCTGCACAAAGCCATCCTCAGGCTTATGCTGCAACGCTCGGGGCGGCCCGCTCCCTGCCTGTTCGCAGCAGAGCATCGCAAGGATTCCTGCGGTCCAAGCTCCAAGAATAGGCCAGGATCCGAAAAATGGCAGGGAGGCCAGAACCCGCAGCGGGTCATGCTGTCGCAAGCGTAGAAAAAACCTCAGGAACTCACGCAAAAAACCGCGAAAAGCCCGGTTTTCGATATTCTCGGGCTTTTCGGCACGGTTGGCGCAGCAATGGAAAACCCTCTGAACAACTCCAACCTTTTCCCAAAGCGGCTGAAGCTGCGTTTCATCGACCGGCTGGACACCGTGGACGCCGGCGCCTGGGACGCGCTGGGCGGTGCCGACGAGCCCTTGCTCAGTCATGCATTCCTCAGCGGGCTGGAACGCTACGGCTGCCTCGGCGCGCGCTATGGCTGGTTTCCGCAACACCTGCTCATGGAAGACGAGCAGGACGCGCTGCTTGCCGCCATGCCGCTGTACGCCAAGACCAACAACTACGGGGAGTTTGTGTTCGATGGCGCCTGGGAAGCCGCCTGGGCGGATATGGGCCTGCGCTATTACCCAAAGCTGGTGGTCTCGGTTCCCTACACCCCTGCCACCGGTCCGCGGCTGCTGCTTCGCCCCGGCCTGGACGCCACGACCATCAAGCCCATCCTGATCCGGCAGGGCATTGCCGCGGCCGAAGAACAGGGGCTTTCCGGCCTGCACTGGCTGTTTCCCGACGACAACGATCGGGCCGCACTGGAGGCGGAGGGACTGGCCATGCGCATGGGCTGTCAGTATCACTGGTACAACGACGGTTATCGGGACTTCGATGATTTTCTCGGCCAAATGAGCGCAAAAAAGCGCAAGAACCTACGCCAGGAGAGACGCCGGGTGCGGGATCAGGGCATTGCGCTGCGCATCCTGCACGGCGACGAAGTGGACGATGCGCTCTGGGCCATCTTTCACGGCTTTTACCAAGACACTTTCGAAAAGCATCTGGGCATCCCGACACTCAGCCTGGAATTTTTCAGGGAAACCGGCAAACAGCTCGGCCGTCAGGTGGTGCTGGTGCTGGCGGAACGGGAAGGCGTCCCCGTGGCGGCTGCCCTGTTCTACCGAGGCCGGGACACGCTTTACGGGCGCTACTGGGGTTGTGCCGCCAATTACGACGCCCTGCACTTCGAGGCCTGTTACTACCAGGGCATTGAGTATTGCATCCGCGAAGGCTTGGCCCGCTTCGAGCCAGGTGCCCAGGGCGAACACAAGATTCCGCGTGGATTTTTGCCTACCCCGACCTGGTCGGCCCACTGGGTGCAGCACCCGCCGCTGCAGGACGCGGTAGCGGATTTCTGCAGGCGGGAGGCGGCGTTGATGCACGCGCACTGCGCCGACTTGGTCGCGCGGGCACCTTTCCGGGAAGACGGCTTTCCCGCGGCATGGAGTTCGCCCACCGAAACCGGGACCCCGCCCTGCCCCGACAAGGCCGAGGGCGAGGGCGAGGGCGATTGAATCGCGGGGCAGCGTCCGGGCATGCATCGGCCCGGGCGTTTGTGCATGAAGCCTTGGGCGACTTTGTGCAGAGTGTTCGAAGACGGAGCCGGACGCCTCAGGCAGCCGGCACGATCTCGCGGATATGCGCGTGCAGGAAGGACAGGAAGGTCTCGGCCACCACCGAGGTCTGCTTGCCACGGGGACGCACGACGTACCACTGGCGCAGGATGGGAAAGCCCTGCACATCCAGCACCGCCAGGTCGTCCTTGGCCGGGTCGTCCGACAGCGCACTGCGCGAGAGCATGGCCAGGCCAAGCCCCCCGGCCACCGCCTGCTTGATCGCCTCGTTGCTGCCCAGCTCCATGGTGAATTGAAACTTCATCCCCCAGGATTGCGCGAGCGTCTCCATCGCAATGCGCGTGCCCGAACCGCGCTCGCGCACCAGGAATCGCTCGTCGGCCAGCGAGTCCAGCGCAATGGCCGACTCGTTGACCCGCGGGTGGTTCCGGGGCGCAATCACCACCAGCGGATTCTCGATCAGCGGCTCGGCCACGATGTCCCAACCCTCCGGTGGCACGCCCATCACGTACAGGTCATCCTGATTGCGTGACAGGCGCTCCAGCAAGCGGTCCCGATTGACCACCTCCAGCGCGATTTCGATCCCCGGATACTCGGCGTAAAAGGGCCCGAGCACCCGCGGCATGAAGTACTTGCCGGTAGTCACCGTGGCAATCCGCAGGCGTCCCTGCTTGAGCCCCTTGATGTCGGCGATGGTTTGCTCGAAACGCCCCCAGTTTTCCAGCCATTCGGCACAGGTGGCGTGCAGGGCCTCGCCAGCCTGGGTCAGAAACACCTTTCGACCGATCTGCTCGAACAGCGGCAGACCGACCTCCTCGGTCAGCAGACGGATCTGCTTGGAAACCGTCGGCTGGGTGACATGCATCTCCTCTGCCGCCCGCGAAAAGCTCCTCAGGCGAGCCACGGCCTCGAATGAGCGCAGCTGGCGCAATGTGACCCGCATCATGGTTTCACCGCCCGCCCCGGCGCATCACGCCGGGAATGCATAACCCCAGGGCTATAACCCTGATGATATTTATTCATTTTTAATCATCTCCTGCCCCCGCCAGAATCTCCCCATCGCCGGAACCGACTGGCAACCGCTTGCGAAATCCGTGTTCACGTCAAGACCGAGGAGATTTTCGATGCACAAGCAACCCCATCCTGCTCTGCCGCCACTGCCACCGACGGGCCTTGCCCGTCGGGCAGACTGATCCCGGGGAGGCACGACCATGGACTCGAACCTGATCCAGAACCTGATCGACCCGGTCATCCTGTTCTTCTTCTTCGGCATCCTGGCCGGCGCCCTGCGCTCGAATCTCGAAATCCCGCCGGCCATCGCCAAGTTCCTCTCGCTCTACCTGCTGATGGCGATCGGCCTGAAGGGCGGCATGGCGCTGGCGGAAACGGGACTGTCCCTGACCGCAGTGCTGGCCCTTGGCGGGGCGATCATCATGGCCACGGTCATCCCGGCCTACAGCTTCTTCATTCTCAAGGGCCGGACCAACCCCTACGACGCCGCCGCGATTGCCGCGACCTACGGCTCGATCAGTGCGGTCACCTTTATCGCGGCCCAGGAATTCCTGACCCGCAACGGCGTCGAGTTCGGCGGGTATATGACCGTCGCGATGGTCCTGATGGAGTCTCCGGCAATCATCATGGCGGTGCTGCTGGCCACCTACGTCCGCAGTCGCGAGAAGCAGGCGACCCAAACCGCCAGTGAGGCCAGCGCGCCGATTTCCATGAAGGCCGTCATGCACGAAGCATTCACCGACGGAGCGCACCTGCTGCTGATCGGCAGTCTGGCCATCGGCTTCATCGCAGGGGACGCAGTTCAGTCGATGGCACCGTTCACCATGGACATCTTCAAGGGCATCCTGGCGTTCTTCCTGCTTGAGATGGGCCTGCTGGTCGCACGCCAGCTGCGCGAATCCCGGGGTTTGGGGGCGTTCCAGTTCGGCTTCGCGGTCATTATGCCGACGATCAACGCGACCCTCGCCCTGCTGCTGGCCTGGGTGATGGGCCTGCCCAAGGGCGATGCCTACCTGCTTGCCATCCTCTCCGCCAGTGCCTCGTATATTGTCGTACCGGCGGTTGTCCGCTACGCCATCCCCGAGGCCAAGCCGGGGCAGTACTTCACGATGTCGCTGGGATTCACCTTCCCGTTCAACATCATCATCGGCATTCCGCTGTACTTCGCCATTACCTCGGCCCTCTGGGGCTAGGGAAGGTCTGCACAAATGCAGACCTTCCCGTGCAGGGCACGGATGCCCTGCCGCACAATGGCGTAAGCCATTGAATTGCGGAGCCCGGGCCGAGCATGTATCGGCCCGGGCGTGTCTGCACGAGGCCATGGATGGCTTCGTGCAGAGTTTCCTTAGGGAATCTCTGCACGAATGCTTCAGATTCCCTATTGGGGCATGGATGCCCTGCCGCGGGCAGGACGCAAGTCTCTGAATCGTGACAGCACGGGCCGGATACCCGCCGGCCCGCATGTTGCCGCATGAAGCCCGGGACCGGCGACGTGCAGAGGCTTTCAGGCGCGCAGGCACCCACATTGCGGCCCGCACTCTGAATCAATTACTCAAATGGAGATTTCAAGTCATGAAACCCGTCAAGCGAATCGAGATCGTTATTGCCGAAGAACAATCCGAGCGGCTGCTGCACAGTCTGGAGGAAATTCCATTGTCCGGCTACACGGTCATCAAGGACGTTTCCGGCCGGGGCGACCGGGGTGAACGCGCCGAGGAAGCCCTGGGGTTGTTCAGCAACCACTATATCCTGATCGCCTGCCCCGAGTCGGACGTCGAGTCCATTATCGACAAGCTGCGACCGACCCTGCGGCGCTTCGGCGGCATCTGCCTGGTGTCCGATGCCCAGTGGGTCATTCACTGACAGCGACCTGCCGCAAGCCAGGGACGGCCTTGCGGCAGCCAAAGCTCAGGCCCAGGGCGGATCATCCGTCTGACGGGCTTCGGCCAGCCCCGGGGCAGGC
>JBNGDJ010000084.1:0-11249 GCA_049974825.1 Halothiobacillaceae bacterium | reverse complement strand
CAGTATGATAACTCCAACAACACCGCCCGGGACGCGCTGTTTTTCATCGACAATTACTTTAACAAGACGGATCCGGCGAGCACCTTTGCCGGAACGCCCCGGCCGCCGGCATGGTTTCTTTTCGGCGGCGGCGCGGCGACCTACTACGCTTCCGAGGACCGCATCGGCGTGGTGGCCGACCATCCCCTGACCACCGCAATCGGCACCTTCGAGGACCCGGTCCTGACCGACGGGGAAGCCGCCGTCGCACCCGGGGGATCGCCCTGGTCCTTCAGCGGGACCGCGGGAATCCATCGCCAGGCAGCGCGCCAACCGGCCACGGTCGACACACTTGGCTCCGCCATCACCGTCGCCGACAGCCTGCCCCTTCGCGGTTGGCGCTTCCGGACCGGGAGCGGTCCCGTGGCCGTCTACGCGGTTGGACGGCGCGTATTGGCCGGGAATGACGACAGCCACACCGTGACCATCTACCGCGACAACGGCGATGGCACCTACAGCAGTGTGCTCAGTCTCACGGTCGACCTTGCCGGCGCCAGCGAGGGCACGACCGTATGGGAGCGGGCGGGGCGCAACATCTTCTACATCAGCAATAAGTTTTACAGCACACCCGCCATCCTGGATCCGGACACCACCTATATTCTCGTTTCCGGGGAAGGTTCCAGTGGGGACACCCACGCCGACGACAGCAGTGTGCTCACTCCGCCGGCGGGGATCAGCATCCTTGGCAGCGCCCGGGGCAGCGCCGACGGGTCCACATGGACTTTCGGCGGCACGGCCAACCGCGGCTTTGGCGCCGTCAATCTTCAGATATCCGCTCAAACGGTGCGCAATGGCGCCGGCAGCGTGGACCTCGGCTTTACCCATGACAGCCGTATCGCACTGGACGACAACAGGGTCAGCGAGGAGAGCCAGTACAGCCCGCAGGCGGCCTTTATCAGCGGGACGGGCACGGCCGAGACCGCCGTCACCATCGGCGAGGCCGGGCTTTACGCGCTGGTCTATGGACTGGGCCAGCGCCCGGGGCTCATGAACAAGCTGGCCATCGACCTCGTCGCCCCCGACAGCAGCGTCATTTCCATCGGGCCACGCGACCAGCAGGACCTGCGACCGAGTACCACCGGCTGGAACCATGAGGGCTACTGGGTCAAGCCGCAGTCCGGATACGACTTCTACGGCAGCGCGCCCTTCCTTGTGGAGGCGCCGGGCACCTACACCATCCGCTTCCGTGGAACAAGTAGTGACGCGGCGGCTACCGTCTTCATCGACAATGTGATGCTGGCCGACAGCGCGGTGATGACGGCCGGCGAAATTCCGGCCGGAGGCGGAGCCGCGGAGGGCGCACCGGATGTGAGCAACTGGGAGGCGCGGGTGATGTCGATGTACACGTATGCACAGGCCTTCGGGCTGCGGGCGGTTGCCTATGAGGGGGGCTGGTATCCCGGTGGCGACGCCAACAAGATGCCTCTGCAGTTCGCCTCCTCTTTCTTCGATCCGGCCGTTCTTGCGGGCGAGATCAACGCCATGGAGGCGCTCGCCCGCGCCGGCATGCATACCAACACCGATTACACCTTCTCCTTCGCAATGCCCGACCACGCCATGGCGGAATTTGATGATTATGTGCGCATGCAGGCATGGAGCGAGGTGGCTGGCGGGCTGCCGGCGGAGGTGACCAACGGCCTGCCCGTCAACAGCACCTTCACCGCCGACAGCCGGTGGTGGGGCAAGGATGTCGATGGGGCCACCGTTCCCGCTGGCGGCTGGATCAGTTGGAATGTGATTGTCGCGGAAACGGGAACCTATGACTTCAGCATCAAAACAACCGGCAGCGGCTCGCTGAAACTGCTGGTGGACGACGCGCACGCGGTCATCGCCGGATCCGTTGGATCGGAGCTGACAGGCGCGGAGGGCGTTTTCCTGACCAAGGGCCTGCACTCCTTGCGCCTGATCGCCGGACACGATGTCGGCGCGGAAGGCCTGACCCTCGACTACATAACCTGCGCCCTGCCGGGCCAGGCGCCCGGTCTGGCCGGTCTCACCGCCTTCGGCGCAAACCACAAGGTGATTGCCCAGTGGCCGCCCGTTCCGGATGCCGACGGCTACCATGTCTACTACAAGACCCGTCTGGAGAGCGAGTGGACCCGTTACGGCGGCCTGACCGGCTTTGCCGGGGTGCCCTTCGCCATTACCGGACTGGACAATGACACCACCTACAATGTCGTCGTGACCCATGTTGTCGGCGGTGTGGAGTCGGCGTTTTCCAACATGGCCGCGGCCGCCACCACCGCGAGTTCACCGCTGCTGCTCTGGGATTTTGCCAATGACGACTCTGCCCGGCAGTCAAGCGCCTCGACCAACAACGACCTTTTTGTCGAATCAGCGGTCATGGAGATGGTCGGCCTGACAGCGACTTCCAACGGCCACTACAGTCCGGATGCAATGACCACAGGCTATCCCACCGAGGTTTACGACTACCTGGATCCCTCCCGCCACTTCACCTTCGCGGTGGATCCGGTGGACAACTCCACCATGAATCTCACAAGCCTGGATCTTGGCGTGTTCGGTTCGGCGATCGATTCGGACCTTTTTTCCATGAGTGTCGTGGTGCGGTGGAGCACCGACGGTTTCACGAGCTGGGAGGAATTGACGCCCGGGCCCAACCCGATCACCTCACGCTCGAACGGAAACTGGAACACCGGCACGGTTAGCTCCGTTGACCTGAGCGGGATCAGTGCCTTGCAGGGCCTGGACCAGCCGGTCAGCTTCCGCATTTATCTTTTCGGCACCTCCATCGGCGTCTATCACGGGCTGGGAAAAATCGGGGAGGAAACGGATGACAAGCCCGATGTCATCCTTTGGGGCGATACCGTGGCCGCTCCCCTTGTGATCACCACAACCAGCCTGCCGGCCCTGCCGCTTGATCAACCGGTTGACCTTCAGCTTGAAAGCACGGCCGCCGGGGCCGCCTTGTGGAGCCTCGTCAACGGGTCCCTGCCTGTCGGGTTGGAACTGACCAGCGACGGGCGTCTGCAGGGCACCCCCACGGAAAGCGCCACCCTGCCGATAACGGTTCAAGTGGAAACGGCGGACGGTCAGAGCGCTTTCAAGTCCTACAGCCTGGTCCTTGGAGAGGGATCCGGCGGCTTTGACACGTGGGCCCAGCAGATCAGTGATCCTTTATTGCGGGGAGCCCTCGTGGATGCCGACCTCGATGGATATGTGAATCTCATGGAATACGCCCTCGGAATGGATCCCGCCATTTCCGGCGATTTCGGCCGGATTCCCCAGCTCCAGCAAACCGGCAATCAGCTCAGCCTGCATTACTTCCGGGATGCCAGTCTCGCGGATATCATCTATATCGTGGAAGCCTCCGGAAACCTCCAGTCGTGGACGGAGATTGATTCCACCGATGGGCAAAGCTTCGCCACCGGTTGGGCCACGGTGACGGATCCGGTCAACCTGACAACAGAAGCCCCCCGCTTCCTGCGCCTGCGGATCCAGATGCGATAGGCTGGGTGTTCCCAAGAGCTCACCACAGCTTGCCGGAGGGCGGCTCGGGGAGCTTGCCGGTGGCGAAGGGGTCGCCGGTTTCGGCCATCCATGCGTCGAGGCGGGCGGCGAGTTCGGCCTTGATCCCGGCGTAATCCGGACCGCCGGCCCCGCCGTCTCCAGGGCTTTGGCGGGCAAGGAGGTTGCAGGCCTCCCACGGGTCGAGGTACAGGTCGAACAGTTCCTCGGTGCCGGTGGCGCGGTCGTACCAGCCGGCCGCCTCCATGACCGGTGTAGCGGGCCCGTCATGACGCATCTGGTGGCCTTTCGGGTCGTGGCGGCGCACGTACTTGTAGCGCTCGGAGCGCACGCTGCGCATGGCCTCCATCGGCCCGTGGTAGGTCTGCTCGGCGAAGGTGTATTCATGGAGATAATCCACCTCGCCGGTGACCAGCGGCAGCAGGCTCTTGCCCTCCAGTTTGTGGGCCGGCTGCCGGCCGATCAGCTCGCAGACGGTCGGATACAGGTCGAGATGCGAAACCATCGGCTCGATGACGCGGCCGCCGCCGAAGGGGGAGCCCTTGGGCCCGCGGATCATGAGCATGACCTGGATGCCCTGGTCGCCGAGTGTCTTCTTGCCGCCCGGAAACTCAATGCCGTGGTCGGCTGTGATGATGACAAGGGTGCTGTCCTCGAGCCCGTTGTGACGGAGCGCGTAGAGCACGCGGCCCATGTACTCGTCCATGAGCTTAACCCCCTCACGGTAGGATTCCATGTCCTTGCGCAGCTCCGGCAGGTCCGGCAGCCATGGGGCCGGCGCGGTGTAGCGGTAATCCAGCTTTTCCGGATCGTAGAAACGGGTCTTGGTGAAACGGTCGCTCTTGCCGTGCAGGTTGATCTCCGGCCGGGCGAGGTTGTCGCGGTGCGGCTCGTCGATGCCGACCGAGAGGAAGAACGGGCGCGGATCGTCGCGCGTGGCGAGGAAGGCCTCCACTTTGTTGATCGTCTCCGGGTAGAATTCGCCGATCCGTTCGCGGGCCGGATGCTCCCCTTCGAGCAACCGCTCGTAGCCGAGTTTGGCGAAGTTCTCCTTGGTGACCTCGTGCTGCACCCCCGCGAGCACGGTCTGGTAGCCGCACTTTGCCAGGTGGTTCACCCAGTGTTTGCCATAGTCGTCGAATACCCAGCCCTGCGCGCCCGGCAGCCCGTACATGCCGATCTGGTGCGGGTACTGGCCGCTGGTCAGCGCGGCCCGGCTCGGTCCGCAGGTCGGAGCCGTGCAGAAGGCCTTGCGGAAGAGGACGGCTTCCTTCGCGAAGGCCATCAAATTCGGGTTCTCAAACGGGAAGCCGTACGGCTGGACGTAGCGGCCCGCGTCGTGCGCGTGCAGGTAGACGATATTCATGGTGAAAGGAAAGCTATGAAACCTGCTTCGCCAAAACAAGAGTCGAATCAACCCCATCAACGGATTCACCAAATAAGCCGGGGCACAGGCTACAGGCGAGTGGTGCCCTTGCAGGTCGGATAGCGTGCGCATCCCCAGAACTGGCTGCCCGGGGACTTGCCGGCCTTCGCCGTCCGCAGCACCATGAGCCCGCCGCATTGCGGGCAGGCGGGAGGCTGGAGATTGGTCTGATCGGGCGGATCTGACCGATTGGCCCGATCTTTGGCCTGGCGGTGGCGGATGCGCTCGGTGGCGAGCTGCTCGGAATAGCCCCCGCCCGTGACGAAGGCCTCCTCAAGGGCGGCAATCTGCCGGTCCAGGAGGTAGTTTGCCTGGTGAATCAGGCAAATGGCCGCGTTGGCGCGGACAGAGGCATCCTTGTGCTCGAGCCATGGGGCATAGAGCGCCCAGCGCTGCTGATCGGTCAGGGCTTTGAGATCGTTCCGATCGGCCCGATCGGACGGATCGGACGAATCTTTTTTGAAAGTGCGGGGGACGGCGCGGATGGCGGAGGCCTCGGGGCTGTCGGGGGGCCATTGGGGGAGGCGGCGATGGCGCAGGAAGTCCTCGTAGTCGAGGAGCAGCTCCTCAAGGCTGGCTCGGGCGACATTGAGCAGGCGCAGCTCGGTCTGCGAGGTGGTGGCGGCGGCGCGGCTTGCCTCGGCGATGTTCTGGCGGCCGGAGCGGGCGGCCTGCACCATCTGGTCGACTGTGCGCGAACGCCGGTCGACAAAGCGCTCACAGAACCACCAGGTGGCGTCGTAGATGAGGGTGGCTGCCTGGAAGCTGGCACTCTTGCGATAACCGCCGCAGGGGCGCAGCTTCCTGTGCGGCTTGGCGTCTTGCTGGGCTGGGCGGGTAGCGGGGGCTGTCGGGCGTGCGTTCATGATTCCAGCCAACACCATGGACCGGATTCCACAACGCGGGCGATTACCCAAATTTGAGGGGTGGCGTGTTTCGCTCAATGAATGGGAAGCGACCATCCTTGTTTATTTGCAGGCGCTGAACGGATTGAGTGAAAGAAGTGGCGTCATGCCGCGCGCGCTGTTCCCTATTGTATCGCAAGCAAACCTGACCCCTGACCATGAGTGAATCTATCTTGTTGTTGCCGCGGCCCCGCCGCCTGCTGTCGTTGTTTGGAAGAATCGCGATAGTGCTCGCGCTGCTTGCGGCGCGTGCGGCAGGGGCGACCTGGCATGTGTCGCCGGCGGGCGACGACGCGGCGGCGGGCAGCGAGGCCGCGCCGCTGCGCACCCTGGCGGCGGCGCTGGGCGCGAGCGCGGCGGGTGAAACGATCCTGCTGGAGCGCGGAGGGGTGTACCGTGAACAGGAGCTGACTGTGGCGGAGGGGCGCGTGTTGAGCGCGTATGGCGACGCGGCGGCGCCCCTGCCGTCGCTGCGCGGCAGCGTGGAGGTGGGGAATTTTCAGCCGGTGAGCGGGTCGCCCGGGCTGCTGCAGGCGAGTTTCAACGCGAGCGTGGCGGCCGGCGAGCCGATGGTGTTCGTGAACGGCGCCCGCATGACGCTGGCGCGCCATCCGGACAGCGGCTGGCTGCGCTGCGACAACGGCACCACCGCCGGCGCAATCGTGGACGCCGAGCTGGCGGCGCTTCCGGATGCGCGGGCCGGCTTCTGGACGGGGGCGCAGGCGCGCTGGCGGCGCTGGAGCTGGTGGTACGAGACGCGCACCATCCAGGGCGACGATGGCGCGGGCACGCTCTCCATCGGTGGAGGCAGCAGCGGGTCCAATGTCGGCGTGGACAGCGGCTACTACATCGACAACCACCTCGCGGCGCTGGATGCGCCGGGCGAGTGGTACTGGCACAAGGCGGCGCGCAGGCTCTATCTGTATCCGCCTGCGGGAGTGGATCCGGCGACGATGATCGTGGAAGTAGCGGTCGCCTCGAACGGGCTGACTATCGACGGCGCGACCGTGCGCGGGCTGAACGTGAGCCACTACACGGACACCGGCATGCGGGTGACTGCCGGGGGCATCATCGAGGATTGCGTGATCGAGCATATCTGGAACCGCGGCATCTTCGGTTCATGGAATGCGGCCGGCTCGCAGTTGCGTGGAAATGTGATCCGCGATGTGCTGAACATCGGGATCGCGTGGAATGAAAACCGCACCGGTCCGGGCGGCTCGGTGATCGAGCGCAACCACCTGCTGCGGATCGGCAACGTGCCCGGCCTGGGCGGCGGCGGCTCCTGGCACGCCGCGGGCGTGATCATCTACAATGCGCCCTCCGGCGCCAATGGCGTGCAGTTCCGCCTGAACCGCGTCGAGTACACCGGCTATGCCGGCATTATCCTCGGCGGCGACGGCCAGACCGTCGAGCGCAACGTGTTCCGCAACACCATGAACACCCTCAACGACGGCGGCGCCATCTACACCAATTGCAGCCTCAGCGTGATCCGCGAGAACATCATCCTCGACACCAAGGGGGACCTCGAGTCATCGCACCCGTGGACGCCGCTCGGGCACGGCATCTGGCCGGAGTTCCTTGAGAGTTTCCGCAATTCGCAGATCATCGGCAACACCGTCTACGGCTCCGGGGGAGCCGGCCTGTTCCTGCCCAACAACTTCTTCTGCACGATCAGCGACAACATCTTCCTGTCCAACGAGCGCGCCGGCATGCTCATCGGCGGCCACGAGGAAGGCCGCTCCGACCGTTACCCCAACCAGGACCACAGCTTCCGCGACAACTTCCTCGGCATCGGCGCGCTGCCGTGGGCGCCCTCCGGCTATCGCAACCTCGCCACATGGGGCCGCGTCGACGACGTCTGCCTGAGCTACAAGACCTACACCGACCGTGACCTCGATTTCGGCAGCATGAGCGGTACCGTGTTCGTCACCGGCGACGGCGCCGACCTCGTGTTCGCCAGCGACGGACGCGAACTGACGATCCCCCGCTGGCAGGAGCTCGAGCCCCAGTGGGCCGACCCCGCTCCGCTGTCCGTGACCGGCGCCGCGTATTTGTTTATCAACGACACCGGGGAATCCGTCGATTTTCCGCTGCCGCGCGCGACCGGCTGGACGCGGCCCGGCGGCACGCCGGCCGGCGACACGGTGGAGCTCGCGCCCTTCCGCAGCGCGGTGCTGCTGGCCGACGCCGGCGTCCTCACCGGCCTGCCCGGCTACCAGTTGTACTCGGAGCTGCCGGGTCCCGGGGACTTCGACGATTGGATCCGGGACCTTGGGGCGACCGTGGACAGCGCGACTGGTGTCGTTGAATTTCGCTACAGCCTACGGCACGGGCACTCCGGTTGGAACGTGATCGCGGAAACCTCGCCGGACCTCGCCACATGGTCGGAAGCCGCGCCTGAGCAGACCGGTGCCTCGACCGATCCGGAGTTCGGCGACTGGCGTGTCACCGCGCCGGCCGGTGCCCCGGTGTTCCTGCGCCTGCGCGTGGAATAGCAGGATAAGGGCTCCGTCTTCCTGTTTTCGAATTTTATCGGGGGTAATTGGGTCTCCAAACCCTTGTTAAAGACCCGAAAATGGGCTCGCTGTCTGAGCTTTCCGGCAAGGTGATGGAGCTTAAACGCAATTTTTGGGGCCAGATAACGGCGTTTAAGGCACAAAACAGGGGTGATATTCAGGCTAACTATTTGTAAGCAAGTGGTTTGGACTGGTCCGACCCCGCGTTGACAGGACGAATGTGCAAGGATTCCGGATGCTTGTCCATTCCCGATCCGCGCAGTTTGTGCTAGTATTCCCCGGATGGAATCCCTTGTCGCCACCGATGCCCTTTCCCTTCGCAAGGCGCTGATCCTCGCCCCGGAGGAATCATCGGCGTGGCCGGAGTGGCGGCGGAAACTGCAAACATGGGCGGCTGGCGAGCGAGCCCGGCTGGGAGGCGTCCGATATGATGCTCCGGCGCAGGCTTGGGCCTCGTGGGCCTACGCAATGGGCTTCATCATGCTGTGGGACAACGAGCTGATCGACCATACCAGCGGCGAATGGCGGGTGGAAAGCCTGCTGGACCGGGCGGAGCGGGACTTTGGCGGCTACGATGTCGTGTGCTTGTGGAGCAACTATCCGTTGTCGGGGGTCGATCCGCGCCACCAACTGGCCTACTACGACGAGTTGCCGGGCGGGCTGGCCGGCCTGAAGGATGCGGTGGGGCGCTTCCACGCGCGCGGTGTGCGCGTGCTGCTGGACCACAAGCCGTGGGTGCCGGGAGTGCCGGCGGGCCATGCCAGCGTCGAGGACGCCTTTGTGGAACGGGTGCGGGAGTGCGACCTGGACGGCCTGTTCCTCGATTGTTCAAGCGGCCCGGAGGAGGCGTTCCGCGCGGCGATGGCGGAGCGGGCCGGACCGGGCAGGATATTCGTGTCGGAAGCGCCGTCGCACCTTGAGCCGTTCGGCCACGAGATCGGCTGCTGGCAGCAGATGAGCGACGACTCCGCCGCGCCGGGCGTCTACCGCAACCGCTGGCTGGACCGCAACCAGATCATCTACGAGAGCCGGCGATATTTTCACGATCCCGTGCGCGAGCTGCAGCGCGGCTGGATGAACGGGGGAGGGCAGGTGATCTGGGAGAACATCTTCGGCTACTGGGCCGATTACAGCGCCCGCTGCAAGTCCTGGATGCATCTGCTGTTCCCGGCCCAGCGCCGCTTTGCCGACTGGTTTATCCGTGGCGAATGGCAGCCGCACGTGGGCGGTGGCTGCGTGCAGGGCATTTACGTCAGCCGCTGGGATCTGGACGGCCGGACCCTCTGGACGGCGGTCAACCGGCGCGGCCACACCGTCGAGAAGAAACTGTTCACGCTGCCGGCGCAGCCTGGCTGCCGCTACGTCGACGTGATCTCCGGGCAGGAATACGCGGCCGAGGTGACGGACGGAACGGCCACCCTTTGCGGCTGGTTTGAGCGCGACGGCTTGGCGGGCATTCTCGCCGTGCCGGAAATGGATGACGGACTGGCCGACTTCCTCGCCGCCCAGCGCGCGCGCTTCGCCGCCGCGGATTGGACGGCCGAGCCATGGAGCGGCGAGCACCGCAAGACCACTCTGCCGCACCTGCTGCTGCAGGTGGAGGCGACCCCGCGGGCCGCCGCTGTGCCCGACGGCATGGTGCGCGTGCCGGACTTCGACGGTTGGATGGTCACGCGTTACCGCATGCGCGAATGCGGCTACATCGCCGGCGCGGCCGGTGAGAAGCATGTCTACGACGCCTTTGAGCAGGAATGCGAATACCCACGCAGGGCGCGGGTGAGCGGGGTTGCCATCGACGCCTTTCCGGTCACCAACGCGCAGTATGCGGCGTTCCTCGAAGCCACCGGCTACAGGCCTGCCGACCCGCGCAATTTCCTCAAGCACTGGACTGCCGGCCGGCCGCCGGCCGGAAAGGAGAACCATCCGGTCGTGAATGTGTCGCTACAGGATGCGCGCGCCTACGCGCGCTGGGCCGGCAAGCGCCTGCCCACCGAGGAGGAGTGGCAGCGGGCCGCCCAGGATGCCGTTGGCAACACCTGGCCATGGGGTGATGAAGCCCCGGAAGGGCGCTGCAACAGCGGCCCAAGCGGCACGACACCGGTGGATGCCTTTCCCGGCGGGCGCACGCCGTCCGGGGTATGGGACATGAGCGGCAATGTCTGGGAAATGACCGAGAGCGAGCGCAGCGACGGCCACACCCGCTACCAGATCCTCAAGGGCGGCAGCTGGTACGCGGTGAAAAGCAGCCATTGGCTGTTCGACACCGGCGCCCGTCCGGCCGACTGGGGCGCCAAGCACATCCTGCTGTGCGAGGCATGGGATCGCTGTGAGACCATCGGGTTCCGCAGTGTCGTGGATTTGGATATCGGGGAAATCGAGGGAATCGAGGGGATCGAATGAATCGAACCGGTCGAATTTTGACCTCCAAACACCAAGGAAAGACGTGAAGGCTCAGGAACTGGCACGGCACATTCAATACACGAACGTCAACCCGGAGATGACGCGGGCCGACGCGGTGGCGCACTGCGAGGCGGTGCTCGAGCACGGCTTTGACGCGGCGATGATCGCGCCCTGCTGGATGCAGCTGGGGATGGAGATCCTGCGCGGCTCGTCCAGCCACGTGGCGACCGCGTTCTCGTTTCCAAGCGGCAACGACTCGACCGCGATGAAGGTCGCCTGCGTGCGGGAAATCCTCAAGGCCGGCGTGCGCGACTTCGACTTCACCGCGCAGACCTCGTACCTGCTTTCCGGCATGGAAAGGGAGTACTTCGAGGACCTGAAGGTGGTGGCCGAGCTCGCGCGTAGCGAGGGAGCCATTACAAAGGTCATCATCGAGTTCGGTGTGCTCGACGAGGCGCGGCGGGGCGTCGCCCTCGC
>JBNGDJ010000083.1:0-11511 GCA_049974825.1 Halothiobacillaceae bacterium | reverse complement strand
AACGCGCAGCTGGCGTTAGCCCACGAAGCCATGGATGGCTTCGTGCAGAGTTTCCTTAGGCAGGCCGGCCGCGGGTTGCATCGTAAAGACCCTTCGGACAAGCGCGCTCACCCTCTTCCCGGAATTTCGGTGCCTGACTGTGAACCAGGTGGAAACGCCGGGCAATGTCGTCGGGCACCAGCCCGAGACCTTCAAAGCGGTGCGCCAACGCCGCGGTGTTGGGGTTTTCTGCCGGCCCGTAACAGCCGAAGCAATCCCGCCCGAAGGTCGGACACAGCGCGCCGCAGCCGGTCCGGGTCACCGGCCCCATGCAGGGCACGCCCCGCGTGACCATCACGCATACCTGATTCTGACGCTTGCATTCCATGCAGACCTTGTCGGCTTCTGCCACCGGCGGCACGCCGAAAAACAGGTCGCGCACCGCCGCCACCAGCTGCCGGCTGTTGATCGGGCAGCCCCACAACTCCAGGTCCACCTTCACGTGCTCGGCGATCGGTTCCGCGTGCGTGAGCGACTCGATGTACTCCGGCCGCGCGTAGATCGCTGGCGTCCATTCCGCCTCGCTGTCGTTGATATTGCGCAGGGCCTGAAGCCCGCCTGATGTCGCGCAGGCCCCGATCGTCACCAGGTAGCGGCTGTTTTCCCGCACCCGGCGAATCCGCTCGTATTCATCAGGGGTGGAAATGCTGCCTTCCACGAAGGCGATATCGACTTCGGCATCCGGATCGGAGGGACCGGCCTCAAGAAAATGAACGATATCCACCAGTTTGGCCAGCTCCAGCAGGGGCGGGCCCATGTTCAGGAAGGCCAGCTGACATCCGTCGCAGGAAGAAAACTTGTGGACGGCTACCTTGGGTTTGCTCATGTTCAGAATCCCCTCTCGCCGAGCAGGTGACGGATACGCGGATACGGGAACACCGGCCCGTCCTTGCAGATGAACTCGGGCCCGTACTGGCAATGACCGCAATGGGCCACGCCGCACTTCATGTTGCGTTCCATGCTCAGGTAGAGATTCTCCGGAGCAAAGCCGCGCCCGACCAGATCCTCTGCCGAGGCCCGCATCATCGGCTCCGGGCCGCACATCATGACCACGGAATCCTCGGGATACAGCTGCGCCTTGTCAAACAGGCTGGTCACCAGCCCGACGTCCCAGGCCCAGTGCGGCCCGCCCTCGTCGGCTGCCAGCCAGACTTCGGTATCCGGCTCGGCCCGCCACTGGTCGTACTGATCGCGCCAGATCAGGTCGTTGCCATGCTTGACGCCCTGCAGGATGGAAAGGTGCCGATAGCGATCCCGGCGACGAAGAACATGCCGGATGGCCGAAACCGCCGGAGCACAGCCCAGCCCGCCGGTCAGAACAACCACGTTGCGTCCTTCGGCCTGCTCCAGCGGCCAGCCCACGCCGAAGGGGCCGCGGATGCCCAGTCGGTCGCCAACTTCAAGCCGTGCAATGGCGTTGGTCACCCGCCCCACGGCCCGGATGGTGTGATCGAGCATGTGGGCATCCTCCACGTCCGAGACGATCGAGATCGCGACTTCCCCGACGCCGTGCAGGTACACCATGTTGAACTGGCCGGGCGCGAACTGATAGCGCGCATGCTGCTCGGGGTCCGTCAGACGCAGGCGCAGGGTGAAGATGTCCCGCGCCTCCTGGGTACGTTCGACAATCTCGGCCTCCATTGGCACGGTGGTTCCGGTCATCATCGGCCTGCCTCCCTGTCGGTCGGTCCGTTGCAGATCCCGTGCACCTCCTCGGTCAGGTCGATGCCGACAGGACACCAGCTGATGCAGCGCCCGCAGCCGGTGCAGCCGCTGCGCCCGTACTGTGCCACCCAGCTGCCGAGCTTGTGCGTCAGCCACTGCCGGTAGCGAAATTTCGTATCCGAACGAATCACGATGCCGTGCAGATAGCTGTGCCCGGCCGTAAAACAGGAGTCCCAGACGCGCACATGGGCCGAGCCCTCACCATCCAGCGTGGGCTGATCCAGTTCGGTATTGCAAAAACAGGTGGGGCAGACTGCCGTACAGTTGCCGCAGGAAAGGCAGCGATCAGCCACCTCGTCCCACCGCGGGTGATGCAGCCGTTCAAAAAGCATGGTCGGCAGGTCGCCCCCAGGCAGGCTGCGCTCCTGCACCTCGACGGCCACCTCGATCTGTCGTTCGGCCTGCTGATCCCGTGCCGCCGAGCCCTCCTCCAGCGGCAGGGCCTCGACCACCTCGCGGCCGCGCGCGCTGCCCACCTCCACGAGAAAGCCATCCTCCAGCTCGTGCAGGGCGATGTCGAAACCCTCTGTCGCTTTCGGGCCATCACCGGTCGAGGCGCAGAAACAGGTCTGGGCCGGATGGCTGCAATGCACCGCGACCAGCAGAAGTGATTCGCGGCGGCGGCGAAAGGCCTCGTCGGCAATGCCGGAACAAAAATGCGCCTCCTGCAACGCCAGAGCGGCCAGATCGCAGGCCCGTACGCCGATGACCGCCGTGGGGCGCGTATCGACCGATGCGGCAGAGAAAGACAGGCCGCCCTGCTCATCCCGACTGCTTTCCCAGAGCGTTTCGCGCGGGTGGAAGGTCAACGGCTTGAGCGCCTGCGGGCCGTTGGCCCAGGCAAACTGCCGGTCATCCTCGGCCCGGGCCATCCGGTAACTGCCGGGAGACTGGGTCTGGCGCCAGCCCGTCGGCAGATCACCGGCTCCCTCAAGCGGTTCGTAAACGATTGCCCCGTCCCGCACCCTGGGACCAACACAGTCGTATCCCTGTGTCCGGAGTGCGTCAAACAGCGCTTCGAGCTGGTGTCGTGGCAGGAAGGGTGTGTGCATGGTGACCTGTTCTCGTGTAGATTTCCCCGGTCGGCATACGGTTGGCCGGCAGGCCGAAACATGGGCACCACCGCCATCCCGGCTCGTGATTTCCCATGACGTTTGCCATGATACTAGCAACCCCATGACAGTTTTGCTGAAGGTCTGGCCTTTCCTTGCCGGGCCGGCATGTCTGTTGGGATGACTGCCCGCCCTCCACACATGCGGCCAACCAAAACTCCTTTACAAGTCCAGGTGATTCGCCCATGAGCAGCTTCGCGACCGCCCCGAGCTGGCAAACGGTCCACGAACGATTCGAAAGCCTCAAGAACCACTCCTTCGAACGACACGGCGACGGCTGGGCCGAGTATCGCCAGGTCTCCGCCCACAGCAAGCCCGGACACATTCGCGTTGTGCGCATCACCGAGGCCGAACGTCACGGGCAATCCGTCGACACCCCCCATCGCCCCTTTGAAGCCAAGCTTGAGTTTCACCAGACCGACGAGGGGCTTTCACTGTCGATCATGCGCGGTTATCGGGACGAGGCGCCCGAGGAAGCAGAGCGCATGCTGAAAACAATCGACGAGGAAAAGTTCATCGATCTGCTGGCGCAGGCATTCAAGCGCAAGCTGTCGGTCAAACAGCTGCTCGAAGTTTTGGAAAAGCTGCAGTAGTTCCGATCCTGCGGCAACGCTTCGCTCCCATGCGACCACCGAGTATCTCAGGGAATCCATGCCCTGCCCGGCCGACTTTCATGCAGGCTTTCCACATGCTTGCTGTGGGCAATCGAACCCGGCAATCCGGTAAAGAGACCAAGATCGAGACACGAGACGAAGTCATCGAATTGACCGCCCAAGGAGGAATCTCGGCATGAGAAAATTCACACAGACCGCCATCGCGGCCCTGTTGCTGGCGAGCACCGGCGTTCAGGCACAATCCATTGACCCGGACCCGCGCCAACCGATCTACCTTGAACCGGACCAGGCCGAATATGTCCGCGGCGTCATGCGCCTGTTTCTTGAGTCGCTGCAAGGCATGCAGCTGGCCATCGCGGAGGAAGACTGGGAGGCCGTCGCACGGCATGCACGGGCTGCCGGCAGCGCGGCGGCCACCGACAACCCGCCGCCCGGCATGGGCGCCGCGTTTTCCGACCAGTGGCGACAGTGGGGACCGGCCACCCATGGCGGCTTTGACGAAATCGCGCTCGAGGCCGAAACACTGCCGGAGGCATCAGCCCTGATCCGACGAACCAGCGAAGTCATGCAAAACTGCGTGGCCTGCCATGCCGTGCACCGAATCGAGGTCATCGACCCGCTTGATCGTCTCGAGATGATGGAATGACAGCCAGGCGCCCCAGGATTCCGGCGCAGAGAAGAGATGCCCTGCCGCACAATTGAGCAAACCATTGAATTGCCGCGCCCGAGCCGAGCATGTATTGGCCCGGGCGTTTCTGCACAGGCCCAAGCATGGCTTTGTGCAGAGTTTCCCGGGGCGGCATCCGACGTTCAGGTCCCCCCGGTGGAAACATCAATCCGAGCCAGCGCCTCGCGCAGGTAACCGAAATGGATTCGTTCCTGTTCGAGCCGAATGCGCTCGCCATACCGGTCATCACGCAGGCATTCAAAGAGCGTACGCTCCCCGGCTTCGAGCCGATCCAGCTTGCCGGAAAATCGCTGCTTTGGCCCCTCCTGCGTCCAAAGAGGGCGATGAGCCAGCAGGGTAGCCTCGTCCATCAGCAATGACCGGGCCGAGGGAAAGTGATGCCGAAAGCGGTTGAGAATCGAAAAGCCGTGCGTATCGATGTCTCCCCAGTAATGCAAGGCCGCCTCACGCACCCAGTCGATTCCGGCCAGCCGGTCGATTCCATAGCCCAGGCCCATCACGACAATGGATCGACGGCATGCCGGAAAGGCCAGGCCGTTGATCTTGTTCTCGGTCACGAACACCCGTTCGACGGGCAGGTCCAGCCTTGAGAACGCCTCCACAGGGATCGTCAGGTCGGTGAGACCGGCAATCGCCAGAGCCGGATCCAGAATCCGGAACCGGACCCGAGCCGGCTCCTCGCGCAGACCATAGCGCCGATCAAACCCCGAGACCCCGGCGGCATCCCGGTCGATGGCCGCTTCTGGAAGCACGGAATCGAGCATGCCAATGAGCACACCTCGATGCGCCTCGATGAACTTCGTATCCACTCCAGGAATTTCCATCTGGCGACGATAGATGCCTGACCGCGGGTGACTGACAAACCACGCGATCACAGCCAGCAGTCGAGGCCAGTTCTGCGCATGGGCCAGCACATTGAGCGGGTTGGCGATCAGCCAGTCCCGAAGGGCTGGAAAACGGGTAAGAGCCTCTGAGGCCAGCGTATCGAAACGCGCCGCTGCGTCGAGCTTGCCGATCAGCCGCAGGGCATCGGTCGAGTCCGGCACAACCACATTCGCGGGCAACCGATTGCGCCCGTGCACGCGATGCCGGATTTCCCGGTACTCGATCTGGTAACCGAACCCCCGCGTGTCCCGGCTGCCCTGCTCCAGGTTTCGAACCCAGCCGCGCACGGCCTCGAACCGTTCTGCAAGATCCCGGGACGAGGGCTTTTTCAGAGGAACAGCCATCGGGAACAGAGCTTCGCCAGTCAGGCGCGCGGCCAGCAACTCGCCCCGTTCCCAGCGTCGCATCATCTTGTTGCGGATATCGGCCGGCGTGCCCCAGTTCATGAACCCGCCCCCGAGCGGGCAGCCTTCTCGTCGCGATATTCCTCGATGGTGAGATTGCGCAACCGGGAATACATGCCGCCCTCGTTGTGTACGAACCCGACCGCCGACACGAATGGCTCGATCACGTGGATCTTCTGCAGCGGCGTGACGATGAGCAACTGCAGGTTCAGCCGCTCGAACAGGCGCAGGCCAAAGCGGGCGGAGTCGTCCGAACCGCGACCGAACGCCTCGTCAATTACCACGAACCGGAAGGACCGCGACCGCTGCTCGCCCCATTCCAGCCCGAACTGATAGGCCAGACTCGCCGCAAGTACCGTGTAGGCCAGCTTTTCTTTCTGCCCCCCGGACTTGCCCCCCGAATCGGTATAGTGCTCAAAGGCGACATCGTCCTCGCGCCAGCGCTCGGAGGCGGAAAACACGAACCAGTTGCGCACATCGGTCACCTTGCGTGTCCAGCGCCGGTCAACTTCCGAAGTGCCCTCCCGGCCCTTGAAACGCTCGACGATGGCCCGGACACGGAGAAACCGGGACTCGGTGTACTGTTCGTCCTCGTCGCCGGAGACCGCATGCTCGGTGCAGGCGCGCAGGTCGCGCTGGAAGTCCCGGATTTCGACATCCGGTGACGGTTCGGCCAGCAGCTTGATGTAGCGCCCGTCGTTGTAGTCAATGTCGAACAGGGACCGGTTGATGATCCCGATGCGTTCCCGGATAGCCTCCCGCTCCCGGTTCAGCTGCGCCTGGAAATTCGCCACCTCGTTGATCGTGTTTTCCCGAAGCAGCGTCCGGAAACGTGCCTCGAAACGCGGCAGGTCATCGGACTGCAAACGCTCAAGCATGGCCGCGAAGTCGGGAATCGAGGAAAGCGAAGGATCCATTTCGCGGGTTTCCTGAGGGTAGTCGTCGCAGAAGGACTGCATCGCCCGAACCACTTTCTCCGCCAGGCGCGTCAAGCGTCTTTCCGCGTTGTCGATCCGGGACTGCAGCCACTCACGCATGTCACGTTCGCGATTGACGCAGGTCTCCACTGTCAGCTTTTGCCCAGCCAAAGCCTCGGACCGCATGCGCTCAAGCCTCGGGTGAACCTCAGCCCGAACCGACTCGGACACCAGCGCGGCCAGAAGAGAAGCTTCCTCGATTTCCCGTTCGATCGTTTCGATTTTGTTTCGCGTGGTCGTAAGCTCATCCCGGGCCTGATCCCGCGCACGCACGGTTTCCCGCAGTCGGTTTTCAAGCTCGGTCAGCTGCCGCTGCAGTGTCTGGAGCACGTTTGAGCTGTCCTGCAATCGCTGGCGTTCCGCCTCCAGCCGTTCCACTTCGGCAGCGGGTGTTTTCCAGTCAAGCTCGCCGAAATCCGAAAACATCTCCAGCTGCCCCAGCGTTTCACGCAGTCGACCCGCCTGTTTCTGGCGTGCCTGATCCGACGCGATCTGTTGGCTGACCGCCTGCATGCGGGTCTCCAGATCCACCTGCCGCTTCTCCAGCGCGGCCATCTTGTCGGCGTTGCTCCAGCCCAGGACATACCGTGCACGATCGTCAATTCGGTGACGATCATCCTTTTCATGCCGATCTCCCCCGGCCTTGATCTGCCCGGCCCGGGTGACAGCCTGCCTTTCGCGACGGAAGTCGGCCAGACTCGCGCAGCAGGCGTAATCGAAACGCCGCGCCAGTTCGCTTTCCAGCCAGGGGTAAAACTCGGAGTCCGGACGAATGGCCAGCTTGCGCACCAGCGAACGCGGATGAAGCTCCGGCGGGCTGCCACGCGGAGGACGGACCCGGTAATACACCAGCCGGCCACGCAACTGGGTCTGGTCAACCCAGTCGCTCACGCCCGGATATTGCGCGTCCGGCACCAGCAGCGAGAGACCAAAATTGTGCAGCAGTCGCTCGGCAGCGCCTTGCCAGTCGCGCTCTTCTTCATGGACTTGGATGAGTTCACCGGCGAATGGCAATGCGTCCTCGGACAAACCCAGGGCCGCGCACAGGCGCTCACGCAGAGCAAGCACCCGCGCCGGAATGTTCGAGCGACGTTGTCGCAGTGACGTCAGCTCCTCGGTGATTTCTTCGTGATCACGCCTGAGCTCATGCAGCATGACGCTTTGTTCGGTAATCCGGTTCTGGCATTGCGCCAATTCCGCATCCAGCGCCTCGCGCTTTCCGGTCACTGCCTGTCGGTTCGCCACAAACAGCGCGGCATCGGTGGCCGGCGGCAGTTCGAGCGGCTCAGCCAGCCGAGCGTAACGATCGGACCGATCCTGGCGCTCATCACGCAGCCGCCGGTTTTGTGCGATTTCCTGGCTGAGCTGTTCCAGCCGGTCGCCCCCATTGTCCCGGATGGCCTGATGCAGGGCTTCGCGCTCGGCCTGACGCTCACCCAGCTGCTGATCGGTCTTCGCCACGCGCTGGACATGCTCCAGCCGGCGATTTTCGAGCTTTTCCCGACGGGTCTTGAGCAGGTCATGTTTTAGCCCGGCAAACCACCCCGAGAGCGCATCCCGCGCTGCGCGCAGCTCTGCCGCCTCAGTCGCCAGCTCGATATGCTGACGGCCGTCATCCACCAGCGGAGCGAGCTTCTCCAGCTGCTGCCGGGCACGAACCACGGCGTCATGCGCCCGGGTCAGGTTGTCAAAATGCTCGGTCAGGGCCTCGATCCGATCGTCGACCGGGAACGGCTCAAGCATGTGGGCACGAACGAAGTCGGTCAGATTCCCAACCGACTTCATCGAGACGGTCTGCGAAAAGAGCTCCAGAGCCTGGGGATTGTCGATGCCGAAACGCCGGCGGAAGGCGTGCTCGTAGGGCGGGAAGGTGTCAAACACTTCCACCGACGCCGTGTTGCGCAGTCGTTTCTTGAGATCCAGGATATCGCTGCCGAAACCGGAGAAATCCGCCGCGATGCTCATCGCCCGATCCGCCACCACAAAGAAGCGGGCCGGCTGTGCCTGCGGATCCTTTATCCAGAACACCTGAGCCAGGGTCACGTCCAGACCGAATCCCCGGTTGCAGAACCGGCCCAGGATCACCGAGTAGCTGTCGTCGCCACGCAGGGCTTTCGGTCGGGCAGCCAGGCCTTCCTCGTCGCGTTCGGTCTTGTAGTAGCCCTGCACATAGGACTTGAGCGAGCGCTCGCGTGCTTCGGCCCCGGCGGCCTTGTTGTAGGTAATGCGCTGCGACGGAACCAACAACGTCGTTATGGCATCGACCAGCGTCGATTTTCCGGAGCCGATATCCCCCGTGACCAGCACGTTCTCACCGCCGGACTCCAGACACCAGACCTGCTCGTGGAAGGTCCCCCAGTTGAGCACCTCGAAACCGTGAAGCCGAAAACCGGCCTGCTCGTCCGAAGCGGCAAAATCAAGCATGGGCTCCTGCATTGTGGTCATGGTCCTTCATTTCCATCGGCGCCCGGATCTGCCAGATATGCGGCGTAGGCAGCCAGACGACGATCGAACTCCGCCAGCCACTGGGCATCGACAAAGCTGGCGATGATCCGGCGCACCTCGAAGTGATCGTCCTGGCCTCTGAGGCGGCGCAGGAAACCCAGCTCCACGACCTTGTTCACCTGCGCATCAATCCGGTCCAGCAGTTTCGCCTCGTTGGCCGTATCCGGAAGAAAGAGTCGAACCAGATCGACAATCTGCTCCCGCGAGAGGATCAACCGGGGGTCCCCGCCTCCGGCATCATGCTCGACCAGTTTTTTGCGGATCAGGGCCAGCAACAGGCTGACCGGGTAGCTCAGCTGCCGGCGTCGAACCAGTCGGGGCAGTTCGGGCCGATCCTCCGATCGGGCACGCTGCCGCAGATAGGCATGGCCCTCGGCTTCATCAAGCACGAGCTCCAGATCCAGCACGGCCACGTAGTCGCGTACCCGACTTTGCAAATCGACCAGAGCATCCCAGAGTCGCGGCTCGACATCCCGGTAGACAACCCCCTTGAACAGGTTGATCAATACCTGGGAGTACTGAAGTTCTGGCGTCCTTTGGGTGTCAGTTTCCGGCGACATGATTCGATACGCGATTTGATCGTCAATGAGGGGGAGTCTCTGCAATCACTCGACAGGGAAACTCTGCACAAATCCATCCTTGGCTTTGTGGGCTCCGCCAGCTGAACGCGTCAGCAGGCTTTGCCCGCGTTCAGGCACGCCCGGGCCGATACATGCTCGGCCCGGGCTCCGCAATTCAATGGCTTGCGCCATTGTGCGGCAGGGCATCCGTGCCCTGCACGGGAAGGTCCGCATTCGTGCAGACCTTCCACAGGGAACCTCGAAAACCCCATCCTTGGTTTTTATCGAGGCACCCAATCAGGGACGACGTCCAAACACGATGACCGGCAGACTGGCGCGTCGACACACGCCCTCGGCATCCGTCCAGCGCACATCCATCTGCCGCCGCTCATCGATCAATGCGCGGTCGTCCTCGGCGGCCAGTCCCAGCCAGGCGACGAGCTCCGCCAGCCCCTGTTCCAGTGGCTGCTCAGCAAGCAGCTGCCCAAGCGAGACCTGGTCACGACTCTGGAGCGCTCGCCGAATGCGGCCGCGCAATCGTGCCCTGTCCACCCAAGTCTGCTCGAACAGTGCCGCAGTGTCGATATCCCGGGTATCGGCCTCGCTGACGGCCTCGACACGGATGACCGGATTGTGCGGTGGCTGAAACAGTGGACGATCCATCACCAGTTCCACCTGGGGGGCCGGCTCATCCATGGACAAGAACGCCCCCGGCGGAGGCGCCTCCCGCAATTGCAAGGCCCTTTGTTCGGTGGTACGAATCAGGTTCATGATCCGCCGGTTTTCCAGCCAGGCCTGGTCATCCAGATAGCGTCTGAGCTGTTCGGAAAGCCGGGCCACCGTTCGCTGGGTCATCTCTCCGGCCTGAAGCCAGTCGTAGTGAACCCGGGCCAGCTTCGGGTCCGGCTCAAGATCCGCGACAGCCTCAAGCTGCAATGCCTTCGAGAGCATTTCCGACAGCGCCTCCTGCCGTGCCGGGGCCATCAGAAAGTCCCAGAATGCACGAAAGCTGCGCCCCTCGTCCGAATCGGCAATCTCGTCGCGTTCGCCGAATACCGATTCAAGCAGTTCACCCTTGCTTCCGTCCCAGGTTGCGATGCGCTCCCGAACCTGACGGTCAAGACTGCGGAAGTTCTGCTCCACTTGCCGGAAGTCTCCCAGAAGCCCCCGTGCCGTCCGCTCTACCTGAACAAAGCGTTCACGCACCCGGGCCGGATCCATCAGCGGAATGTCCCCGGCGCGAACACGGTCAATCTCGTCATCAAGTTCTGCCCGCCTTCTTTCAAGCTCCCGAAGCCGCGCCTCGGGATCAGTTTCCGTGCCCGTTACCAACTGCTCAAGCAAATCGAAGATCGTCAGCAGTCGGGACTCGGTGCCCACGAACTCGCGCGCCTGCAATCCCTCGATCCACTCGATCGCCCGAACCACGGCTGGCGTCAGGTCGAAATGCGCCTCATCGCTGCCGGGCGGATAGTACTTGCGCAGCCAGCCACGGGCATCCTGGGCCCAATCGTCCAGATAAGCCGTGGCAGCACGCGGAAAAGCCGTCTCGCCCAGCCACTCGCGCAGGTGAAACAGGTAATCCTCAAGCCGCGCTGCCAACTCCCCCTGCGCCACGCTGCGCTGATTGGGTGCTATGAACACGCGGTGCAGAAAACCGACGATCAACGGGGCGTTGTCCGCCTGAAGCAGTCGCCATGCCGGATGCTCGCGGCGAAGCAGGTCAATGGTCTGGTAATCCAAGCTCATGCGCACATTATCGTTCAAGATGAACAATCAGGCCTGCAGCGTGGCCCTTGCCTATCACTTCAGGGAACCTTCAATCGCTTTTACCCTCAGGTAAGCTCTGCACGACTCCATCCATGGATTTGTGGGCTGGCGACAGATCTAACGCGCCAGCTGGCGGAGCCCGCGTTCAGACACGCCCGGGCCGATACATGCTCGGCCCGGGCTCCGCAATTTAATGGCTTGCGCCATTGTGCGGCAGGGCATCCATGCCCTG
>JBNGDJ010000082.1:0-11528 GCA_049974825.1 Halothiobacillaceae bacterium | reverse complement strand
AGGGCATCCGAGACCGGCACGGGAAGGTCTGCATTCGTGCAGAGTTTCCCTAGGGTTTGGGCTGATGCACCTCATGTACTCTCATGCCGTAGCAAATCAACGTGCAGGCATCCCAGGATCGCGATTGCGGTGGACGAATCGACAGCCCGGTGACCCTCGTGCAGACCTGGCTTTTATCCTATAATTGAACACTTTTAGCGAAGCAGATTTCATGACCCGACCCTCATCGTTCGACTACGACGACCTGATCGCCTGCGCCAAGGGCGAGATGTTCGGCCCCGGCAATGCCCAGCTCCCCCTTCCGCCGATGTTGATGTTCGACCGCATCACGCATATCGCGGACGAAGGCGGCGCCTTCGGCAAGGGCCAGATGGTCGCCGAGCTCGACGTGCATCCAGAACTCTGGTTCTTCGACTGCCATTTTGAGGGCGACCCCGTCATGCCCGGCTGCCTGGGGCTTGATGCCATGTGGCAACTGGTCGGCTTTTTCCTCGGCTGGAAGGGCGGCAAGGGTCACGGTCGCGCACTGGGCGTGGGCGAGGTCAAGTTCACCGGGCAGGTGCTGCCCGACGTGCGCAAGGTCACATACCGCGTGGACATGAAGCGGGTGATCATGCGCAAGCTGACCATGGGCATAGCCGATGCCACCATGGAGGCCGACGGCGAGGTCATCTATCAGGCGACCGACCTGCGCGTCGGCCTGTTTGTCTCAACGCAAGATATCTCCTCGAGGTAAGCCGCAATGCGACGCGTCGTTATCACCGGCATGGGAATCATCTCCAGCCTGGGCAACAACCGAAACGAAGTCCTGGATGCCCTGCGCGCGGGCCGCTCCGGCATCGAGGCGAACCCGGAACAGGCTGAGCGCGGTTTCCGCTCGCACGTGGCCGGAACGCTAAAGATTGACCCTGCAGAACACATCGACCGAAAGCTGATGCGGTTCATGGGATCCGCCGCAGCCTACAGCTACCTGTCCATGCAGGAGGCCATCGAGCATGCGGGCCTTGGCGAATCCGACATCTCCAACGAGCGCAGCGGACTGATCGTCGGTTCGGGGGGCTCGTCCTGCGAGAACATCATTGAGACGGCCCGGATTGCCGAGAGCAAGGGAATCAAGCGGGTGGGCCCCTACATGGTCACGCGCACGATGAGCTCCACGGCATCCGCCTGTCTGGCGACCCCCTTCGCCATCAAGGGCGTGAACTATTCGATCAGCTCGGCCTGCGCCACCAGCGCGCACTGCATCGGCAATGCCTGTGAACTGATCCAACTGGGCAAGCAGGACGTCGTGTTCGCCGGTGGAGGCGAGGAACTGAGCTGGAGTCAGAGCGCCATGTTCGATGCCATGGGCGCGCTGTCCTCGAAGTACAACGACACCCCGCAGACGGCCTCCCGCCCCTACGACGTGAGCCGGGACGGTTTCGTGATTTCCGGCGGCGGCGGCATCGTGGTCGTCGAGGAGCTCGAACACGCCAAGGCGCGCGGCGCGAACATTCTGGCCGAGATCGTCGGTTACGGGGCAACCTCGGATGGCTACGACATGGTTCAGCCCTCGGGCGAGGGCGCGGTGCGCTGCATGAAGATGGCCCTGCAATCGGTGGATGCGCCGGTGGACTACATCAACGCGCACGGCACCAGCACGCCGGCCGGCGACATGCGCGAACTGGAAGCCATGAAAACCGTCTTCGGCGACCAAATGCCGCGGGTGGGCTCCACCAAGTCGCTTTCCGGCCATGCCCTGGGTGCCGCGGGCGTCCACGAGACCATCTACTCGCTGCTGATGATGGAAAATCGTTTCATTGCAGCTTCGGCCAACATCAGCGAGCTTGAGCCGGAAGCTGCCGATGCCAACGTGGTGCGCGAGACAATCGAGGACATTGACCTCGACGTGGTGCTCTCCAACAGCTTCGGCTTTGGCGGCACCAATGCCAGTCTGGTCCTCAAGCGCTATCGCGACTGAAACCCCGCTCTGGCCTGACCATACGGCAAGCCATTGAATCGCGGAGCCCGGCCCGAGCCTGTTTCGGCCCGGGCGTATTTGCACAAATCCATGAATGGATTTGTGCAAGGGTTCCCGAGATGTCCTGTAATCCTTCCCGAGAATGCCCCCGGTCTTCCCGCCTTTTTCCGGCGGGTTGTCGCTGGGACAATGCATGCGAATCCAGATAGGGACGAGCAAACCAGATGACCGCCACTGCCCCAGCCGAAGTTCGGGAGGCCATCGACGAACTGGCCACCGAGTTCGGGTTTTTCTCCGACTGGACCGAGCGCTATCAGTACCTGATCGAAATGGGTGACCACATGCCGCCCTACCCTGCCGACAAGCAGGACGAGGAACACCGGTTTCATGGTTGCCAGTCGCAGGTCTGGCTGAACGAGACCTGGACGGACGGACGGCTTCATCTTGAAGGCACCAGCGACTCGAAGATCGTCAAGGGACTGATTGCCCTGCTGATGCGGGTCTATTCCGGGCGAACGCCCGACCAGATCCTGGCCACGGACCCGGACTTTCTGCGTGAGCTCGGCCTGGCCGAGCACCTTTCCCCAAACCGCTCCACCGGCCTGTTCAACATGGTCGAGTCGATCCGTCGTCGGGCAGCCGAGCTCGCTGCCTGAACTGGGCGAAACATGGCAAAAAGCTCGCCGCAGGCATCCTGCTGAATCTGGCCGAGGCGCCGATCAATGCGCCTCGTCCCAGCTTTGCCCCGTCCCCACGCCCACTTCCAACGGAACGCGCAGATCAGCCGCCTGGCTCATGATCTCGACAATGCGCGTCTGCATGGCTTCCAGCCGATCCGGCACGACTTCGAAGACCAGCTCGTCGTGAACCTGCATGATCATCCTCACCCCGTCCGACGATCCCAGTTCGTGATCGATGCGGATCATGGCGCGCTTGATGATGTCCGCCGCCGTACCCTGCATGGGGGCGTTGATGGCGGTTCGCTCCGCGTACTGGCGGCGCTGGGCGTTGCGTGATCCGATTTCCGGCAGGTAGAGCCTGCGGCCGAACACGGTTTCCACATAACCCTGCGCCCGGGCGAGTTCGCGCGTCTGCTCCATGTAGCGCTTCACCCCCGGATACCGGGTGAAGTATTGGTTGACATAGGCCTGCGCCTCGCCCCGCTCGATACCGAGCTGTCGTGCCAGGCCAAAGGCGGACATGCCGTAGATCAGGCCGAAGTTGATGGCCTTTGCTGCCCGCCGCTGGTCATCACTTACTTGGTCGCGCGACAACTCGAACACCTCGGCGGCCGTGGCCCGGTGAATGTCTTCGCCCGCGGCAAAGGCTTCCAGCAATCCCTCGTCCCCGGACAAATGCGCCATGATCCGCAGCTCGATCTGCGAGTAGTCGGCCGCCAGCAGCACCCTCCCCTCCGGCGCCACGAAGGCCCGCCGGATCTGCCGCCCCGCGGTACTTCGAATGGGGATGTTCTGGAGATTGGGGTTGGAGCTCGACAGCCGACCCGTCGCCGTAACCGCCTGGTGATACGAGGTATGGATTCGGCCGGTCTGCGGGTGAATCAGCTCGGGCAGCTTGTCGATGTAGGTCGACTTGAGCTTGGCCAGGCCGCGGTATTCAAGGATCAGCCCGGGCAGCGGATGTTCGTCCACCAGCTCGGACAGCACATCTTCGCTGGTCGAAGGCTGCCCCTTTGCTGTCTTGCGCACCACGGGCAAATCCAGCTTCTCGAACAGGATGGCCTGCAGCTGCCGCGGTGAACCCAGGTTGAAGGCCTCCCCCGCCGCCTCGTGCGCGTCCTGCTCCAGGCGCGCGAGCGTCCCGGCCATGGCCTCGCCCTGCCGCGCCAGCATGTCGGTGTCGATTGCCACCCCGTTGCGTTCCATGCGGGCCAAAACCGGAATCAGCGGCAGCTCGATGGTTTCATAGACCCGGCGCAATCCTTCCACCTGGGCCAGGCGCGGCCAGAGGGCATGGTGCAGGCGCAAGGTAATGTCCGCATCCTCGGCAGCGTAGGGGCCGGCCTGCGCGACCGGCACCTGGTCGAAGGTTTTCTGGCGGGCGCCTTTGCCGGCGATGTCCTCGAAAGAAGTCACCCGGGTCGAAAGGTAATGCTCGGCCAGCGAATCCATGTCATGCCGGGTGGCAACCGAATCGAGCACATAGGATTCGAGCATGGTGTCATGCCGAAGCCCGCCCAGCGCAATCCCATGGTTTTCAAGGATATGTCGGTCAAACTTCGCGTTCTGAAGCAGCTTGGCCTGTCCCGGATCTTCCAGCAGCGGCGCCAGCGCGGACAGCACACGGTCGCGATCCAGCTGTTCGGGAACGTCGGGATCCTCATGCGCCAAAGGCAGGTAGGCTGCCTCCCCGGGCGTCACCGAAAAGGATACGCCCACGATCCGCGCCGTCAGGTAGTCCAGCCCGTCGGTTTCGGTGTCGAAGGCGAAGAGGGACGCTTCCTTCAGACGTGACAGCCACTGTTCGAAGCGCTCCATGTCGGTGACGATCTCGTAGTCGGCCGGGCCGTCCGGGGCCTGCGCCGCCTCTGAGGCCGGGTCTCCCTCCGGGTCGGCCTGCTCGCCGATCTGGCGAGCCAGGGTATTGAGCTCGAAGCTTCGCGCCAGCGACAGCAGGCGCTGGTCATCCGCCGGCCGAATATTCAGATCATCAATGTGGGATGGCAGGTCCAGATCGGTCCGGATGGTCACCAAGTCGCGGGAAAGTGGCAGGTGCTCCAGCGCCGAACGAAGCTTGTCCCCGATCTTGCCCTTGACCTCGTCGGCCTGGCTCATCACCGAATCGAGATCCCCGAAGCGCTCCAGCCACTTGGCGGCGGTCTTCGGTCCACAACCAGGCACACCGGGAACGTTGTCCACGCTGTCGCCCACCAGCGCCAGATAGTCAATCACACGTTCTGGCGGCACCCCGAACTTGCGCCGAACCTCCGCCACGTCGGTTACCGTACCACTCATCGTGTTGACCAGAGTCACGTCCTCGTCGACCAGCTGCGCAAAGTCCTTGTCGGCCGTGGCAATCAGCACCCGTGCACCCTGGCGCTTTGCCTCCCGGGCCAGCGTGCCGATCACGTCATCGGCCTCCACCCCCGGTTCGCACAGCAGGGGCAGTCCCATGGCGCGCACGAAGTCGTGCACCGGCTCGATCTGGGCTCTCAGATCATCTGGCAGGGGCGGCCTGTGTGCCTTGTACTCGGCGTACATCTCGTCGCGAAAAGTTTGACCCGGGGCATCGAATACCACGGCCATGTGCAGGGGTTCGTACTCGCGGATCATCTTGCGCAGCATGTTGACCACGCCGTGGATCGCGCCGGTAGGCCGCCCGTCGGCGGTGGAAAGCGGCGGCAGCGCGTGAAAGGCCCGAAACAGGAAGGACGAGCCATCGACGAGAATCACGTTGGGTCGGGACATGGGGTTTCGGTCACTCCGGACAACCGTGGAATCCGGGCCGGGGACTTCAGGAAATCCTGCCGGCCCGCGGGCCGGGCAGGATGCCGGGCCAACGGTCGAAATTTCAATGCGAGGCAGGTAATATGCCACAGGTTTCAGGGCCGCCCTAAGCGAAGCGCTGCACAAATGCAGCCCTTCCCGTGCCGGTCTCGGGTGCCCTGTCTCACAATGGCTTAAACCATTGAATTGCCGAGCCCGAACCGGGCAGTTATCGGCCCGGGCACTGATGAATTCGGGTTCCGCCAGCTGAAGCGTTTTTTTTGGCTGGCGCAAGCCCATAAAGCCCAGGGATGGCTTTGCGCAGGATTTCCCAAGCAATACCAGGCGGAAGAACCGACCCATGCCCCCCAACCTCCAGCCCCGACTCGACGAGAAGGAAGCGCTGAGCCACGAGTCCTGGAAGATTTTCCAGATCATGGCGGAGTTCGTCGAAGGCTTCGAGACCCTGGCCAGCATCGAGCCTTCGGTCAGCATTTTTGGCTCGGCCCGCTTCAAGCCCCCTGACCCCTACTACCAGCAGACGGTCGAGATCGCCCGCATGCTCTCGGATGGCGGTTTCGCGGTGGTCTCCGGGGGTGGCCCCGGGGTCATGGAGGCGGCCAACAAGGGAGCCAAGGAAGGATCTTCGCCCAGCATTGGGCTGAACATCACCCTCCCGCGCGAGCAGGCGGGCAACGCCTACCAGGATATATCCCTGAATTTCAAACACTTCTTCGCGCGCAAGGTCATGTTCGTCAAACATGCCTCAGCCTACGTGGTCATGCCCGGGGGCTTCGGCACCCTGGACGAGCTGGCGGAGATCCTGACGCTGATCCAGACAGCGAAAACCCGGCGGATCCCGGTCATTCTGGTCGGCACGGCCTTCTGGCAGGGTCTGCTGGACTGGTTCCGCGATACCATGGTGCCGTTCGGGACAATCAACGCCGACGACTTGAAGCTCATGACGCTGCTCGACGATTCGCGGGCAGTGGTCGATGCAATCTTTGCCTTCTACCAGAATCGCGCCCTTACGCCCTCGGCGGAAGAGCAGCGCAAACTCCAGGAGCTGTGATCATGCAAACGCTGCGCGTTCAAATTCTGGCGGCGGTCCTGCTGGCCCTGCCAATGGCCTCCGCACCGGTGCTTGCCGAGCCGCGGGAACAGGCGCCGATTCCCCCGCTGCCGGAAGAAGACCATTACGACGACCTGGTCGACATGGAAGGGGCCGAGGTCGTTATCCGTCGCACCGACGAGGGGCGTGTGCGCGAATTCCGGCGCAATGGCCAGACCTACATGATCGAAGTGCATCCGGACAACGCGCCGCCTTACCACATCGTCGACCACGATGGTGACGGGGACCCCACCCAGCGCCACGAAGGCCCCTACGACCCCGTCAACCTGCCCCGATGGGTGCTGTTCCGCTGGTAATTGCCGCATGTCCGTATTCACGCCCGTGAGCGAACGGGAACTCACCGACTTTCTGAGCCACTATTCGACCGGCCCCCTGAAGGGTTTCGAAGGGATTGCCGCGGGCATCGAAAACACCAACTTCTTTGTCGACACCGGAGACCGGCGCATGGTGCTCACCCTGTTTGAGCATCACGAACCCGAGGAACTGCGTTATTTTCTTGGACTGATGGCGCACCTGGCGGAAAAGGGCGTACCCACCGCGCATCCACTGGCCGACCGGGAAGGCAACTACCTGCGCGTACTCAATGAAAAGCCTGCGGCACTGGTCCAGAGGCTGTCGGGCCGCTCGGTGGACGATCCCGAACCGGCGCATTGCGCGGCTGTGGGTGCCGCCCTGGCCCACCTGCACCTGGCGGGGGCCGACTATCCCAGTCACCGCGCCCCGGATCGCGGCCCGGCTTGGTGGTTCAAGACCGCAGGCCAACTGATGCCGCGGCTGGACGAGGCGGACCGGGAGTTGCTGGAGTCCGAGCTGGCCTACCAGCGCGGCCACCGGGCCGACGACTTGCCCCGGGGCGTGATCCACGCCGATCTGTTTCGGGACAATGCCCTGTTCGACGGCGATGAACTCACCGGCATCATTGATTTGTACTACGCCTGCAACGATGCCTGGGCCTACGACTTGGCCGTGACAGTCAACGACTGGTGCTCCCGGCCCGATGGCAGCCTGGAGACGCGGCGCACCGAAGCCCTGCTCGCGGCCTATGCCAAAATCCGGCCACTGACCGCAGCCGAGTCCGAGTCCTGGCCGGCGATGCTGCGTGGCGCGGCTCTGCGTTTCTGGCTGTCACGCCTGAAGGACAAGCTGGACCCGCGCGACGGCGAGATGACCTTCATCAAGGACCCGGACGAATTTCGCCGGGTCCTGGCTGCCCGGCGGCAAGCCGAGTCAGCGGGGACGCTGCCCACCCTGCCCGCGGCGGCCTGATCCCGGGGGCGTCATAAGTCAATTTCAAGGGCCCTGATGCCTCAACGTTTGCCTGCGCTAGGAAATGGAAACAGGATGGATCGCACGATCACGCTGATTGACGGGATCAACGAATGGATCGGCCGGGCAACCGGTATGCTGGTCCTTGTCATGGCGCTGGCCATGCTCGCCGTGGTCTTGCTGCGCTACGCCTTTTCAGAGAGCTTTCCCTGGCTGTCGGAGTCCGTGCTGTATATGCATGGCATGGTGTTCATGCTGGGCATTGCCTACACCCTGCGCCACGGCGGACACGTGCGGGTCGACGTGATCCAGCGCAACCGAAGCCCAAGGACCCGGGCATGGATCGAGATCATCGGGACCGTCCTGCTGCTTTGGCCGGTGGCCATTTTCCTGCTGTTAATGAACCTGCCCTATGTCGAATCCGCCTGGGCCATTCGCGAAGGCTCCCGCGATCCCGGGGGCATTCCCTACCTCTATCTGCTCAAGACCCTGCTGATCGTCATGCCGATCCTGCTGATGCTTCAGGGACTGGCCGAACTGCTGCGCGCCTGGCGCAGCCTGCGTCACCCTGAAACGACGGACCCCGGCCGTCCGACACACGGTGCGGAGGAAGGCCCGTGAACGAGGTGCTCGCCTTTCTGCTGGTTCTGGCAGTCTTTGCCGCGCTGCTGGCCGGCTACCCGGTCGCGTTGACCCTGGCGGGGGTCTCGGTCCTGTTCGCCGGTCTTGGCCTGGCACTGGGCCTCATTGATGCGCAACTGCTCAGCGCCATCCCGAACCGAATCTTCGGGATCATGAGCAACCCGACTCTGGTGGCCGTGCCTCTGTTCATCCTGATGGGGGTGCTGCTGGAACGAGCCAAGGTTGCCGACGACCTGCTTGAAAACATGACCGCCCTGTTCGGGTACCGGCCCGGCGGACTCGGGATTTCCGTCCTGCTGGTGGGCGCGATCCTGGCCGCGTCGACGGGCATCGTCGGGGCCACCGTCGTCACACTCGGGTTGATTGCCTTGCCGGTCATGCTCCGCCGCGGTTACGACCCGCGCATTGCCTGTGGGACGATCTGCGCCTCGGGGACGCTGGGGCAGATCATTCCACCCTCCATCATTCTGGTCCTTCTGGGCGACCAGATATCCTCGGCCTATGCTCAGGCCCAGCTGGCGCAGGGCATTTTTGCGCCGGACACGGTATCGGTCAGTGACCTGTTCATGGGCGCGCTGATCCCCGGCCTGCTGCTCGTGAGCCTGTATCTGCTGTACCTGCTGTATGCGGCCTGGCGGCATCCCGCCCGTATGCCGGCCCTGTCCGAGGATGAGCTGGCCAATCGCCCGGACACGGCCCGGGTCATTGCCTCCCTGCTGCCCCCGGTCGGGCTGATCGTGGCCGTACTCGGCTCGATCATGGGAGGCATCGCGACCCCAACGGAAGCGGCCGCCGTGGGTGCCGTGGGCGCAGCCCTGATTGCCGCCGCCAAGAAGCGATTGTCGCTTGCCGTGCTGCGCGACGCCGGAACCACGACCGTGCGCATGACCTCGATGGTGTTCCTGATCTTCATCGGCGCGTCGGTCTTCTCGCTGCTGTTTCGCGCCTATGGTGGCGACGACGTGGTCCACGAAGCGCTCAGCAGCCTGCCCGGCGGCACCATGACCGCGCTGCTGATCGTCATGGCCATTATCTTCCTGCTCGGGTTCATTCTCGATTTCATCGAGATCACCTTCGTGGTAGTGCCGATTGTCGCGCCCATCCTGCTGATGATGGGCGTGGATCCGATCTGGCTGGGCATCATGATCGCCATCAATCTGCAGACCTCGTTCCTGACGCCGCCATTTGGTTTCACCCTCTTCTACCTGCGTGGCGTCACGCCCCCCGAGATCCCCACCACGGCGCTGTATCAAGGCGTGATTCCGTTCATCGTCATCCAGGGCGTGGTGCTTCTCGCCGTGGCCACCTTCACGGGTCTGGCCACCTGGCTGCCGGGGGTGCTGTACCGGTGAGCGCCCTCCATCTGCCGGGAGGGCTCATCATCGACCCACCGCTGGCGCTGGCGCCAATGGCCGGCGTGAGTGATGCACCCTTCCGTAGACTTTGCCGGCGATTCGGCGCCGGTCTGGTCGTTTCCGAGATGCTGGGCAGCCAGCCGCAGATGCGCAACAGCCGCAAGAGCCTCCAGCGCCGCCTGACCAGGGACGAGCCGGAGCCGCGCGCGGTCCAGTTGCTCGGCAATGACCCCGCCCAGCTGGCCGATGCGGCCCGCCATGCCGTGGATGACGGGGCACAGATCATTGACCTGAACTTCGGCTGTCCGGCCAAGAAGGTCTGCCGGCGTGCGGCCGGTTCGGCCCTGCTTGCCGAGCCGGAGACGGTGCGATTGCTGCTCCGGGCCGTGGTCTCGGCAGTTCCTGCCCCGGTGACCCTGAAAATGCGCACCGGAATCGCCCCTCAGCAGAAAAATGCCGTCGAAATCGCCCGGATCGCTGAAGACTGTGGCGTGGCAATGCTCTCCATCCACGGCCGCACGCGGGCAGACCGCTACGAGGGAGAAGCCGAGTTCGAGACAATTGCGCAGGTCGTGCAGGCCGTGCGCCTGCCGGTGCTGGCCAACGGGGACATCGAGAGCGCCGAGAAGGCCCGACAGGTTCTGGCACAGACCGGGGCCGCCGGCATCATGATCGGGCGCGCAGCCTTCGGGCAGCCCTGGCTGTTCGCGCACATTCGACAGTCACTCTTCGATCTGCCCGCCCCCGAGCTGCCCAACCGAAGCGAGCAGATCGCGATTTTTCGTCACCATGTGGAAGATATTCACGACCATTACGGTGCCAGAACCGGGCTGTGCATGGCACGCAAGCATGCCCGGTGGTATGCTTCGAAGCTGGGTCTGGGGTCCGAATGGCTGCGGCATTTTCAGACTCTCGAATCACCCACTGCCCAGCTCGACTGGGTTGGCACGATCGACACCGACTGACGCCAAGGGAATCTATGCACGAATGCTTCAGATTCCCGGTTGGGGCATGGATGCCCTGCCGCACAATGGCGCAAGCCATTGAATCGCGGAGCCCGGGCCGAGCATGTTTCGGCCCGGGCGTTGCTGAACGCGGGCAAAGCCTGCTGACGCGTTGAGCTGGCGCCAGCCCACGAAGCCAAGGATGGCTTTGCGCAGAGTTTCCCAAGCGGGCAGGCCGAGTCACAACAATGCCCGGGGTTGAGATACACCGCTTCGTTCCGGCGCCGCCCTGATCAACACCATGAACAAAAACATCCAGCCAATGACGCGAGCACCCGGTATCGACGAATCATTGCAGGTCAGCGATGCGCTTTTCTCCGAGATGAGCCTCAGCCACCTCGTACAGCAAGCCATCAGGGGATACATGGAGCGCCTTGAGGGGGATGATCCCTGCGATCTCTATGCACTTGTCATGCAGGAAGTCGAACGCCCCCTGCTCGAAACGGTGATGCAACACTGCGATGGCAACCAGTCCCGCGCTGCCCAGTGCCTTGGCATCAACAGGGCCACCTTGCGCAAGAAGCTTCGCGTACACGCCGTCAGATACAACTGAGCCCAACAGACAGGCTCGACGCAAAACCGGGTCAACCGGACGCAAAAAAAGGCCCCGCAGCCAAGTGCCTGAGGGGCCTTTTTGCGCTTTTAGGGAATCTCTGCACAAATGCAGGCCTTCCCGTGCAGGGCACGGATGCCCTGCCGCACAATGGCGCAAGCCCACAAATC
>JBNGDJ010000081.1:0-11625 GCA_049974825.1 Halothiobacillaceae bacterium | reverse complement strand
ACTCGCGCCTACCAAGATTTCCAGAACCCGACAGCTTTGCTGGTCGGGTTTTTTTGTGCGCGGGTTCCGGCCTGAGCCAGGCGTTGGCGTGATGGCACCTTTCCCTGTTCTGGCAGTCCATGGTTGCAGGGTTCATGCTGCGGGAGAAGGATGATGAGCGATCAAAATCAGGCATCTGCAGGGACGACGGTGTTCTTTGACGGGTCCTGTTCACTGTGCGCGCGGGAAATTCGGCACTACCGCCAGCTGGCAGGCAGCGGGGCAATGCGCTGGGTGGACGCCAGCTGCGACGACAGCGCGCTGGCGGCTGCGGGGTTGGATCGAGAATCAGCGATGAGGCGCCTGCATGTGCTGGAATCACCGGGTCGCTGGGCCGTGGGGCTGGATGCTTTTCTGGTGATCTGGCGGCATTTGCCGCGCTATCGCTGGGTGGGTCGCTTGCTGGGCTCGGCACTGGTTCGTCCGCTATTTTCGCGGTTGTACGATCGGTTTGCTGACTGGCGTTATCGTCGCCGTTGCAAGACGGGCTGCGCAATGCCCCGGGGGGAGTGAATGGGACGCCACGTCTTGGTTGTGGGTGGACGGGGCGGTATCGGCCGGGCGCTGGTGGATGCGCTTTGCGCGGATGAGTCGGTCGATACCGTTTATGCGACCTGGCATTACCGTGAGCCGGAGCCGATACCCGGCGTGATCTGGCGGCATTGCGACGTGACGGACGAGGACTCGATCCGGGCGATGGCCGAGTCGATCGAGCGGCTCGACTGGCTGATCAACGCGGTCGGCTGGTTGCATGGTGATGGTGTCCGGCCGGAGAAGCATTCTCGGGAGGTTGACGGCGACAACTTCCTGCGTTCGATGACAATCAATGCGTTACCCACTTTGTTGCTGGCAAAGCATTTTCGCAAGCATTTGCGGCATGCGCGGGCGGGCGTGTTGGCGACCATTTCTGCTCGACTGGGATCGATCGGCGAAAATGCGCTGGGTGGCTGGTACAGTTACCGGGCCAGCAAGGCCGCGCTCAACATGGCGCTTCGCACGCTGGCGGTCGAATGGCGGCGCGAGTTGCCGTCGGCAACGGTTGCCGCGCTGCATCCTGGCACGACCGACACCGCCCTCTCTCGTCCGTTTCAGGCCAGAGTGCCCCCGGGTCAGCTTTTTCCGCCGGAAAAGACCGCGTCGTTGCTGCTCACGGTGATCAAAGGGCTTGAGCCGGAGCAGACCGGTCGGTTCTGGTCGTTTGATGGTGAGGAGTTGCCATGGTAATCAAAGGCTCACGGCAGCCGTCGCTGGTTTTTCAGGCCCGGCTGGCCGGCTTTGCGGGGCTGATTCCCTTTGTGGCTCCGCTCCTTTTGCTGTGGTGGCAGGGGCAGTGGGCGGCTGAGGCCATATTCGTGCAGCACGCGTATGCCGCTTTGATTCTGAGCTTTCTTGGTGGGATCTACTGGGGGGTTGCGCTGGCCCGGCAGAGTGCCGGCTGGATCTGGATCAGCGTGTTGCCCAGTCTGTGGGCCTGGCCGGCGCTTGTCATGCCGCCGGTCGCTGCCGCCTGGATTCTGGCTGCTGGTTTTGCCTTGATGTTCCTGATTGACCGGGCGGCCCGGCAGCGGGGCTGGATTGAGCTCTGGTTCTATCAGCTCCGTCTCGTGCTTGGGCTGGTTGCCATTGTCTCTTTGCTGTTGGGGCTGGTCGGTTAGGGAATCACTGCACGAATGCTTCAGATTCCCGGTCGGGGCATATTTCTCACCTCGCCCTTGCCAGTGGGCCGGGGTGAAAGGGTGGTGTGGACTCCGGCCTGCGTCTGGTTGGATGCCAGCCCCGGCCACAAGGCCCCAAATCCATTCCGGGCCGGCCGTGCGCGCTCCCGGACACGATCAAGGATCTTTGAATGTCTGAATCGCCTTCCGTGAACTACCCGCTGGGTCGCCAGCTTCGCCTGCACTTCAGCCCATACGAGGACCGTTTGGTACTCAAGGTCACGCTGGCCGCCGGGGCAGAGCGCACCATTTTGCTGACCCGGCGCATGGTGATGCTGGTGCTGCGCCAGTTGCTCAAGTCTCTGCCGGACATGCTCGGCCTGGAGCAGACGCCCCATGCCTACTGGCGCGATGTGCTTGAAATGGAGCACCGGGCGGCCATGACTGATCCCGTGGAGACCGGGGGTTCGGCTGCCCGGGATACGTCTTCCCGGGAGTCCGCTGCGGACGATGCGGCGGGTGATGCGCGGCAGGGCACCGAGGAGGAATCCACCCCGTCGCTTTACCTCGCGACAGGGGTTTCGGCGCAGCGGCGGAACGAGTCGCTGGTGCTTGCACTCGACGGATTGCCTCTGCCGGATGCCATGGTCAATCCCAGTGCGCATCAGGCACTGGTGGCGGTGGTGCTTGAGCCACGCCAATTGCACCAGGTGCTTGACCTGCTGGTCGGCCAGGCTGAAAAGGCCAATTGGCACTTGCCGGTGGACCTGCCCTGGATGGGCGATCCGGAGCCGCTTCAGGCGGGACCGCCTGAGGGTGTGCGCACTCATTGACGGTGTGGCGATTGAATGGTTGAAGCCATTTCCCCGCCAGGAATCCGTGTGCGGTAGGGGGGTGCTTCGGCTCAAGCCCAGTCGATCACCTGCCCGAACGGTGGCTTCAGGTCACTGCCCGCGCGCAGCCAGAGTACCGGGCGATCGGGCGGACGTGCCGGCAGATCTCCGCGCAGGTCGGTGAAGTAGATCAGCAGTTCTTGCCGGCGATCCTGCGCGAATTTCTCGAACACCGGCCGAAAGTCGGTGCCGCCACCGCCCTGAAAGGGGGGCAGGGTGAGTATGCGGCCCATGGGCAGTTCTTCGTCCCGGTGGACGTGATTGTCCGCCAGCAGCAGGCGCAGTCTGGCCGGGACGTGGCAGCGCAGACGTTCGACTTCTTCCAGAAACTGCTGGACGACCTCGGGCGGGATGGACCCGCTGATATCCACCGCGACCATCAGCCAGGCCTCGCGCCCGCCCAGGCTGGGCAGGATAAATGGCGCAGCCTCCCGGCGCCCCGGGCGGTCGAAGCGGTAGTCACGCGGACTGCGAAAGCGAAGCCAGCGTGCCAGCCAGCTCCACCAGGGTACCTGGCCAGCTTGCCCCGGGCTTTCGGGCTGACCTTGGACGCGGCCCGGATGCGTTCGCCCGGCCGCGGGTCTTTGATCCGCGTCTGGTGTCTGTTCCGACAGCGCGCCTTCGGCCGCTTGTTCCGCATCGCTCGGCTGGTCCGATGCGTCCTCGTCGGTATCCTGTCCGCCCGGAGCGACACCTTCGGCGGGTTCGGGTGGCGTGTCGGCCTGTGCAAGACCATGCGTGTCAAGCGGCGGATAATCCGCAATCGCTTGATTTGTCAGGCGTCGTGCCAGCACCGCGGTCGGCAGGTCGCAGCGGACATGATCGACCGAAGGGCAGCCGGCTGGCGCCGCCCAGCCCAGCGAGTCGAGCAGGGCGGTTACCTGCATGTCCTCGGCGACCTGTCGCGCCGATGCGGGGGCGCTGGCCCAGGGTTGTTGCCCCAAAAGACCATGACCGGCCAGATGCGCGAGAAGATAGAGCTGGCGGGATTGCGGGAGATCGAAAAAGCCCGGCGCGTACACGACTCGGTCGGACAACAGGCCAATCAGGAGTCGATCCGGCTCGGTTCGACATTCCCAGCGGCCGGGCAGGGCCGCGTAGCCTTCGGGAAACCGGGCAAGCAGCCGGTGTCGAAGCCGGGTCAAGGCTTGTCCGGTCACTCGGAAGAGTCCGTCAGGCTCATCCCGCGTTCGGCGCAAAACACGCCGAAGGCCGGCGATTCGTACAGCGACGGCCCCAGTTGTTCGCGCAGTGCCCGAACTACGGCAAGGGCCACGGCGATGTCCGGCAGGGCGGTCGCGATGGTCAGGGCCTCTTCGGGACTGGTCAGGTTCTGTTCCACGCGGGAGACCAGCTGCGCGCGCAGGCGCCACTGCTGGTGAATGTTCAGCTCGGATGCCCGGGTGGGGTCCGACCAGACGGCCTGAATCTGTTCAAAGTCTTCGGTCAGGGTCTCAAGGAAGGCTTGCGCGGCGTCACGGCCAACGCATCCGGCCAGTCGGGCCTTAAGGCGTTCGGTGGGCGTGTCGGTAGCGGACTTCTTCAACACCCGGTCGGCAAATACCCAGCTGCGCGGACTGGCGAAGGCGACCTGGTCCGCGGTTGCTTCGAATGTGCTCAGCCATTTCGGATCAGCCGCCAGAAAGCGGCGAATACGCTCGTCGATACCGGTCGTCTCGGCCCAGCGAAGCCACTGGTTCACGTCCACCTGAAGGGCCGCATGCTGGAAGCGGTTGGCCAGCGGGGCAGGCATGCCAAAGGCGATACCTCGGTCGGTGGTGCGGTTTCCGGCCGCGACAATCAGCCAGCCTGCCGGAAGCGTGTATTCGCCAAGGCGACGGTCCAGCACCAGCTGGTAGGCGGCCGCTGCCACGGTGGGCAGGGCAGCGGTCAGTTCGTCCAAAAACAGAATGCCTTCAGGGCCATGAACGTCTTCATGGGGTAGAGTCGCCGGCGGTGCCCAGGCGACCCGCTCCCCGGAGCGAAATGGAATGCCCCGAAGATCGGACGGTTCCAGCTGGGACAGGCGCAGGTCGATCAGTGGCAGGCCATGGGTTTGGGCCGCGGAGGCGACCAGCTCGGATTTTCCGATGCCCGGCGGCCCCCAGATCATCAGCGGGGTGTGCAGGTCTGCCTGCCGGGCGGCGACTTCTTCCGCCAGCCATGCGGCCAGCTCGGCGGGCCCGACAGGATGGAGCGTGTCAGTTTCACTCATGTGCGGTCGGTGCAACGCGGTAGATGTGGACGGGGCGGTCCGACTCGGTCAGCACGGCTTGTGGGTGGATGCCGGGCACCTCGAATTCGATGCTTGCCAGCACCGCGCCGGGCGGCATTTCGCGGCTGACCTTTTGCCAAAGGCGTGTCATGGGCTCGGTGGACAGAAAACAGATGGCCAGATCATGCGGTGCCAGCGGGTAGCGCCAGAAGTTGCCGAGCCGGATCTGCACATTGGTCATGCCCCGGCAGCGCCAGCGGGCGACCAGCCAGTTGAGTGGCGCGGATTCGACCCCCACGAACTGTCGATCGGGAAACCGCCGCGCCAGTGCGCGCAGTGCCCCGCCCCAGCCACAGCCGAGATCAACGATACAGTGCAATGGCTGGGTTTCGAGCCAATCCCCCAGAACCCGATGGGTTCGGCTGCCGGAATGATAGAGCGGCACGCGCTCCTGCCAGGCATTCCACTGCAGCAGGCCCAGCCCCAATACCGCCAGGGCTGCAAAGGCGGGCGGGATGTTCGGCCCCCAGAAGATTGCCGAGGGCAGCAGCAAAAGCCAGGGCCACCACCAGCGGGGCAGCCAGCGCGCCGTCAGAACGGTAGCCGTCACTCCGATGATGATCGCCCAGGTCCAGGCGGGCAGGGTAACCTCTGCGATGCGGGCCAATCCCTGGGCTGCCAGCAGGGCGAGAGCGAACGCGCTTGCGAGCCCGGCCAGCGCCACCAGCAGGAAGCGCATGGACCTACTGCTGACCGGGCGGGGTAATCGATTCGGTTGTCGGCATGCCGGCTGCGCCAGCTTCCACGGCCGGAAGCCCCTCGGTCAGCGCGGCGCGCTCGGCCTGCTTGTTCATGACCAGCACGGAGATGCGTCGGTTGCGCGGGTCCTCCGGGTCTTCCTTGATTCGGGGCATGGAGTCGGCCAGCCCGGAGATGCGCAGGAACTTGTCCTCCTCCAGGCCACCGGCCACCAGGGCGCGCCGGGCCGCGTTGGCCCGCTCGGTTGAAAGCTCCCAGTTGGTTCGCTGGCCACTGGCAAAGGGGCGGGCATCGGTGTGGCCCAGCACGGTCAGGCGGTTGGGCAGCCCGTCGATGGCCGGAGCGAGCTTTTCGATGATCTCCCGCGCGTAGTTTTCCATATTGGAAGAGCCCGACTCGAACATTGGCCGGTCGCCCTCGTCGATAATGTCGATCTTCAGGCCTTCCTCGGTGATTTCCAGCTTGATCTGGTTCTCGTGCGCTTTCAGTTCCGGGGTGATTTCAACCAGGGACTCGAGCTGCTCCTTGAGCTCCTCAAGCTGGCGGCGTTCTTCTTCGGCGACCAGTTCTTCGGCGGTTTTCTGATCCATGTCCACCAGGTCCTGCTTGATAACCTGGCCTTCCTCCCGGGTCAGGTCTTCACCGCCCCCGTCAATCAGGCTTTCGGACATGCCGACGCTTTCACCCCCCTCAAGCGTGACCTTGACCGGGTTCTGGAAGTATTCTGAAATCCCGCGGCGCTCCTGCTCGCCCATGGAGCCGAGCAGCCACATGAGCAGGAAGAAGGCCATCATCGCGGTCACGAAGTCGGCATAGGCGATCTTCCAGGCACCGCCATGATGGCCGTGCCCGCCTTTCTTGATCTTCTTGATGACGATCGGTCGGCCCTGATCACCCGATTCGGCCATGACGTGTACCCGCTCCCCGCCTTACTTGCGTTCCTTGATGGTTTCCTCGAGCTCCTGGAAGCCCGGGCGTTCCGGCGAGAACAGCACCTTGCGCCCGAACTCGATGGCCACCGGCGGCGGGTAGCCGTTCAGGCTGGCCAGCAGCGAGACCTTGACGCACTCCAGTGACTTGGAGGCCTCCTCGACCTTGATTTCCATGGAGCTGGCAATCGGAGAGATGATGCCGTAGCCGAAGAGAATGCCCACGAAGGCACCGACCAGCGCCGCGCCGATCATTGGCCCAAGCTCTGCCGGCGGCAGGTGCAGCGAACCCATGGTGATCACCACGCCCATGACCGCCGCCACGATCCCGAAGGCGGGCATGGAATCGCCCAACTTGTTCATCAGACCGATCGGGATGGCCGCTTCCTTGTGGTGGGTCTCGATTTCAATGTCCATCAGATTTTCCATCTCCAGCGAATTCATGTTGCCGGAGACCATCATCCGCAGGTAGTCCACGATGAATTCCGTCAGGTGATGGTCGGCCAGCACCTTCGGATACTTGGAAAACAGCGGGCTGTCCTTGGGTTCCTCGATGTCCTCCTCGACGGACATCAGGCCCTCCTTGCGGACCTTGGTGAGAATGTCGAACAGCAGACAGAGCAGGTCGAGGTAGAGCGCCTTGGTGTACTTGCTGCCCTTGAATACGCCGGGGACGTCGCGAAGTACCGCTTTCAGTGCATTGCTCGAAGCGCTGGCAACCATGGCCCCGACCGCGGCACCCACGATCATGATCAACTTGAGCGGATGGAGCAGGGCCCCCATGTTGCCCCCGGAGGCGATGTAGCCCCCGAAAATCACGCCCAGTACGATTACCCAACCTACGATGATCAGCATGGTCTAGTCACTATATGTCCTTGCATTGTGGAATCGCTGCACGAAGACAGGGATGCCCGACTGGGGCATCCATGCCCTGCGCGGGAAGGTCTGCATTTTTGCCGACCTTCCCAAGCGGTCCCGACGCTCCGAAACCGGCCGGCTTGCTCCCTGCCGGGCAACGGCTTGTCGGCTGCATCGCTCATCCCTTGAGTGCCTTGCCGACGATCTCGGCGACATCCGGGGAGCACTCGGTCCGATCAATAATGCGCTCAAGCTGCGCCTGCATCATCGCACGACGGCTGCTGCCATAGTGCTTCCAGCGGTTGAACGCGCCGGCCATGCGTGCCGCCACCTGCGGGTTGAGTGCATCGAGTTCGATGATCCGTTCGGCCACCCAGGCATAGCCCGACCCGTCGGCCGCGTGAAAGTGCAGGGGGTTGCCCCGGGCGAACGCCCCGATCAGGGCCCGCACCTTGTTCGGGTTGCGGATGGAGAAGGCCGGATGATTGCGCAGCGCCTCCACGTGGTCCAGGGTGCCCGGCAGTGGACTGGTCGCCTGCAGGCTGAACCACTTGTCCATCACCAGCGGGTCGTCGTGCCAACGCTCGCCAAACTGCTCCAGGGCCGTTTCACGTTGCGGGCAGTCCGCGTGGGCGAGTACGGCGAGCGCGTTCAGGCTGTCGGTCATGTTGTCGGCGCGTTCGAACTGCTCCCAGGCCGTCTGGAACCAGGCCGGGCGTGACAGGCTGGTCAGGTAGCTCAGCGCGATTCGCTGAACGCGCCGGCAGCCGGCGTCGCGTCCGCCGGGTTGGAAGGGGCCGGTAACTGCCTGGTTCCGGTAGACGAGTCCCAGTGCGGCCTCCCACTCCTCGGCCAGCGCCCGGCGCAGTTCCTCGCGGGCCTGGTGGATCGCCTCGACCGGCACCGGGCCGGGGTATTGTTCGGCGAGGTAGCCTTCACTGGGGAGGGTGAGTGCCTCGGCGGTGAACATCGGGTCCGTGTCCGCGCCGTGCAGCAAGGCGCCGAAGGCGCCGGAAAGGACCGGGTCGAGCGAAAGCGTGCCGGGTGTGTCGCACTGATCGTCAGTCAGCGCCTCGACCCGACGCATCACCACCCGCAGCATCAGCTGCTGCATGGCATCCCAGCGATTGAACAGGTCCGTGTCATGCTCGGCCAGTCGGGCGAGCGCGACGTCCTCGTAGTCGTATGCCAGCTTGATCGGGGCGGTAAAGCCGCGATTGAGCGAGGGCACCGGGGCGGTGGGCATATTGTCAAATACCAGTTCCTGCCGTGTCTCGACCAGGTCGATCACCTGCTCTTCGATCAAGGGCTGGCCGTCCTGACTGAAGAGGGCCACCGCAATCGGAATCTGGAAGGGCGCCTTTTCCGGTTGCCCCGGGGTGGCCGGGCAGGACTGGGTCAGTACCAGTCGATACTGCTGGCGCTCGGGGTCATGCTGGTCGGTGACTTGTACCCGCGGCGTGCCGGCCTGGGCATACCAGCGGCGGAACTGGCCCAGATCGCGGCCGGAGACCGACTCCATGGCCGACACGAATTCCTCGATGGTGACCGCCTGGCCATCGTACTGTTCAAAATAGCGGTCACAGCCGGCCCGGAAGGTTTCCCAGCCGAGCAGGTTGCGCAGCATCCGGACCACTTCGGCACCCTTGTTGTAAACGGTCGCCGTGTAGAAGTTGTTGATCTGCTGATAGGTCTGCGGCTGCACCGGATGTGCCTGCGGGCCAGCATCCTCGGCGAACTGGAACTGCTTGAGCAGGTTGACGTCCTGAATTCGCCGAACGGCCCGCGAGCCCATGTCCGCAGAAAACTCCTGGTCGCGAAAGACCGTGAAGCCCTCCTTGAGCGAGAGCTGGAACCAGTCCCGGCAGGTGACCCGGTTGCCGGACCAGTTGTGGAAGTACTCGTGCGCCACGACGCTCTCGATGCCGTCGTAGTCCGCATCGGTTGCCGTTTCCGGGCGGGCCAGCACGTAGCGGGAATTGAAGATGTTCAGACCCTTGTTTTCCATCGCCCCCATGTTGAAATCGTCAACGGCGACGATATTGAACACCTCCAGGTCGTACTCGCGGCCGTAGGCTTCTTCGTCCCACTTCATCGCCTTTTTCAGCGACACCATCGCATGGTCGCACTGATCAATATTGTGGTGCTGGACATGGATGTTCAGTGCCACCCGGCGCCCAGAGGGCGTGACGTGCTCGTCCGAGATGCAGGCCAGGTCACCGGCGACCAGTGCAAAAAGGTAGGAGGGCTTGGGATGCGGGTCCACCCAGGTGGCCCGGTGGCGTCCGTTCGGCAACTCTTCCTGCCCGGCCGGATTGCCGTTCGAAAGCAGAACAGGACAAGTTTCCCGGTCCGCCTCAATGTGCACCGTGTAGGGCGCGAGGACATCCGGCCGATCGAGAAACCAGGTGATTCGGCGAAAACCTTCCGGCTCGCACTGCGTGCAGAAATTGCCGGAAGAAAGATACAGCCCTTCCAGGGCCGTGTTGCTGCCCGGGTCAATGATGGTCTCGACCGTCAGGGTAAACTGCGCCGGAACCTGCTCGATGGTCAGTTGATGTTCGTCGATGTGGTAGCGGTCCTGGGCGAACGTTTCGCCGTTCAGTGAAACGGACTCGGTCACCAGATCCCGCCCGTCCAGAACCAGCGGACGGTCGTGGTCCCCGTTGCGGCGCAATGACTGTACGGCCGTCACACGCGTGGCATGCGGTTCAAGTACAAAGGTCAACTCCACCGAGTCGAGCAGGTAATCCGGCACGCGATAGTCGCTTAGGCGCACCACGACGGGGGTATCGGCTTTCATTGCAGACTCCGGTTGATCGTTGCGTCAGTATATCGAAGAAAGGCCCGTTTGCGCGTGCGGGCGCGCGGCGCGTGTGCCGGGCGCTTGAGGCGTGCCGCGGCGCGACATCCTGCTCGCCCGCATTTCTCACAATGTCGCTACCGCGACCGCCGATACGCTCGCCGTGGCAGGTCGTACTCCCTGCGGATCGGCCCGACGTAGTGCGACTGCGCCTTCGCCGCCCCTCGGTCCCTGCGACCCGCTACATCGGCGTTTCGACGGCCTCGCTACGTGCCCTTGGGAAACTTTGCACAAATCCCTCCTTGGCTTTGTGGGCTTGCGCCAGCTCTAACGCGTCAGCAGGCTTTGCCCGCGTTCAGACACGCCCGGGCCGATACATTCTCGGCTCGGGCTCCGCAATTCAATGGCTTGGGCCGTTGTGCGGCAGGACATCCGAGACCGGCACGGGAAGGTCTGCATTCGTGCAGACCTTCCCTTGTGAGAAATGCGGGCTAGAATCCCTTGCTCTTCGAAACCACACGGATCCGACATGTTCTTTCGAAATCTCGTTCCCTACCGCATCGACATGGCACAACTTGATGCCGAGCGCCTTGAAACCGGCGCGTTGACCGAGGCGCTTGAGAAAGCCCCTTTCGCACCGACCCTGCCCGCGCAGCCCGAGTCTCTGGGCTGGGTTCCGGCGCTGGGCGAACTCCTGGTGCACGAGGCCACCGGCGCGTTGCGGATCGCACTCATGCAGGAGACGCGCAGTGTGCCGGCGTCGGTGGTCCGCGAGCGCGTCGAGGAGCGGGCTGCCGAAATCGCCGCAAGGGAGCGGCGGGAAGTGGGCAGCCGCGAAAAACGCGAGATGAAGGACTCGATGCTGATCGAGTTGCTGCCCCAGGCCTTTCCGCGCCGGCAGCGCATCACTGCCTGCATTGACCCGGTGTCCGGCTGGCTGTGGGTTGACAGCGCCAGCTTCAAGCGAGCCGAGCTTTTGACCGGCCAGCTGCGCGAGGCGCTCGGCAGTTTGCCGGTCACGACGCCGAAAACCCAGGCGCCGCCCGATGCCCGGATGACTCACTGGCTGGTGGACAGCCCACCGGATCATTTCGAGCTCGGTGGTGCCTGCCGGCTGGTCGATCCGATGGAAGGTGGAACGGTTACCGTCAATCGACACGATCTTTCCGACCCGCAGATTCTCGCGCTGGCCGAATCCGGCAAGGAGGTCGACCAGATGGAACTGATCTGGCGCGATCGCCTGTCCTTCGTGCTCAAGTCAGACCTGACGATCGGGCGGCTGAAATTTCTTGATGCGGTGGTCGAACAGCTGCCCGACGAGGACGACGAGCTGGCACAGGCGGATTCGACCTTCGCCCTGATGGTGGGCGAGTTGCGGATACTGATGGACGATCTGATGCAGGCACTGGACGGCGAGGCGCCTGCCCCGGGGCTGGCCGAAGCCCGTCAGACGGATGATCCGCCCTGGGCCTGA
>JBNGDJ010000080.1:0-11674 GCA_049974825.1 Halothiobacillaceae bacterium | reverse complement strand
GCTCGGCCCGGGCTCCGCAATTCAATGGCTTGCGCCATTGTGCGGCAGGGCATCCGAGACCAGCACGGGAAGGTCTGTATTTGTGCATAGATTCCCAAGTCAGCCCCCCGGACGCACCACCAGTCGCACCGTGCGCCGCCAGAGCACCCACAGCGGTGCAGACAGTCCGTACGCAAGAAAGAGCAGCCAAAGAGTCAGCGCCAGATCCCGCATGGCCAGAACGAACAGCACCACGGCCAGGGGAATGCTGAAGAATGACAGCTTCAAACGCGGACTGACTGCCTTGAAGCTGTAATAGGGGAAACTTGAGACCATCAGCAGCCCCGTGGTCACCGTCAACACCCAGATCCAGCCGACCCAGGGTGCCGGATCAATCGCCCGACTTTCCAGCACCCACACCATCCCCATCAGCATGGCCGCGGCCGCCGGGCTGGCCAGCCCCGTGAAAAACCGCTTGTCCGCCGTTTCCACCTGGACATTGAAACGCGCCAGACGGATCGCCGCACTGAGCAGGTACACGAAAGCACCCAGCGCGCCCCAGCGCCCGTCGATTGCCTCCAGTGCCCAGAGAAAGATGACAAGGGCCGGTGCAACGCCGAAGGACACAATGTCAGCCAGGCTGTCGTACTCCACCCCGAACGCGCTTTGGGTGTGCGTCAGCCTGGCCACTCGTCCATCCAGCCCGTCCAGAACCATGGCAACAAAGACGGCGATGGCCGCAGCCACGAAGTCATCCCGGATTGCCGAGACAATGGCAAAAAACCCGGCGAACAACGCCGCGGTGGTAAAGAGGTTCGGCAGCAGGTAGATGGCTTTTCGCTGAGGCCGACCTTCCGCATCGGATGGCACGCGCTTGCTCATGGGGCGCCCTTGCTCGCTCTGGTTTTTCGGGTGAACGCTCGGCACGAAGCACCCCCTGGCTTCGCACGGTCACGCAGGGGCGCCGGGGGCTTCCCGACATATGCCCCGAACAGCAACAGGGCCGCACTTGGCGGCCCTGAAGTATGGCTTGCGTCGCTCAGTTGCGCGACTTGTCGATGATCTTGTTGGCCTGAATCCAGGGCATCATGCTGCGCAGCTGTTCGCCCACCACCTCGATGGGGTGCTCTGCATTCTGGCGGCGCCGCGCGGTCATGGAGGGGTAGTTGGTCCGCCCTTCCTGGATGAACATCTTGGCATAGTCACCGTTCTGGATACGCTTGAGTGCGTTGCGCATCGCCTCGCGAGACTGCTCGTTGATCACCTCGGGGCCCGTGACGTACTCGCCGTACTCCGCATTGTTGGAGATGGAGTAGTTCATGTTGGCAATGCCGCCCTCGTACATCAGGTCAACGATCAGCTTGAGCTCGTGCAGGCATTCAAAGTAAGCCATCTCGGCCGGGTAGCCCGCCTCGGTCAGGGTTTCGAAGCCCATCTTCACCAGCTCAACAGCCCCACCGCAGAGCACGGCCTGCTCACCGAACAGGTCGGTTTCCGTCTCGTCCTTGAAGGTGGTTTCGATGATACCGGTTCGACCACCACCCACGCCGGACGCGTAGGACAGCGCCGTCTGCTTGGCCTTGCCGGTGGCATCCTGATGAATCGCGATCAGGTCCGGAATCCCGCCACCCTTGACGAACTCGGAACGCACGGTGTGTCCCGGCGCCTTGGGCGCGATCATGATGACGTCCAGATCCGCACGCGGCACGATCTGGTTGTACAGGATGTTGAAACCGTGCGCGAAGGCAAGCGTGCCGCCCTGCTTCAGGTTCGGGGCGATATCAGCATTGTAGATATCCGCCTGGTTCTCGTCGGGCGCCAGGATCATCACCAGGTCGGCCGCCTTGGCCGCATCGGCCACACTCATCACGGTCAGGCCTTCCGCCTCGGCCTTTTTGGCCGAGCCGGAGCCCGCACGCAGGCCGACAACGACCTCCACGCCGGAATCCTTGAGGTTCAGCGCGTGTGCATGACCCTGAGAGCCGTAACCGATGATTGCCACCTTCATCCCGCGGATGATGGAAAGGTCGCAGTCCTTGTCGTAATAAACCTGCATGAAGTTCTCCTCAGCGATTCTGGAAAGTCGAAAAAATGTGTCGTCGGCTGCCCCAACGCACAATGGTGCAAGCCATTGTGCGGCAGGGCGTCCATGCCCTGCACGGAAGGGTCTGCATTCGTGCAGACCCTCCTTAAAGGCTCATGCCGCGGGCACCACGGCTGATCCCCAATGCCCCGGAACGCACCACCTCGATGACCGGTATGGCGCCCAGCGCCTCGATGAAGGCATCCAGCTTGTGGCCGGGGCCGGTCATCTGCACCGTATAGGAGCCGTCCGTCACGTCGATCACCTGCCCGCGGAAAATCTCCGCCAGCCGATAAACCTCGTCACGCCCGGGACCGACCGCCTGCACCTTGATCAGCATCAACTCGCGTTCGATGTGGGGCGACTCGACCATGTCCTGCACCTTGACCACATCAACCAGCTTGTTCAGCTGCTTGACGATCTGCTCGATGATCTGGTCATCCCCCCGTGTCACCAGCGTGAGGCGGGACAGGGTGCCGTCGTTGGTCGGGGCGACCGACAGCGACTCGATATTGTAGCCGCGCGCCGAAAACAGGCCCGCCACCCGGGACAGCGCCCCGGATTCGTTTTCCATCAGGATCGAAATGATATGCCGCATCATTTACACCAGAATCATCTCGTTGAGCCCGGCACCCTGCGGCACCATGGGGTAGACATTTTCCGCCGGATCGGTCTGGAAATCCATGAACACAAGTCGGTCCTTGAGCGCGAAGGCTTCCTTGAGCGCGCCTTCGACATCAGCGGGCTTCTCGATCCGCATGCCGACATGGCCATAGGCTTCCGCCAGCTTGACGAAATCCGGCAGAGCTTCCATGTAACTCATGGCATAGCGCCCCTGGTAAAAGAATTCCTGCCACTGGCGAACCATTCCCAGGTAGCGGTTGTTCAGGCTCACCACCTTGACGGGCAGGTAGTACTGCAAGGCGGTGGAAAGCTCTTGCATGCACATCTGGATGCTGCCTTCCCCGGTCACGCAGACGACTTCCTCGTCAGGCAGCGCCGCCTTGATCCCGAGCGCCGCCGGCAGGCCGAAGCCCATCGTGCCCAGCCCGCCCGAATTGATCCAGCGGTTTGGCTTGTCGAACTTGTAGTACTGGGCCGCCCACATCTGGTGCTGGCCGACGTCGGAAGTGACGAAGGCATCCCCGCCGGTGATTTCCCAGAGCTTTTCAACCACGTACTGCGGCTTGATCACCTCGTCGGACCACTGGTACTTCAGGCACTGCATTGTGCGCCACTGCTCGATCTGCGCCCACCAGGCCTCGAGCGCCTCGCGGTCTCGACGATCGCCTTCGTGCTCCATGATGCGCATCATTTCCTCGAGCACGTCCCCGACTTCGCCAACGATGGGCACATCGACGGTCACGTTCTTGGAAATCGACGCCGGGTCCACGTCCACGTGCACGATCCTGGCCGTGGGACAGAACTTGGCCAGATTGCCGGTCACGCGGTCATCGAAGCGGGCGCCGATGGCAATGAGCACGTCACAGTGGTGCATGCCCATATTGGCCTCGTAGGTCCCATGCATGCCCAGCATGCCCACGAACTGTCCGTCGGTGGCCGGAAACGCACCCAGTCCCATCAGGGTGTTGGTCACCGGATAACCAAGCTTGCGCGCAAATTGTGTCAGCTGCTCCGAGGCCTTGCCCAGAATCACGCCGCCACCGGTGTAGATCATGGGGCGCTTGGCCCCGAGGATCATGTCAACTGCCTTCTTGACCTGCCCGACATGACCCTTGACCGTCGGATTGTAGGAGCGCATCCGGACCGAATCAGGGTAGCTGAAGGGAATCTTCACCTTCGGATCGGTGACATCCTTGGGAATATCGACCAGTACGGGCCCCGGGCGACCGCTGGTGGCGATGTAAAACGCCTTCTTGATAGTATCCGCCAGATCACGGACGTCCTTGACCAGGAAGTTGTGCTTCACGCAGGGGCGTGTAATCCCCACGCTGTCGACCTCCTGGAAGGCGTCGTTGCCGATCATGTGTGTCGCCACCTGACCGGTAAACACCACCATCGGGACCGAGTCCATATGGGCGGTCGCAATGCCGGTCACGGCATTGGTTGCACCGGGGCCGGAGGTGACCAGCACCACACCCGGGCGCCCCGTGGCACGGGCATAGCCGTCCGCCATGTGCACCGCGCCCTGCTCGTGACGCACCAGCACGTGCTTCACCTCGTCCTGCTGGTAAAGCGCATCGTAAATATGCAGCACCGCGCCCCCGGGGTAGCCGAAGAGGATATCGACCCCCTCTTCCTTCAGGCACTGGACAAGGATCTCGCCACCGGACAATTCCACTGGAAGGACTCTCCAATCAGTTAGACAAATTCAGATCGACTCGCTCGCTCCGCCGGACTCCCCGGATCGGCGCTGCAGCGGTCGACGGGCCGACAACCGGCCAGAACATGCAAGGCACAACAGCAACCCCGGGCGAATCACCGCACGAAGCAGGGATCGCACAGCCAGCGTCAATCGCTGGCCATACGCCGTTGGTCCTGATGAACCCCGCAGAGTTTTGCCCCAATACCGCGGGTATCGCGCGGCCATGTCGTCCGCATCGCCGGACAACAGTTCAAAAAGGGGAACCGGAGATTATAACGTGAAAACGCAGCGGATACACATGTTATACCGAGGGTGAACGCCACTGGGCGCCTGCCGCTCAGGAAGAATCAACCCTTTTCCAGGATCACGACCGTCTCGCCCGACGCAACGCGCGCCTCGACAAGCTGGTGACCTGCCTGGTCACAATAGGCTCTCAAGTCCGCCTCGGCGTCCGGGTCGGTCGCCACGATTTCCAGGCAGTCACCCGATACCATGCCGGCCAGCAGCGCTCGCGCCTTGAGCAGCGGCATGGGGCAGGAAAGCCCCCGGGCATCCAGATGGCGGCAGTCCTGACGCGAAGCACTCACAGCAGCGAGGCCCCGGAATCGGCCGGCACCAGGCGCTGGCCGGCCATGGCCCAGGCCATGATGCCCCCTTCAAGGTTGTACAACCCATCGATGCCCTGGCGCGAGAGAAAGTGGCATGCCTGGGCGGATCGCGCTCCGCTGTGGCAGTAGAGCACCTTGCGCCCCGGGCCGCGGAACTGGTCCACGTGCATGGGAATCAAGTGAAGGGGGAGCAGACGCGCGCCACTGATTACGCCCTGGGCGGTCTCGCCCCCGCCACGCACATCGATAATCGTGACCTCCTCTGCCCCCGAGTCGAGTAGATCAACCAGAGTTTCCACGTCAATATCGTTCATTCCATTCATCCGTCAGGTTCTGATCCAGATCTTGCAGCATGCCGCCAGCGGCAATGCAGGAAAATGCCCGGGATGCGAACCGGGCGGGAAGATGCCATTATCATGCCAGCAAACATGGGAAAAAACCCGATGAAGCGCCACGTCAACCGGCTCGTCTTCGGCCTGCTGGGCCTCTCGCTCGCCTGGTCGGCCAGCGCCTTCGACCTGCCCGACATGGGCGATTCCGTTGATCGCACCCTGTCAGTACGCGACGAAGCCGAGCTCGGACAGGAAATCTTCGCTCAGATTCGCGGTCAGGCCGGCGTGATCGACGACCCGCTGGTGGCCGGCTACCTGCGGGATCTGGGCGCACGCCTCGTTGGCGCAACCGGCATCACGCGCTTTGACTTTCACTTCGAGATCATCAACGACCCGAGCATCAATGCTTTCGCCGTGCCCGGCGGCTACATCGGCATCAACACGGGCCTCATTCTGCTGGCCGAAGACGAGGCGGAGCTAGCAGGCGTGATGGCCCACGAGATCGCCCACGGCGGCCAGCGTCACATTGCCCGCATGCTCTCCCAGCAGGGCCTGAACAGCCTAACGGCGCTGGCCGGCCTCATCGGTGCGGCCCTGGTTGGCTCATCAAGCCCGGATGCCGCCGCCGCGATGGCCTCCGCCGGAATCGCCGGCGCAACGCAGCGCCAGATCAACTTTACGCGCACCCACGAGAACGAAGCCGACCGGATTGCGATCCAGACACTTTATCGCGCAGGCATTGACCCGACCGGAATGACCCGCTTTTTCCAGAAAATGCTCCGACGGGAAATCGCCGATCATCCAATGAACCAGCTGGACTACCTGCGCACCCACCCGCTGACCACCGCACGAATTGCCGGCGCACAGGCGCGGATCGACAGCCTCCCGGGCGACGAGCATCTGATGCGCGACAGTCTCGCCTTCCAGCTTGCGCAGGCCCGGCTAGCCGCGCTGACGGACCGGCCGGTCGTGCACCAACAGTCCGACATGGCCCGGGCCTACACCCAGGCACTGCGCCTTGTCGAGACACGTTCATTCGAGCAGGCTCGCCCGATCCTGGAGGCACTGGCCGAACAAGAGCCGGGCAGCCTCTGGTTCGAAATCCCCCTGGCCCGATTGGAGCATGAACAAGGACAGACCGAACAGGCACTTGAACGGCTGAAAGAACTGCGCAAGCTTCATCCGACAAACGGCGCCTTGCTGGTCATCCAAAGCGACTGGCTTGTACAGGCGGGCGAAGCGCAGCAAGCCCTGAAGGCACTGGGCCGGGCTCTGCGCGACCGGCCGGAGGACCCCCTGCTTCACCTAGCCCGGGCGCGGGCCGCCGAGGCTGCCGGCGACCGACAACTTCAGCACGAATCCATGGCAAGACACTTCCTTGCCCTGGGCCGGCCGGTCGAGGCCCACCAGGAATTTCGCACCGCCTACGCCCACACCGCAGGAAACCCCGTAGCCCAGCAGCGGATTGACGCGGCCATGACGAAAATCGAATCACAGCTTCGCCCGGATGAAAGCGACTGACTATCACCTCGCTCACCTGCCGGGCTCCGGGCAGCAGAACCCCGGGCGCTGGCCGCATCATGGCTGCCGTGCCGTGGCATTGGAGGCCAATCCATCCGGATCACCGGGTTGCAGGGGCGGCAAATCATCACTTCACAGGCAGGAATACATAAATTTTTTTTTATTGTCTCCCGTGACAATCCCTTTAAAGTGGGTTCGGCATACCAAGCTGGCCCGCAAGGGCCGGATACGAACGCCCCACCCAAGAACGGGCGAAACCGTCCATGTTAGGAGGAAAGTATGACGACATTCATCAAGGCCGCTGCGACCACCGCGTCGGCGGTGGCGCTGCTTGGCAGCCTCGCTCTCAGCACGCCGGTCATGGCCGAGGAGTCCGCCAGCCGTGCCGAGCTCGGCAAGGAAATCGCCTGGGACCGTAGCCTCGGCAACTGCCTTGCCTGCCACGCGATGGAAGGCGGCAACCTGGCCGGCACGATTGGGCCGCCCCTGATTGCCATGAAGGCGCGCTTCCCTGACCGTGACGCGCTCTACCAAGTCGTGTATGACATCTGGGACCGGACTCCCAATACCATCATGCCGCGGTTCGGCAAGTACGGTGTGCTGACCGAAGAGCAAATTGACCTGGTGGTCGATTACCTCTACACGCTCTGAAGCCACCGAGCCCAACCTGACATAGAACTCACCAGAACTTCTGGAGACCGGTAATGAAAAAAATTCTCTTCGGCGCCCTGGCCGCGAGCGTGATGGCCGCATCTGGCGTAGCTCATTCCGAGGTCAAGGATTCCAGCGATCCGGCCGAATTCCGCGAAATCTTCATCCAGTACTTTGAAGACCGCTTCCCGCAAATCGACAAATCCGAGTACAACATGGGCGTTTACTCCCTGCTGCCGGACGCCAAGGCCCAGTGGGAAGACCAAATGATGTTCCCTGCCTACGAGCAGCACATCGTGCGCGGCGAGGAAGTCTGGAACACCACCAAGTTCCCGAACGGCGAAACCTTTGAATCCTGCCTGGGTCCGGCCAAGGGCCTGCGCGCCAAGTATCCGTTCTTCGACACCGAAGCCGATGAGGTACGCGTGCTTGAGGAAGACCTGATCCGCTGCCAGGAGGCCAACGGTGTCAAGGAACCCTGGAACGCCAAGTCCAAGGACCTGAAGGCCGTATCCGCCTACCTGTCCAACGAGTCCCGCGGCATGACCATCGACGTCGCCATGCCGGACGACCCGGCAGCGGTCGAAGCCTTCAACAAGGGCAAGGAGGTCTGGTACCGCAAAACCGGCCAGCTGAACATGGCCTGCGCGGACTGCCACCAGTACCACTCCGGACAGAATGCGCGTGCAGAGACCCTGTCCTACGGCGTGGGCAAGACAGCACACTGGCCACTGGTTCGCTACAGCCGTGGTGACGGTCTGTTCACCCTGCACCAGCGCTTCAACGGCTGCATGCGCAGCGTCCGCGCCATCGGTTACGGCGAGTACAGCCCGGAATTCAAGAACCTCGAGTTCTTCCTGAGCTACATCGACAACGGGATCGAGATCAACGGTCCGAACCTGCGCAAGTAATGCAGTCCTGAACTGCAGCATGCCCGTCCGCCTCGCCGGACGGGCCCAAAGCAAAGGCCGGTCATGAAAACCGGCCTTTACTTTGGGAAACCCTGCACAAAGCCATCCTTAGGCTTATGTAGATACGCCCGGGCCGATACATGCTCGGCCCGGGCTCCGCAATTCAATGACTTGCGCCATTGTGTGGCAGGGCATCCGAAACCGGCACGGGAAGCTCCGCATTTGTGCAGACCGTCCCCAACCGACTACCCTGCCCGCGTTCATGCAGGGCATAAGTTTTTTTTGTATTCTGGCCGGATCGATATGTTTAGAATGCCGTTTCCGGTTGGGAGACCATCCTCGTGCGCGCCCGGCAGCCGGCAAGGCATCCGGAACGGCGGCAAGCACTCAACTGAAGAAACGTCCAAAACGGAGAGTCATCAATGAACCTTTCACGTCGAGAGTTCCTGCAAATGCTGGCGGTTGCCAGCGCCAGCGGAATCAGCCTGGGCACGGCACAGGCGGGCACCGGTCACCAGAAGGTCGCCAGTTCGATCAAGGCAAACAACGCCTCCTCGAACATGTACGAGATCCCGAAGTTCGGCAACGTGCACATCTTGCACTACACCGACTGCCACTCCCAGCTCAAGCCGGTCTACTTCCGCGAGCCCAGCGTGAATCTCGGCGTCGGCTCCATGACCGGCAACTCGCCGCACATTGTGGGCGAGGAGTTTCTCAAGCACTTTGGCGTGAAGCCGAACACACCGGAATCACATGCCTTTACCTGCCTGGACTTTACCGAGGCCGCGGAGAAATACGGCAAGGTCGGCGGCTTCGCGCACCTGACTACGCTGGTCAAGCACATGAAGGCCCAGCGTCCTGGCGCCATCCTGCTCGATGGCGGCGACACCTGGCAGGGCGCCGCGCTGTCCCTGTGGACTGACGCGCAGTGCATGATCGACGCCCAGAAGATTCTTGGCTCCGACGTCTTTACCTCGCACTGGGAGGCGACCTACACCAAGGATCGCATGCTCGAAGGTATCGCCGAGCTCGAGGCAGGCGGCAAGCTCGACTTCGTCGCTCAGAACATCAATGACATGGACTTCTACGAGCGGGTATTCAAGCCGTACACCTTCCGCGAAATGAACGGCGTGCGCGTCGCCATTGTCGGTCAGGCCTTCCCCTACACCCCGATTGCGAACCCGAGCTGGATGACGGAAGGCTGGACGTTCGGCATCAAGGACCAGCAGATGCAGGAAGCGGTCAACTCCGCCCGCGCCGAAGGTGCCGAAGTCGTTATTGTCCTGTCGCACAACGGCATGGACGTAGACTTGAAGATGGCCTCCCGAGTGACCGGCATTGACGCCATCATGGGTGGTCACACCCACGACGCCGTCCCGACCCCGACCGTAGTCGAAAACGCCGGTGGCAAGACGCTGGTCTGCAACGGCGGCTCCAACTCCAAGTTCCTCGGTGTGCTCGATCTGGACGTCAAGAACGGCAAGGTCCAGGGCTTCAAGTACAACCTGCTCCCGGTCTTCTCGAACTTCATCGAGGAAGACAAGGAAATGGCCAAGTTCATCGACGAAGTCTACAACCAGGAAATCACCTTCGAGGGCAAGACCTTCAACGCCCAGGAGCGCCTGGACAAGGTTCTGGCCACGAACGAAGACCTGCTCTATCGTCGCGGCAACTTCTCCGGCACCTGGGACCAGCTGATCTGCGACGCGCTGATCGAGGAAATGGATGCCGAGATTTCCTTCTCGCCGGGCGTGCGCTGGGGCACCTCCCTGGTACCCGGCGCGGACATCACCTACGAGGACATGATGACCCAGTGCGCCCTGACCTACCCGAACGTCACGGTCAACGAGTTCACCGGCGAGCAGATCAAGGGCATCCTCGAAGATGTCTGCGACAACATCTTCAACAAGGACCCCTACTACCAGCAGGGTGGTGACATGGTGCGTGTCGGCGGCCTGAAATACGCCGTTGAGCCGGATGGCGAGACGGGCGAGCGGATCAGCGCCATGGAACTCAATGGCAAGCCGATTGACCCGAGCAAGAAATACAAGGTCGCCGGCTGGGCCTCCGTGGCACGGCCGGGCCAGATCCCGGGCGACACCGGCAAGATGATCTGGGACGTCCTTGAAAGCTGGCTGACCAGCAAGAAGCACATCGCCAATGTCGAAGTGAACTCTCCGAAGATCATCGGCATGGAAGGCAATGTCGGCATCACCGACAAGTGCTGATCCCGGTTGGCATCACCTGAGGCGCGCCGGATTTTCTGAGTAGGTCTGCATTCGCAGAACCTTTCAAGGCAAGATCCTGCGTACACCAGCTCAGGTGCAACGAACAAAACCACAAAAAACCCCGGCCCTCGCTGCCGGGGTTTTTGATTTCCGGGGGATTATCCGCAAGCGGGCACTTGGCAAGTGAGCCACAGAAACCTCGCGGCACGGCCCTGCGGGCACTCCGGGCGCAACCTGAACAGATGACAAGATGAACCGAATCCGCCAGATCTTTCGAACGCTCATTGCCTGGCTCGGTCCAACGCCGGCACTGCCAACTGAAGCGCCGGTCACCCACGTGCTCGTCTCGATCATCGGCGCCATTATCGGCATCGCCGGCACCTGGTGGCTGAGCGTGACAATCCTGGATGAGAGCGCCGCCTTGTGGCTGGTTGCCTCGATGGGCGCATCGGCCATTCTGCTTTTTGGCGCTCCACTTGCACCTTTGGCCCAACCCTGGCCGCTACTGGGTGGTCACTTTGTCTCGGCGATCATCGGTGTGGCCTGCGCCACCTGGCTCGGTTACGACGCGCTGTCTGCCGGCATGGCCGTTGGGCTTTCCACGGGCGCAATGCTGCTGCTTCGATGCGTCCACCCACCCGGGGGAGCAACGGCACTGATTGCAGTCATCGGCGGGCCGGCGGTCGCCGGTCTGGGCTGGTCCTATATCTGGGCTCCCGTTCTGCTGAACGCTACGCTACTCCTGATCGTGGCCCTTGTAGTGAATGCGCCGTTCGCCTGGCGGCGCTATCCGGCAAAGGACAAACCCCCACACCAATCCGGCAGGGCTGGCCTGAATTCCGGCAGGCATTATGCACAAAGACCGTCGCAGGGGCCTGACCATGATCCGTCCTGAAGCGAAAACCCCGGGAGGGCATTTCAGGGACAGGCGAGCCACGGGCACTCGAGTTCACTTGGGAAACTCTGCACAAATGCAGAGTTTCCTTAGAAGACCGACTGAAGATAGAGCGTCGCGTAGGCGATCGCACCACCCAA
>JBNGDJ010000079.1:0-11840 GCA_049974825.1 Halothiobacillaceae bacterium | reverse complement strand
GAAACTCTGCACAAAGCCATCCTTAGGCTTATGCAGACACGCCCGGGCCGATACATGCTCGGCCCGGGCTCTGCAATTCAATGGCTTGCGCCATTGTGCGGCAGGGCATCCGTGCCCTGCACGGGAAGGTCTGCATTTGTGCAGACCTTCCTTAACTCTGCGGCAAGAACCGCGCTCGCTTCCTGCAGACTTTCCTTGTCGCGCTCATGTCAAAGGGACCGTTATTTACATGCAACCAATCCGGCTGTTCGCCCCGTTTCTTGCCTTCTGGCTGTTTTTCACCCCGGCAGCCCCCGTGGTCGGCGAGACCGAGCCGCTGCTTGATTTCGTCTCGAATCTGGAAACCTTCTCGGCCCGCTTCGAGCAGTTGCAGCGGGATCCGCGCGGCGAACGCATGCAGTTTTCCAGCGGGCAGGTCATGCTCGCGCGTCCCGGCCAGTTTCGCTGGGTCTACGAGCGGCCCTACGTCCAGGAGCTGGTATCGGACGGGGAGTGGCTCTGGGTTTTTGATCCCGATCTTGAGCAGGCCACCCGCAAACCGCTGACCGGCAGCATCGACAGCTCGCCGATCATGGTCCTGATGGATGAAAAGCCGCTTGACGAGGCCTTCGAGATCGAGCCGGTCGATATGGACGACGAGGGCGCGCAGTGGTTTCGGCTGCGCCCGCGCGAGGAAGTGTCCGATTTTGCCCAGGTGCTGATTTCTGTCGATGCACAGGGACTTTCCAGCATGCGTCTGATCGACACTTTCGAAAACGCCACCCAGGTGCGGTTCTTTGACCGGGCGGTCAACGAGCCGGTCGACATCGAGCAGTTCGACTTCCAGCCGCCGGAGGGCGTGGAGGTCGTCGAGGGGCGCTGATGGCCGACCTGTTTGCGCATGAAGGGCCCGACCTGCGTCCGCTGCCTGAGCGAATGCGCCCGCGCTCGCTGGACGAGGTGGTGGGCCAGCAGGCCCTGGTCGGCTCGGGTCAGCCCCTGAGGCTGGCGGTAGAGCGCGGACAGCTGCACTCGCTGATCCTCTGGGGGCCGCCCGGCGTAGGCAAGACCACGCTTGCGCGGGTCATGGCCGGTCAGGCCGGGGCCGACTGGCTTTCCATTTCCGCCGTGATGGCCGGGGTCAAGGACATTCGCCAGGCGATCGATACCGCCCGCGCCCGTCTTCCCCAGCGTACAGTCCTTTTTATCGACGAGATCCATCGCTTCAACAAGTCCCAGCAGGATGCCCTGCTGCCCGCGGTCGAGGAGGGGCTTCTGACCCTGATCGGCGCAACCACGGAAAATCCTTCGTTCTCGCTGAACAATGCGCTGCTTTCCCGGGCGCGGGTCTACATTCTCCAGTCGCTGGAAGCGACGGACATCGAGACTTTGCTGCAGGCGGCATTGACTGATGCCGAGCGCGGGCTTGGCGGGGCGGGGTTGTCGATCGGCGAGGATGCGGTCTCGCGGATTGCCCGGGCCGCCGATGGCGATGCCCGGCGGGCCCTGATCCTGCTGGAGATTGCCGCGACGCTGGCGCAAGAACGCGGCGGCCGGATTGACGAGACCATTCTCGATGAAGTGACCCGGGCCGGCCCGAACCGTTTTGACAAGGGCGGGGATGACTTCTACGACCAGATCTCGGCCCTGCACAAGTCGGTGCGCGGTTCCGATCCCGACGCGGCCGCCTATTGGCTGGCGCGGATGATTGACGGGGGTGCCGACCCGGCCTACCTGGGACGGCGACTTGTGCGGATGGCCAGCGAGGACATTGGCAATGCCGACCCGCGGGCCCTGTCCCTGGCCGTGGATGCCTGGCAGTCCTACGAGCGGCTCGGCTCGCCGGAAGGCGATCTGATGCTGACCCAGGTGGCCATCTATCTGGCCTGCGCGCCCAAGAGCAATGCGGTTTACGTGGCGCACAAGGCGGCGATGAAGGATGCCCGCGAGTCCGGTTCACTGCCAGTGCCCATGCACCTGCGCAATGCGCCGACCGGCTTGATGAAACGCGCCGGCTGGGGCGCCGGCTATCGGTATGCCCATGACGAGGGCGAGGGGTTCGCTGCCGGCGAGACCTACCTGCCGGAGCCTTTGATCGGGCGCAAGTACTATCAGCCGGTCGACCGGGGCTTGGAAATTCGCATCGGCGAAAAGCTTGCCCGACTGGCCGCTTTGAACGAGGCGGCCCGCGCTGAGGGCGATGAGCGGGGCGATGCGCCATGAGGCTTTACCTGCTGATCGGGCTGGCCGGCGCGCTGGGTGCCATGGCGCGCTTCGCACTGTCCGGGCTGATGATGCACTGGCTTGGACGCGGCTTTCCCTGGGGCACCATGGCGGTCAACCTGATCGGCTCGGCGCTGATGGGGTTCCTTGCGGTCTGGCTTGCAGCCCGCTGGCACCTGCCCCTGGAATACCGGATTGCGGTGCTCACGGGGTTTCTTGGCGCCTTTACGACTTTCTCGGCTTTCTCCATCGATGCGCTGGCTCTTGTCGAGCGCAACCAGTGGCTTTTGGCAGCGCTGTACGTGCTGGGCACCGTCATCCTATGTCTGGCCGGTGCGCGCGCCGGGATGCTGCTTGCCGAGCGACTGACCTGAGCCGGCCATGAACGATACCCTGCCGCCTGAATCGCTGGAAATCGCCCACTGGATCCGCCAGGAAGCCCGGGCGCTCGGGTTTACCGGTGTGGGCATCACCGATACCGACCTGGGCGAGGCGGAAGAAGGACTGCAACGCTGGCTGGCCCAGGGGTTTCACGGCGAGATGGAGTACATGGCACGCCACGGGCTCCGGCGTGCCCGCCCGTCCGAACTGGTACCCGGCACGGTGAGCATCATCTCGGTGCGCATGGACTATCTGCCGCCGCTGGCGGAGGTTCCCCGCAGGGTGCTGGCTGACCCGCGCAAGGGTTATGTCTCCCGTTACGCGCTGGGTCGTGACTACCACAAGGTGCTTCGTCAGCGCCTGCAGAAGCTGGCCGAGCGGCTGCGCGCACGCCTGCACGAAGCGGGACATGCCCTGGTACATCGCGCCTTTACCGACAGCGCACCGGTCATGGAAACCGTGATTGCCGAAAAGGCTGGCCTGGGCTGGAAAGGCAAGCACAGTCTTCTGCTCAGCCGGGAGGCTGGCTCCTGGTTCTTCCTCGGCGAGCTGTTCACCAACCTGCCGCTGCCGGTGGATCAGCCGGTGCAGGGCCATTGCGGGCGCTGCACCGCCTGCCTGGATATCTGCCCGACCAGAGCCATCGTGGCCGATGGTGTGGTGGATGCGCGACGCTGCATCTCTTATCTGACCATCGAGCTGGACGGTCCGATTCCGCTGGAGTTTCGCCGACCCATGGGCAATCGCATCTACGGTTGCGACGACTGCCAGCTCGTCTGTCCCTGGAACCGGTTTGCCCGGCACAGCGAGGAGGCAGACTTTCGGGCAAGGCACGGGCTGGATGACCCGGAGCTGGTGGCGCTGTTTGGCTGGACCGAGGCGCAGTTTCTCGAACGGATGGCCGGCTCGGCCATCCGCCGCATCGGCTACCGGCGCTGGCAGCGCAACCTGGCGGTCGCGCTGGGCAATGCACCGCCCGATGAGCGCGTGGTGCGCGCGCTCAAGGCGCGTCTGCCCGATGCCGACCATCTGCTGCGTGAACATATCGAATGGGCCCTGGCCGCTCAGCGCGGCCTTTGCTGAACCGCGGACCGGTGCTTCGCGCAAGGTGGCGTCGTCCTGCCACCCCGGGTTCGGCAGGGGATTTTTGCCTCCCTGCCGGGGTGGGGGTGGTCGTGCACCGAGTTCCAAGTTATTGAATCGCCTCGAATCGAGTGGTGCCTTCCGGGCCCCTCCGTCGCGGCACGGGGCTCGCCGGGACTGTACGTCGCGTTTGCCCTGAATGTTCGGACCACCCGCCGCTTGACGATACAATGTGCGATTGACTTGGATCGACTGACCTGAAAACGCCCATGAAATCGCCCGAACTGCTTTCTCCCGCTGGTACGCTCAAGTCCATGCGCTACGCCTTCGCCTATGGCGCCGACGCGGTCTACGCCGGCCTGCCGCGCTACAGCCTGCGGGTGCGCAACAACGACTTTCTCGAAGACAACCTGCGCGTCGGCATCGAGGAGGCGCACGCGGCCGGCAAGCAGTTTTTCGTCACGGTGAACCTGTCACCGCACAACGCGAAGCTGAAAACCTTTATCCGCGACATGCAGCCGGTCATCGACATGCAGCCCGATGCCCTGATCATGGCGGACCCAGGCCTGATCATGATGGTGCGGCGGCAATGGCCAGGCATGCCGATTCACCTGTCGGTGCAGGCAAATACGGTCAATTACGCCTCGGTACAGTTCTGGCAGTCGGTGGGCATCGAGCGCGTGATTCTCTCCCGCGAACTGTCTCTGGACGAGATCCGCCAGATCCGCGACACCTGCCCGGACATGGAGCTTGAAGTGTTCGTGCACGGGGCATTGTGCATTGCCTACTCGGGTCGTTGCCTGCTCTCGGGGTACTTCAATCACCGGGACCCGAATCAGGGGACCTGTACCAATGCCTGCCGCTGGGAGTACAAGACCACGCCGGGGCAGGAGGACGTGGCCGGGGTGGTTCGCCCGGCCGATTCGGGGCAGGTGATCGGCCTGGATGCCCTGCATGCGGCCAATCCGATGGACTCGGGGCCGAGCGCGCAGCAGCGCCATCCACTGGCCGATCAGGTGTATTTCCTGGAAGAGGCCAGCCGCCCCGGCGAGTTGATGCCCGTGATGGAAGACGAACACGGGACCTACATCATGAACTCCCGGGACCTGCGTGCGGTGGAGCACGTTCATGAACTGACCCGAATCGGCGTGGACTGCCTGAAGATCGAGGGGCGAACCAAGTCGCACTATTACGTCGCCCGGACCGCGCAGGTCTACCGACGCGCCATCGACGATGCCGTGGCGGGTCGCCCCTTCGACCCCAACCTGATTGCCGAACTGGACAACCTGGCAAATCGTGGCTACACGGACGGGTTTTACAAGCGCCATCATACGCAGGACTACCAGAACTACCTTGAGGGGGTCTCCAGCAACCGGGTGCAGCAGTTTGTCGGGGAGGTTACGGCGGCGGATCCTGAATCCGGCTGGGCAGAGGTGGACATCAAGAACAAGCTGCGGGTCGGGGACGAAATCACCTTTCTGCTGCCCGAGGGCAACCGGGAGACGCGGCTGGCCTGGATGCAGGATCTGCAGGGCCGTCCCATGGACGAGGCCCCCGGCGGCGGGTACCGGGTACGCCTGCCGCTGCCTTCGGGCGGGGCAGGGGACTTCGGCCTGATTGCCCGCAACCTGCCGGCCGCGGGCCGCAGCGATCCATGACGGTCCTGAATCGGTACCTGCTTCGGGAAATGGCGCTCGCCTTCGCGGGCGTCTTTGTCGTTCTGGCGCTGGTGATCGGTGCCAACCTGCTGGTTCGGGCACTGGCGCTGTCCGCGGAGGGCGGACTACCCGCGGCTCTCGTGCCTTGGCTGCTCGGGGTCAATATCGTCAAGCTGCTCGGTTACGTGCTGCCCGTCTCCCTTTTTATCGCACTTGTTTTCGCGCTCGGCCGGCTGGCCCGGGACAGCGAGCTGGGCGTGATGCGTGCCTGCGGCGTGGGAGCCTGGCAGTTGTATCGTCCGGTGTTTGCCCTGGCATTGCCCGTGGCGTTGCTGGTGGGCTGGCTGGCGCTGGACTTTTGGCCGAAGCTCCAGGAATCACGCGATGACGTGATTGCTCAGGCCCAGTCGCTGGCCGAGCTTCGCAAGGTGCCTACGGGGCGCTTTATCGAAACGCCCGATGGGCAAACGGTCGCTTATGTCGCTCGGCAGGAAGGCCGTTTGTTTCACGAGGTATTTCTTTATACCTTGCGAGATGGCGTTCCGAGCGTGGAGTTCGCGGGCGCAGGTGAGCTGGTGACCGACCCGGAAACCGGGCATCGCTTCGTCGAGTTGCGTGACGGTCGCCGCTACGAAGGGATTCCGGGCCAGGCGGATTACACCGTCATCGGCTATGACCGCCACCGGGCGATGCTGCCCGGCCTGGAACCGGAGCCTGTCGACGAGGGGCCCTCTGATTCATTGGCCTTGCTGGATTCGGATGATCCGCGTGATCACCGGGAACTGCTCAAGCGGGTCTCGCAGCCGTTGAGCGTTCTGGCCCTGGCCTTGCTGGCCGTGCCCCTGGCTCACGCCCGGCCGCGTTCGGGCCGTTATGCGCGGCTGGTAATGGCCGTGCTGGTCTACGCGATCTACTTCAACCTGGTCGGGGTGGCGAACAGTGCTGTGGGCCGCGCAGAGCTGTCCCCGGTGGTCGGCGCGCTGCTGGTCCCCGGGCTGACTGTCGTGCTGGCCTTGCTGATGCTTTGGGTTCAGGGCGGCGGGGTCCGACGGCTACGGGGATCGCGCCGTTCGGAGGCACCCGCGTGAGCCGGCTGGATCGTTACCTGTTCCGGGCGGTGCTCGTCGGCGGGGCAGCCTCGGTGCTGGCCTTTTTTCTGTTGGGGCTGATCTTCCAGTTCATCGACGAAGTGGACAAGGTCGAGGGGGCCTATACCCTGGCCAAGGTGTTGGCCTACGTTGTGCTGACCACGCCGGGTTACGTCTACGACTTCTATCCCGTGGCCATCCTGATCGGGGCGCTGCTCGCGCTTGGGGCGCTGGCCAATGGATCGGAACTGACGGTCATGCGCGCCGCCGGGGTTTCGCTGCCCCGCATGGCCCGGCCGGTGATCCTCGCCGGCCTGGTACTGGCGCTGGTCGGGATGATGCTTGGGGAGACGCTGGGACCCTGGGGTCAGGAAACGGCCCGGACTCTGCGCGCCCAGGCCACGGAAAGCGCGCTGTCGGTCAACACCCGTTCCGGATTGTGGGTGCGTGACGAGATGCGGTTCGTGCAGGTCGGGCGGGCCACGGTCGGTGGACAGCTTCTTGACGTGCGGCTGTTCGAGTTTGACCAGGCGGGGCGGCTGCTGCGCGCCCTGTCAGCCGAGCGCGCCGAGAGCATCGAGGATCGTCGCTGGCAACTGTTCAACGTGCGGGGCACCGGCATCGGTGCGGATCAAACCCGGGCCGTCAGCGTGGAAACCGCGACCGACACCCTGTTTCCCCGACGGGTGCTGGAAGTGGCCGTCGTCCATCCGCAGCACATGAGCCTGCCGGATCTGTATCATTACATCCGGCACCTGGAGCGCAACGACCTCGACGCCACACCCTACCGGGTTGCGCTTTGGGGCAAGGCGTTCGCCCCTTTGTCGGTGATCGTGATGCTCGTCATCGCCATGCCCTTTGCCTTCGCCTCCCAGCGCGGCGGCAACGCGGGCAAGTGGCTGTTCGTGGGCATGCTGATCGGCGTGGTGTTCGTGACCGTCAACCAGATCGTGAATTTCATCGGGCCGGTATTTGGCGTGCCGGCCCTGCTGGGTGCCGTGGTGCCGCCGCTGGCCTTTCTGGTCGCGGGGCTTTACGGCCTGTCCCGGCTCAATCCGGCGGCTTCGTCCCCGAGGACCAACTGACATGGCAACGACGACGGACCTTCCAGAAGACCCGGCCTGGCGTGCGGGAGACGATCCCTTCGACCACGAGCAGGAATCGCTGGCGCATTTTTCCGAGCGGGCCTACCTGAACTATGCGATGTACGTGATCCTGGATCGCGCCCTGCCGCACGTGGCCGACGGGCTCAAGCCGGTGCAGCGACGGATTGTCTACGCCATGAGCGAACTGGGTCTGAACGCCACGGCCAAGCACAAGAAATCTGCGCGTACCGTGGGTGACGTGATCGGCAAGTTCCATCCGCATGGAGATTCGGCAAGCTACGAAGCCATGGTGCTGATGGCGCAACCGTTCTCCTATCGCTATCCGCTGATCGACGGGCAGGGCAACTTCGGCTCACCGGATGATCCCAAGTCCTTCGCGGCCATGCGTTACACCGAGTCGCGCCTGACCCGCTATGCAGAGAGCCTGCTGGCCGAGGCTGCCCAGGGCACGGTGGACTGGGTGCCAAACTTTGACGGGACGCTGGAGGAGCCGGCCCTGCTGCCGGCGCGGTTGCCCAACGTGCTGCTCAATGGCGCGACCGGCATTGCCGTGGGCATGTCCACCGACATTCCGCCGCACAACGTCCGGGAGGTGGTATCTGCGCTGGTGCGCCTGCTGGATGATCCGGCGGCGACCACCGAGCAGCTTTGCGAGCATATCAAGGGGCCGGACTTTCCCACCGAGGGGGAGATCATCACCCCGCCGCGCGAGCTGTTGGCAATGTACGAGACCGGCAGCGGCAATATTCGCCAGCGCGCCCGTTACGAGATCGAGCAGGGGGAGATCGTGGTCACTGCCTTGCCGTACCAGGCCTCGGGCAGCAAGGTGCTTGAACAGATCGCGGCGCAGATGCAGGCCAAGAAACTGCCGCTGGTCACCGACCTGCGCGACGAATCCGATCACGAAATGCCGACCCGTCTGGTCATCGTGCCGCGCAGCCGCAATGTGGATACCGAGGCGCTGATGGCGCATCTGTTCGCAACCACCGACCTGGAAAAGAGCTACCGGGTCAACATGAACATGATCGCCCTGGACGGGCGGCCTCGGGTAATGAACCTGCAGGGGCTGCTGGGTGAATGGCTCAGCTTCCGGGAGGAAACCCTGTCCCGCCGGCTGCGTTGGCGGCTGGACAAGGTTTCCCGCCGGTTGCATGTGCTCGACGGCCTGCTGGTGGCCTTCCTGAATATCGACGAGGTCATCCGCATTATCCGCGAGGAAGACGACCCCAAGGCCGCGCTGATGTCGCGATTCTCGCTGTCGGAGGTGCAGGCCGAAGCCATTCTAGAGATTCGGCTGCGCCAGCTGGCCAAGCTGGAGGAAATCGCCATCCGGGACGAACAGTCCCGTCTGCAGGCCGAGCGGGACGAGCTGGCCGGCCTGCTGGACTCCCGTCCGCGGCTGCTTGAACGATTGCGCGAGGAGTTGCTGGAGGATGCCGAGAAGCATGGCGATGTCCGCCGGTCCCGCCTGGTCACACGGGAGGCCGCCCAGCCGCTGGATGAAACCCGCCTGATCCAGGCCGAGCCGGTAACCGTCATTCTGTCTCGGCTCGGCTGGGTGCGCGCCGCCAAGGGGCATGATGTTGATCCGGCCAGCCTGCAGTACAAGTCCGGCGACGGCTACCGCGCGCACGCTGTCGGCAAGTCCACCCAGCAGGCTGTCTTTCTCGACAGCACCGGCCGGGCCTATGCGCTGGCGGCACATACGCTGCCCTCGGCGCGCGGACAGGGTGAGCCGCTGACGGGCCGCGTCACGCCACCTGGTGGCGCGGTGTTCCAGCAGATCCTGATGGCCGAACCCGGACGCCGAATCCTGCTGGTTCAGGACAGCGGCTTCGGCTTCTTGGCGCCGGTCGATGATCTGGTCTCCCGGCAGAAGGCCGGCAAGTCCGTCATCAGTCTGACAAGCAACGCAAGCATACTTGGACCCGTTCCCGTGACTGAATCGGCCCGCTGGTGCGCGGTGGTCAGCAGCGCGGGCCGCGTGCTGATTTTTGCGCTGGAAGACCTGCCCGAGCGCGGCAAGGGCAAGGGCGTCAGATTGATGCAGCTGCGCGAGGGCGAATCGCTGATTGCCGCCACGGTGCTTGCCGAAGATCAGGAACTGGCCATTCGCGCCGGGGCCCGCACGATCACCTTGCGTGGTGACGACCTTGCCGCCTATCGCGGCAAGCGGGCTGCCCGAGGTCGGGAACTGCCCCGCGGATTCAAGCGGGTCGAATCCATTGCGCCGGTGGATCGCAGCTGAACAGTCAGCAGGTCTGCCCCCCGGTTCAACGACCGCAGTGCATTTCCCCGGTGAGTTTGGGGCTGTGCTTGAATTTCTGTTGGCGAACACCATCTAAGCATTGCCTCCCAAGCCGGAGCGGATGCGTCGGACGGGTCGTGTGCGCCGGCGGGAAACGGTATGATGTAACGCGATTTCGCAGCCTCTTAAAAGGCAGGGCGGCGGATCGGCAAGTTCTTGACACGATTTCAATCAATCCTCGTGAGGATCTAGGGAGCCATGAAACGTATTTTTCTTTTCCTTGCCACCAACCTGGCGGTCATCGTCCTGTTGATGGTCGTCTGGTTTGTTATCTCCAGCGTATTCGGGCTGGGGTCCGGCACCGGCATCCAGGCGGACGGCAGTCTGAACTACACGTCCATCCTGGTGTTCTCCGCGGTGTTCGGCTTTGGCGGTGCCTTCATCTCTCTGATGATGTCCAAGTGGATCGCCAAGCGCAGCGTAGGCGCCCAGGTGATTGAGAATCCGCGCAGCGAAATCGAACAGTGGCTGGTCCAGACCGTGCATCGTCAGGCCCGTGAAGCCGGCATTGGCAACCCGGAAGTGGCCATCTACGATTCGCCTGAAATCAATGCCTTTGCCACGGGCGCAAACCGCAACAACGCGCTGGTTGCCGTCTCCACCGGTCTGCTGCACAACATGACGCGCGACGAGGCCGAGGCAGTCCTGGGGCACGAGGTCGGCCACATCGCCAACGGGGACATGGTCACGCTGACCCTTATCCAGGGCGTGGTCAACACCTTCGTGATCTTCTTCGCGCGTCTCGTGGGGTATTTCGTTGACCGCGTGATCTTCAAGAACGAAGAAGGCGTGGGGCTGGGCTACTTCATCACCACCATCGTGGCCGAGATCGTGTTTGGCATCCTGGCCAGTACCATCGTCATGTGGTTCAGCCGCCAGCGTGAATTCCGGGCAGATGCCGCAGGTGCGCGCCTGGCGAGCCGCGAGAAGATGATTGCCGCGCTCGAGCGCCTGCAGCTGAACAGCCGCGTGGATGCCGAACTGCCGGCTCAGATGCAGGCATTTGGCATCTCCGGTGGCCGGGGCGGTGGTCTCAAGGCCCTGTTCATGTCGCATCCCCCGCTGGAGCAGCGGATCGAGGCCCTGCGCCGCGGCATGTAAGCAGTCTTCTCCCGCGGCCGGATCTCCGGCAGCAGCTGCGACTTGACGAAAGCAGGCCGGCCAAGCGCCGGCCTTTTTGCGATTGCTTCGGCAGGTCGTCTGTAACGGTTTCGTGTACAGTGTAATCACGCAAGGCTGCGTGAAGTCCTTGGTTGGCTTCGTGCAGAGTTCCCTTCAGAAGCATGCCATTGCACGGGAAGAGCCTATGAACGTTTTGTACTTCTTCGTGCCGTTGAGCCTGGTTGTCATGGCGCTTTTGATCTACGCGGCGATCTGGAGCATCCGCAACAACCAGTACGAGGACATGGACAGCCCGGCACACCGCATTTTGATGGACGACGACGATCCACGGATCCCGCACAATCGCGAGCAGAAGCCGGGGGGCAGGGAAGATGCGGAGCGGGGCGGTGACCCGGGCGCTCAAGCGGGGCGGGACAGGTCGGACAGTTGAGACGATCGTTCAAGAATACGGGATTCTCCCGGCGCGGCGTCGAAAAAGCATGACAGCGCTGGAATCCTGGCCTAGAATTCTAAGCGTATCGAATTTCTTGCGGGCCCTCGCGGGTGGCAGTCAAGCCCGTGACCTGGCGGCCACCTGCCAATGTAAGGAGAGAACCATGGGACAGTACTTCAATTTTGACAACTTCGCGCTGACCTTTATCGTCGGCCTGATCGCGGTTTCCTGGCTGAGCTTCCTGAGCGTCATCCTGCTCTGAACGGCCGCGGGTTGCCGACTGCAGCCCGGCACGGGCAAGACGCAAAAGGGCGCCCCTTTCGGGTGCCCTTTTTGTTTGTATTGACTGCGCTAAGGAAACTCTGCACAAAGCCATCCATGGCTTCGTGGGCTAACGCCAGCTAAACGCGCCAGCTGGCGGAGCCCGCGTTCAGACACGCCCGGGCCGATACATGCTCG
>JBNGDJ010000078.1:0-11898 GCA_049974825.1 Halothiobacillaceae bacterium | reverse complement strand
GCCGCCGGTCGGTGTTTACCTTGAGTGGGATCGCACGCCAATGCGATCGCCGGAAGGTTGGACAGTTTCAGATTTTTGAAAGGGGTGGTCAATAAAGCTTGCTTTATTTTCCATAAATATGGCTTTTAGTGCCATCATCGAAACCTGTCGTGGGCAAAACCTTACATCAGCGAACTCTAATGTACAATGCCGCCGCTTCATGATCGGCGGCACCTTGCTGAAGCGGGTTGTGTTCTCGCCGTGCCTTGTCGATTTGCCTGAATGGTTTGCCGGGTCGTGGACGACATCCCGCCCGGATACCTTTAAAGTATGCAGCCCGGCCAACCGAGCGGGCGCGCGCGCAGGCTCTTGCCCGGTACCGGCCCGCAGTTCAGTGGCTTGCGCCATTGTGCGGCAGGGCATCCGAGACCGGCACGGGAAGGTCTGCATTCGTGCAGAGATTCCCTAAATACGGAGATATCCCATGATCCAGATCCAGACTCAGGACTTCGATGTTACTGAAGCCCTGGCTACGCTCAGGGCCGGCAACCCCCATATCGGTGCGGTGTCCTGCTTTGTTGGCACGGTTCGGGACGTGAACGAGGGCGACGCGGTGCAGACCCTTGAGCTGGAGCACTATCCCGTCATGACCGAGAAGGCGCTGAAGGATATCGAGCTTCGGGCGCGGGAGCGCTGGCCGCTGGAGAACGTGCTGATTATTCACCGGATCGGTCTGCTTGCGCCCTGTGACCAGATCGTGCTGGTGGCAGTGGCCAGTCGGCACCGGGAGGACTCGCTGCAAGCCTGCGCGTTCATCATGGATTTTTTAAAGACCGAAGCGCCCTTCTGGAAGAAGGAACAGACACCCGCGGGGCAACGCTGGGTCGATGCGCGCAGCAGCGACGACGAGGCGCGACAAAGATGGCTCGCACATGGTCCGGTTCCGCCCGACGCCTGAATGCGCGAGGATTGCCCCATGACCGAGCACAATGAAGACCGGCTGCTGACGCTCGACGAGGCCAGGGCGCGCTTGCTCGCCCTGCTGCCCCGCTTGTCCCAGACAGAGTGCGTGGCTACCGAGCAGGCGGCCGGGCGGACTCTGGCCGAGCCCGTGGTGGCGCCAGTCGACGTGCCCCCCGCAGCGGTCAGCCTGCTTGATGGCTATGCCGTGGCGGCGGGGGATTTGCCGGATCCGTTTCCCGCCGAGGGGGTCAGCCTGCCGGTGGGGCAGGTGATTTTTGCCGGGCAGGTCGGGCGCCCGCTTGAGCCGGGTGAGGCCGCGCGAATTTTTACCGGCGCTCCGCTGCCCGAGGGCGCGGATGCGGTGGTCGCGCAGGAGGCGGTCACCGCGGCGGATGCGCATTCAGTTACGCTGCACCGCCGGCTGGCCGTCGGGGAATCGCTGCGGCCCCGGGCGGCCGATGTCCAGCGCGGGCAGGCCGTGTTTTCGCCGGGCTTGCGGCTGCACCCGGGGCATGTCGCGCAGCTCGCTTCGCTGGGCCTGGCGTCGGTGGCGGTGACGCGGCGGCCGCGCGTGGCCGTCTTCACCACGGGCGACGAGCTGGTCGTCCCCGGTGGAACGCTGGCTCCAGGGCAGATATTCAATGCCAACCATGCCTTTCTGTTGTCGGCCCTGGCTGGCCAGTCGGCCGAGGTCATTGATCTGGGCCAGCTGCCGGATGATCCCGATCAGCTGGCTGATCAGCTGGCCCGGGCCAGCGAACAGGCGGATCTTGTGCTCACATCCGGCGGGGTTTCCGTGGGTGAGGCGGATCACCTGCGCACCGTGGTTGCCCAACTTGGGTCGCTGGACAGCTGGCGCGTCTTTCTCAAGCCGGGAAAGCCGCTCGCTTTCGGGTCGGTGAATGGCACGCCCTTTATTGGCCTGCCTGGCAATCCCGTTTCAACTTTCGTCACCTTCTACCTGTTTGTCCTGCCCGCCCTGAGGCACATGGCCGGTGCCCTTGACTGCCTGCCCAGAGCACTGCCCCTGCCTGCGGACTTCACGCTGGATGATCCTGGCGATCGCCCCGAGTTCATGCGCGTCAGGATGGTCACCCGGCCAGACGGCCGGGTTGTCCTTGAGCGTTTCGCAAACCAGAACTCGGGCATTGTCAGCTCGCTGTCCTGGGCGGATGCCCTGGCACGGGTTCCCGAGCACACGGTAGTCCGCCCCGGCGATCTGCTTGAATGTCTTTGCTTCGCGGAGCTGTTTTCATGAATGAACTGACCCATATCGACGAGACCGGTGCCGCGCGCATGGTGGATGTCTCCGACAAGGCGGCGACCGCCCGCGAGGCCGTGGCCGAAAGCTTCGTGCGCATGCAGCCGGAAACCCTGCGGATGATTGCCGAGGGGCGGCACAAAAAGGGCGATGTTCTGGCTGTTGCCCGGGTTGCCGGGATCATGGCGGCCAAGCGCACGCCGGAGCTGATTCCCATGTGTCATCCGTTGCTTCTGACCCGCGTCAAGGTCGACCTGACTGCCGACGAGAAACGCAGCGGCGTCCATGTGGTTGCTACCTGCGGCCTGGTTGGGCAGACCGGCGTCGAGATTGAAGCGATGACCGCGGCCAGCATCGCCGCTCTGACCCTTTACGACATGTGCAAGGCCGTCGATCGCGGCATGGTCATCGAGCAGGTGCGCCTGCTGGAGAAGCAGGGCGGAAAGTCCGGCCACTGGCGTGTCGACTCCCCGGCGTAAATCCGTTGTGGAAACTCTGCAATGGTCTGCCGCCAGCCCTAACGTGTCAGCGGGCGTTGCCCGCATTCACGCCCTGTGGTTGCCGTGATGCCGGGTTGGACCGTCCAAAGGCGAAACGACGGACAGGCGCGGATTGCCCCGAATGGTTTCCTGAAACATAACCCTTGACCGCCACGCGGGGCATGGGTATCGTTATGTTTCACTGAAAACAGCGCTGGACGCTGGGCTCCTGCACGAGCTTTTCAGGGTTGTTGAGGAAGCTTTGCTCTAACGGCAGGGTTTTTCTTCGAGCACCGCTCGTCGCTTCGGACATGGCGTGCGGTGCGCCCGGACCCTCAGAAATCACGGTGGGTTGCCACCTAAAAACACAGTAAAACACTGGGGTAATGAGCTGATTGGATCGACCCCGTCCGCACAGGACGGTACGGGTGCTCAATCGGCGAACCAGGGCGCGAGTCCGGCAGGGCTTCGCGCAGAGCCCCAAGGCACAACAGCACAGACACGAGCAAGATGATGAGCCATACACTGACGGACCCCTTCGGCCGACGCATCGAGTACTTGCGACTCTCGGTGACTGATCGTTGTGATCTGCGGTGCTTTTACTGCATGCCTGAAGGGTTCCGGGATTTTGAAGTGCCCGAACACTGGCTCCGCCCGGATGAAATCGAGCGTCTTCTGGGCGTGATGGTCGACATGGGCTTGCAGCGCGTGCGCGTTACCGGGGGCGAGCCGCTGGTGCGACATGGTGTGGCGGATATCTGCGCCCGGATCAAGTCACTGCCGGGCGTTCGTGACCTTTCCCTGTCCACCAACGCAACCCGAATGCGCAAGATGGCGTCGGATCTTCGTTCTGCCGGCGTGGACCGGATCAATGTCAGCCTGGATACCCTGGATGCCGCCCGCTTCAAGTCGATCACCAAGGGCCGGCTGGACAAGGTGCTCGACGGGCTTGAGGCTGCCCAGGAGGCTGGCTTCTCGCCGATCAAGATCAACATGGTGGTGATGAAAGGCGTCAACGAGGACGACGTCGAGCCCATGCTCGAGTTCTGCATGGAGAAGGGCTTTACCCTGCGGATGATCGAGACCATGCCGATGGGCGATACCGGCAGGGACGCGATTGATCATTATGTCGACCTGCAGACAGTCAAGCGGCGGCTCGCCGAGAGATACGACCTGATCCCGAGCGTGATGCCGGGCGGTGGGCCAGCCCGGTACATGCAGGTTGCCGGCACCGACACCCACGTTGGTTTTATTACCCCCATGTCCGAGCATTTCTGCGCGACCTGCAATCGGGTTCGCCTTGCCGTGGATGGCACCATGTACATGTGCCTGGGGCAGGAGCACAACTTTTCCTTCCGGGACCTGCTGCGCCGCGGTATCCCGGACGACGAGCTTCGCGAGGCCCTTCTCTCGGCCATCGCGCTCAAGCCGGAGCGGCACGAGTTCAACGAGCGCCCGGAAAAGGTCATCCGGTTTATGTCCATGACCGGCGGCTGAAAGGGGCCGGGTCATTTCGGCCGGCATTGTCGGTCGGGACGCGGATGCGGTCTCAGGCGTTTGCCAGTGCCTGCGCGTGGCCGCGGGCATTTTTCACGCAGTCGACCACTGAAATCCCGTCGCGCCAGTTGGCCCGGCAACTCAGGCCGGGCAGCGCCTCCAGGCGCCGATCAATCTGTTCCAGTCGTTCCAGGTGACCGAGTTCGTACTGCGGAATGGCCCGCGGCCAGCGGGTTACGCGTGCGCGGACGGGGTCACCCAGAATGCCCAGCAGAGCCGACAGATCCTGCATGACCCGGTTGATCAGGGTCTGGTCGTCTCCTTCGGCTGCCTCGGGTTGCCTGCGCCCGCCGATAAAGGCGGTGAGCAGGACATGACCGTCAGGTGCCCGTGCCGGAAACAGGCTGGAATTGAACAGCGCGCCCAGTGTCCGCCGCCCCTCCCGCGAGGGAATCAGCATGCCAAACCCATCCAGTGGATGTTCGACCTGGCTTTCGCGCAGGCCCAGCGCCACCGAGGCAACGGGGGGGTACACGATCTCCCGGATCAGCCTGGCCGCCTGAGGATCCAGCGGTTCCAGAAGATCGGCAGTCGCCTGCGCCGGCGTGGCCAGCACCACCCGCCCGGCACGGAAGGCCTGCCCCTGCCGGGTGGTGACAAGCCAGTCGCCTGCCTCCCCGCGCTGTAGCGATGCGGCGGCCTGACCGGTCATCAGACACTCTCCCAGGGTCGTGGCCAGCGTCTCGGGCAGCAGGCCCATCCCGGAGTCGAAGCTGATCATGCGGCCCGTGGGCATGGTTTGCAGCCCGCCATCGGCTTCCTTGCCCGCCTTGCGCTTTTGTCGCATCCGCTTGAAGGCGCCGTGAATCAGCGATCCGTACTCCGCCTCAAGCGCGTGGATTTTCGGGGTGGCGGCGCGAACCGAGAGCCGGTTCGGATCGCCGGCGTAGACACCTGAAACGAAGGGGTCGATGGCCCAGTCCAGAAAACCCTGCCCGAGCCGGCGCCGAACGAACTCGGCAATGGTTTCCTCGCGGTCACATCGCCCGACGAACGGTTCCCCGGTCAGGCGCATGATGTCCTTGTAGGAGAACAGCGGATTGCTCAGCAGTGCTGCCGGTGAGGTCGGCAGGGCGATCACCTCGCCGCGTTTGACCACGAAGCGCTTGTTCGAGACCTTGTTGGCTTCCCGGACCCGCGGGCGAATGCCCAGCTCGTCGATCAGGCCCGTCAGGGCCGCATCATTTTCCAGCGTGCTGTTCGGCCCACCCTCGATCAGCCAGCCGTCCTCCCGGAAGCTGCGCATATTGCCCCCCGGCCTGTCCTCCGCTTCGAGTACGGACACCGACAGCCCCTGCTCGCGAAGCTGCCAGGCCGTGACCAGGCCGGAAATGCCGCCGCCGATCACAAGGATGTCGCTGGAAGATGTGGTTTGGGTATTCATGGTTGGCTCGGTTGCAAATGCGCTTGAAAGACCGGATCAGGACCGGCATGTCGGGCAATGGTTCGTCGAATGTCAGGGAATCTCTGCACTGTGCGGAATTTTCCAGAGGATGAGATTACCAGCGATGGGGCTTGTGCGGCCACCAGCGCCGCAGGTGGGGCGACTCGTGCAGGGCGAGGCCGCCGATCACCGCGGCGAAGCCTGCCCAGGTGGCGGGTGGAAAGCGCTCGCCGTTGAGCAGAGTGGCCAGCACCAGGGCAAGTACCGGCGTCATCAGCGGGATCAGCCCCAGTCGGCTGGCCGGCAGGTGACGCAGGGCGTGAAAATACAGCATGAAGCCGACCACCGAGCCGGCAATCCCCAGCCAGGCAACCGCAGCCAGGGTTCTCCAGGGAGGAAGCGCAGGGATCTGCGGTTCAAGGACAAGCACCAGCCCGAGCAGCAGCGGAGCGGTCAGCAGCAACGCGCCGGTGGTCACCGTCATTCCGTCCAGCGTGTCGCCCTGGCGTTTGACCAGCACGGTGCTGCTGGCGTGGACGAGCGTGGCGGCGGCGACGGCGAGCACGCCCAGCCAGGCGCCGGGGGCCAGTGTGAGTTGATCCCGGAATACCAGGGCCAGTCCAGCCAGGGCCAGCATCATGCCGGCGATGCGCAGCGGTGTCAGGGTGCGCTCGCTGAGAAAAAGCGTGGCCAGGATGGACGTCATGATCGGCACCAGCCCGAAGACCACGGCCAGAACGCCGCTCGGTATATGTACTGCGGCATGGTAGACCAGAATCATGGTGCCGAAGATGCCCAGCGCGGCGGCGGCATAGACCCGCAGTGCGGACCGGTCCAGCGGCAGCGGGCGCCGCATGACCAGCATCAGAAGGGGCAGCGCGACTGCCAGTCCGAGCCAGAGTCTTCCGGCCAGCCCCCAGAGCGGACTGAGCCCGTCGACACTCCAGTTGATGGTCAGCGGGGTCGTCGCCCAGACGGCCACCACCAGCCAGAAGGCCAGGCCCGGGCGAATGCCGAACAGCGTCAAGCGTCCCGCCCGATCCAGAGTGTCTGCAGGTTGGCGAAGGCGGTCAGGCCGGGTTTGCCGAGTTCGCGGCCATAGCCGGAATCCCGGATGCCGCCAAAGGGCAGTCTCGGGTCCGACCGCACCATGCCGTTGACGAAGGCGCAGCCGCAGGCGAGCCGGCTGGCCAGGCGCGCGCCCCGCTGTGCGTCGGCGGTCCAGACGCTACCGCCCAGTCCGAAGCGGGTGGCGTTCGCCGCCTCGATTGCGGTTTCCTCGTCCGGCACACGGATGATCGAGGCCACCGGGCCGAACAGTTCCTCGTCCCAGGCCCGCATGTCGGCTGTGACCCCATCCAGTACGGTGGCCGGGTATCCGGCATGGCTTTCCGGCGTGGGGGCACCACCACAGAGCAGACTGGCTCCTTGCTTGACGGCGTCCGTGACCTGCTCGTGCAGTTCGTCGCGCAAATCCGGCCGCGCAAGAGGGCCGAGTCGACAGTCCGGGTCCATGGGGTCGCCAGGCAGCAGTTCGGCAGCGCCTGCGGCCAGCCTGGAGACGAACTCTTCGGCCACCGCGTCAAGCACGATGAAGCGCTTGGCTGCAATGCAGCTCTGGCCGTTGTTCTGGAACCGCGAGGCCAGCGCCTGGGAAACCGTGTGCTCTATCGGGGCATCCTCCAGGACCACGAAGGCATCCGACCCGCCCAGCTCCAGCAGCGAGGGCTTGAGTGCCTCGCCGGCCACGGCGGCGACCTGGCGCCCGGCCTGTTCCGAGCCGGTCAGCGACACGGCCTGCACCCGGGGGTCACGAATCACGCCGGCCACCTGGTCGGCGCGGATCATCAGCGTGGCAAACAGGGGTTCGTCGATCCCGGCCTCGTGAAACAGCCGTTCGATGGCCAGTGCGCACTGGGGCACGTTGGCAGCATGCTTGAGCAGCACGGCGTTGCCGGCCAGCAGTGCCGGAACCGCGCAGCGGAAGACCTGCCAGAAGGGAAAGTTCCAGGGCATGACGGCCAGCACGGTGCCCAGGGGATGCACCCGGACGAGACTGCGGGCCGCGTCCGTCTCGATCACTTCGTCGGCCAGCAGTTTCTCGGCCTCCGTGGCATAGTGCTCGCAGAGCAGGGCGCACTTGTCGACCTCCGCGCGCGCTTCGACCAGCCGCTTGCCCATCTCGCCTGTGGCGAGGGTGGCGAGCGCTTCGCGTTCGCCGCGCAGCACTACCGCCAGCCTGCGCAGGTACAGGCAGCGCTCATGCAGCGGACGCGCCGCCCACTGGGGCTGGCTTTTCGCCGCAGCTGCAATCGCCTGGTCAATCCGTTCGGCCGACCAGGCGGGAAAACGGGCCAGCTCGGCACCGTCGTATGGATTGCGCGATACGAAAGACATGGGCATACCTGTTGCTGCTGTGGTACATATTTGGAGCGCCCGTGCTCCGCCCCCGCAGACGATCTGCCGGGGCGCCCGGCGCGAAAAGAAAATCGGCGGTTTTTCCCGTGCCCCGCGACAGACGGGCCGGGTATTGGATTGTACAGGAGGCTTGCGTGCGACACCGTTCAACAGTGATCTTCGGGGGCACGGGGTTTGTGGGCCATCATCTGGTCGGCAGGCTGACCCGGGCCGGCATCCGGGTCACGCTGCCCACGCGTTTCGTGGAGCGGCACGGGGACATGAAGCTTTATCCCGGGGTTCGGCTGGTCCGGATTGAGTCCTATGATGACGAGGCCATGGCCCGGCTGGTCGAAGGGCATGATGCGGTGATCAACCTGGTGGGCATTCTCAATGAGCGTGGTCACGACGGCCAGGGCTTTCGCCGGGCGCACGTGGACTTGACTGCCACGATTCTGACCGCCGTGGAGCGAACCGGCGTTGCCCGCTACCTGCACATGAGCGCCCTCAAGGCGCAGGCCGTGGGCGGCACCAGTCACTACCTGCGCACCAAGGGCGAGGCCGAGGACATGGCGCACGAGTTCGGCCGCCAGCATGGCATTGCCGTGACCAGTTTCCGTCCGTCGGTCATTTTCGGGCCGGGTGACAGCTTCCTTAACCGTTTTGCCGGCTTGATCCGGCTGATGCCCGGCGTGTTCCCGCTGGCCTGTGCCGACGCCCGGTTCGCCCCGGTGTACGTGGGTGACGTGGCTGATCGCTTCCATGACAGCCTGGATGACATTGCCAGCTACGGGGCACGGCTGGATCTCTGCGGCCCGAAGGATTACCGGCTCGACGAGCTGGTCCGCTATACCTCCGAGGTGATCGGTCATCCGAGACGGGTGATTGGCTTGCCCGACTGGGCGGCCCGCCTGCAGGCCCGGTTGCTGGAGCTGGCGCCGGGCAAGCCGTTCAGCCGCGACAACTACGGTTCCCTGCAGACGCCCAGTGTCTGCGACGAAGGCTGCCCGCGTCAGCCGACGCCCCTGGAAACCGTTGCGCCTCGGTATCTGCGTTAAGGAATCTCTGCACGAATGCAGAGTTTCCTTGGGCGTGATGCACGCCGTCGCGCCCATAGCCGTGATTCTTTCAAGCACATGATTTCTGTCAGGAGATCCCGTGGACAGTCCCGAGCAAAAGAACGATCCCCAGCCGCGCCCGTCACTGCCGGCTCGTCACAATGTCATCGAATCGCGCTTCGAGGGCCTGATCTTCAGTTCCCGCTGGCTGATGGCGCCGGTCTACCTCGGACTGGTGCTGGCCATGCTTTTGATGCTGGTCAAGTTCGGCAAGGAGATCTGGGGGCTGACCCTCAACATCGGCTCGGCCACCGGCAGCGAGATCATTATCGGCGTACTGTCTTTGGTGGATATCGCGCTGATCATGAACCTGCTGATCATCATTATCTTCTCGGGCTACGAGAACTTTGTCTCCAAGATGGAGGATTTGCACAGTCACCGTGACCGGCCGGACTGGATGGGGCATATCGGCTTTGCCGATCTCAAGATCAAGGTCATCGGTTCGATCGTGGCGATTTCGGGCATTGAACTGCTCAAGGCCTTCATGGCGGTGGACGAGTTGACCGACCGCGAAATGGCCTGGATGGTCGGCATTCACCTGACCTTTGTGCTCTCCGGTGTCCTGTACGCCGTCACCGACCGGATCGCGAGCAAGGGCGGCAAGTAACGGCTGGATAAGCGCGCACGGTTTCCTCGCCGGGCGGCTTTCATGGTAGCCTTTCGCCCTCGCTTTCTGCCGAAAGGGCAGATTGCTTGACCATGGTGTCTCGGGTTCGTCCCTTCGCGACGGATAGCCGCAAACCCCGCCAGGCCCGGAAGGGAGCAACGGTAGCGGTGACTCCGGGCGCCGGAGACCGGCGGGCTCGGGGCGCCACCCAACAACCCGGCCTGCGGCCCCATCCCGGGGTCGCGCCGACTTCCGGTTGTCAGGCAAGGTATCCGTGCCCTGCCTGAACACAGCCCTCAGTCTTCACGGTTTCTTGCCCTCTCAGCTTCGAGCAGCCCATAGCCCCAAACCCATGAGCTACACCGTTCTGGCCCGCAAGTGGCGCCCCAAGCGTTTCGCCGACATGGTGGGGCAGACGCACGTCCTGCAGGCGCTGGTCAACGCGCTGGACAACGGGCGGCTGCACCATGCCTACCTGTTCACGGGGACGCGCGGAATCGGCAAGACCACCCTGGCGCGCATTTTCGCCAAGTCGCTCAATTGCGAACGCGGCGAGGGCTCGCAACCCTGTGGTGAATGCACGACCTGTGTCGAGATCGACGAGGGGCGCTATGTCGACATGATCGAGGTCGATGCGGCGTCGCGCACACGGGTCGAAGAGACCCGGGAGCTGCTGGCAAATGTTCCCTACATGCCGGTGCGTGGACGCTACAAGGTGTATCTCATCGACGAGGTGCACATGTTCTCCGGCTCCAGTTTCAACGCACTGCTCAAGACGCTGGAAGAACCCCCGGCCCACGTGAAGTTCGTGCTGGCGACCACCGATCCGCAGAAGCTGCCCGTTACCGTGCTCTCGCGCTGCCTGCAGTTCAACCTGCGTCCGCTCACCGCTCTGCAGATTGCCGGTCACCTGGCCCACGTGCTCGAGCAGGAAGGTGTGCCTTTCGAGCGCCCCGGGCTGGATGCGCTGGCCGAGGCCGCTGACGGCAGCATGCGGGATGCGCTGAGCCTGCTGGATCAGGCTATCGCCTTCGGCGGTGGCGAGGTCGGGCGGCAGAACGTGGTGGACATGCTGGGTCTGACTGACGAGTCGGCGCTGCTGGGCATTGTGGAACAACTGGAGCGCGAGGATGCCGAGGCGCTTTTCGAAGCGCTGGAGTCGCTGATGGCCAGTGCAGCGGACCCGGCCGGCATTCTCGCGCAGCTTCTGGATCTGCTGCACACGCTGGCGGTCCGCCAGTTCATGCCGCAGCCCGAGGCGGGAGAGGATCCGCTGGAAGCCCGTCGCCGCGCGCTGGCCGATCGGGTCGACCCCGAGCTCCTGCAGCTGTGGTACCAGATTGCGCTCACCGGGCGGCGGGACTTGCCCCATGCCAGTTCCCCGCGCGCGGGCCTGGAGATGACCCTGCTGCGCATGCTGGCCTTCCGGCCCGGCACCGGCGGCGCGCCCTCGGGCGGCAGGGCCACCCGTCCGCCTGCCCGTCACGCGGCACCCAAACCCGCCGCCGCACCGGCAGCGACCGATTCGCGCACGGCGACGGCGCCAGAGTCCGGCCCGGCGTCGAAGAAGCCCGCAGCACCGCAGGTTCGGGCGGGCGATGAAACCCAAGTTGATGAAAGCCAATGGGACGAGATCATTCCCAGGCTGGGGCTGGGCGGGCCGTTCAAGAGTCTGGCCGAGCATTGCATCATCCGCGAGCGAAGTGCCGACCAGGTGGTGCTTGAACTGGCGGCGGACCAGTCCGGCATCCTGACCGAGCGGGCGCGCAACCGGCTCGTCGAAGCCTGCGAGAACTACTTTGGCTGCCGGGTCCGGGTCGAGGTCGGCCGTGCGGGAGAAACCGCTCCGGCAGCCCCGGCGCAGCAGCGAGTGATGCGCGAGGCGGCCCGGCGTGAGCGCACGCGGGAGACGCTGGAGTCGAGCCCCGGTGTCCAGGCGCTCAAGGCCGGTGCTGATGCAAAGCTGGTCGAGGGATCGCTCCGGCTGGCCGGGGTGGATGACGCCACCGAGGGAGAGCCGCCGGGGTAGGGCAGCTTTTTGCCAGCGGCCGCAGCAGGGTATGGAACGGGGCGGGAATTGATCGGTCCCTGCGTGGTTAAGGGAAGGTCTGCACGAATGCAGACCTTCCCGTGCAGGGCACGGATGCCCTGCC
>JBNGDJ010000077.1:0-12003 GCA_049974825.1 Halothiobacillaceae bacterium | reverse complement strand
GTCGCGTGTTGAGGCGGCCAGCAGGTAGGGGCGATCCGGGACAACCGACTCCACGGGCAAGGGGGGGCGGGCGGAAAACTTGAGATTGCCGCAGGTCTCCACGCGCGCGGATGGCGCACCCAGCGTCACAAAGCGCTCAGCGTCCACGTCCGATCGCGCCAGAATGGCAGAAACCCGGGCCAGGCTGTCGGCATAGGCCCTGCGCAGCCAGCGGGGCGCTTCGAGCGTTCGGGCGGACAGGCGCGCATTGACAATCACGATCGGCACGCGCGCCTGATGACAGACTGAGTACAGGCAGGGCCAGATCTCGGTCTCGACAACCAGCAGGCGAGCAGGCCGCAGATGCCGGAGGAAACGCCGCAGCACGACGGGGTAGTCCAGCGGCAGGTAAACATGCGGCAGGTCGGGAAAGCGGCGGGAAAGCTGGGCGGCCCCGGTAGGCGTGCTGGTGGTCACCAGCAGAGGCTCACCGGAAGCCGAGAGACGGGCAATCAGTGGTGCCGCGGCCGACACCTCGCCAACCGAGGCGCAGTGGACCCACTGGGGCCGAAGACCCGGATCCTTCGGCGGATAGCCAAATCCCCAGCGCTGGCGAAGATAGCGCCACCCCCCGTCCCGCCATGACCTCGCCAGCGAGTGGGCGAAGACCAGAGGGACAGCGGCGGCCAGCAGCAACCGGTAGCCAGCCGTGCCCCGCACCGCGCCTCAGTCGTCCTCGAGCACGTACAGCGCACCGCAGTAAATGCAGCGCGCTTCCCCGCCATTTTCCTCGACGGGGATATAGACCCGCGGATGGGCATCCCAGAGGCTGGCATCGGGTGCCGGACAGTGAACGGGCAGGTCACGGTGAGTCACCACCACGCGGTTCTGATCCGCTGGGGTCTTGAAGTTTTCGGGATGTTCAGCGGTGTTCGGATTCATCGCGGACGCACCTCAAACGTGGGTCAGCCAGTGGTCGTACTTGCTGTCGTGACGACCGTGTACCAAGTCAAAATAGGCCGACTGCAGCCGTTCGGTAATCGGCCCGCGGCTGCCATTGCCGATCGGTCGGTTGTCCACCTCCCGGATCGGCGTGACCTCCGCCGCCGTCCCGGTGAAGAAGGCCTCGTCAGCGATATAGACCTCGTCCCGGGTGAGTCGCTTCTCGATGATCTCAAGCCCCATGTCCGCGGCCAGCGCGAAGATGGTCCGGCGGGTAATCCCGTCCAGAGCCGAAGTCAGATCAGGCGTGTAGAGCACGCCATCCCGCACCAGGAAGATGTTTTCGCCAGAGCCTTCGGCCACGAAGCCTTGGGCATCGAGCAGCATCGCCTCGTCGTAGCCGTCCTGCACCGCCTCGCGCAGGGCCAGCATGGAGTTCATGTACGCCCCGTTGGCCTTGGCCTTGCACATGGTCACGTTGACGTGGTGCCGCGTGAAGGAGGAGGTCTTGATCCGGATGCCCCGGTTGATGTTGTCCGCGCCCAGATACGCCCCCCAGGTCCAGGCGGCGACCATGACATGCACCTTGAGATTGTCGGCGCGAAGGCCCATGCCCTCGGAACCGTAGAAGCACATGGGCCGAAGATAGGCCGAATCGAGCCCGTTCTCGCGCACGGCGCGGCATTGTGCCTCGTCGATTTCCTCCGGGCTGAAGGGAATCTCCATGCGGAGAATCTTGGCCGAATTGAACAGGCGACGGGTATGGTCACCCAGACGGAAGATTGCCGCACCCTTGTCGGTGGGATATGCCCGCACCCCCTCGAATACACCCATGCCATAGTGCAGGGTATGGGTCAGCACGTGGGTCTTGGCCTCGCGCCAGGGTACCATTTCGCCATCCAGCCAGATCAGGCCGTCACGGTCCGCCATCGACATCGCTTGTCATGCCTCGTTCAATTCGGTTTACAGATTCTTGCAGCCCAGCTCGGGAAACTCAGCACAAATCCATCCATGGATTTGTGGGCTAACGCCAGCTAAACGCGTCAGCTGGCGGAGCCCGCGTTCAGACACGCCCGGCCCGATACATGCTCGGCCCGGGCTGCGCAATTCAATGGCTTGCGCCATTGTGCGGCAGGGCATCCGTGCCCTGCACGGGGCCGCATGGCATTATGCCATGAATCGGCGCGGGCATCGGGTCGCACATGGACGCGGGCCTCGCCCGCTGACGCCGTTGGTTGGCGTTTGTCCGCCGGCCCATCCGTTGCTGCACGATTGCCTCGGGCTGCTCAGTCACAGGGCGGCGTCGAAAACACCGCCTGCCAGACAGCCTGCACCTGCTCGCGGTGATCCGCGAAACGATGATCCGGGACCAGCGCCTTCTCGCCCCTGAGCACCTGTTCATGCCCTCCGTCACGCAGCGCCCGGTATGCATCGATCAGGGCACGGGCGCGCTCGGGTTCCAGCACCCCGGCGCTCGAGAGCGCCTCAAGCTGCCGGATATTGTCGGTGAATGTCACCAGATCGGGATGATCGGCCGCATGTGCCAGCAGAAGGTACTGAACGATGAACTCGATATCCGTGATGCCGCCACAGCCCTTTTTGAGGTGGAACAGCCCCGGGGGCGGTGCCTTGTCCTCGGCACGCATTTTGTCACGCATCTGGGCGACCTCGCTGCGCAGCGCCTCCGGCTCGCGCACACGGCAGAGCATCTCGCGCCGTATCGCCCCGAAGCGATCGGCAATCCGTGACTCACCCGCCACGAAGCGGGCGCGCGCCAGTGCCTGAACCTCCCAAGTCCAGGCATGGTTGCGCTGATATTCCTCGAAGGCGCGCATGCTGCTGACCAAGAGGCCGGAGGCACCGTCAGGCCGCAGCCGGGTATCCACCTCATACAGGATGCCCGCCTGGGTCCGGGTGTTCAGCAGGTGGATCACCTTTTGCGCGAGGCGGGCGAAGAACAGCGAGTTGTCGATGCTCTTCTCGCCGTCGGTGTATGCCTCATCGCCTTCCGAATCGTGCAGAAACACCAGGTCCAGGTCCGACCCGTAGCCCAGCTCCAGCCCACCGAGCTTGCCATAGGCCACAACGGCAAATCCCGGCTGGAAGGTTTCGCCGTCCCGGATAGCCACGGGCTGGCCGTGGCGCTGCCGCAACTGGGCCCAGGCCAAGGAAAGCACACGCTCCAGGATGACCTCGGCAATCCAGCTCAGATGGTCGGACACCTTCATCACGGGCAGTGCATCAGCCACGTCAGCCGCGGCAACCCGCAGTACGGCCAGCTGCCGGAAACGGCGCAGCTCGTCCATTTCCCGTTCCGGGTCGCCGTCGCATTTTTCAATCACCTGGGCCAGCTGCTCGGTCAGCACGCGGCGGTCCGGCGGCTCGTAAAGAGTGTGTGGGTCGATCAGTTCATCGAGCAGAATCGGATGATGCGCCAGCAGTTCTGCAATCCAGGGACTGGCCGCACAGAGTCGCACAAGCTGCTGCAGTGCCTGGGGCTGCTCGACCAGCAAGGCAATGTAGACGCTGCGTCGAACCACGCGAGAAACCAGCGCCAGAACCCGGGGCAATGCCGCTTCCGGGGCGCTGCTGGAGCCGACGCTGCGCAGCAACGCCGGCATCAGGGCATCCAGGCGGGTGCGCGCCGCCCCACCTTCCTGGTTGCTCCGCTCCGCACGCCAGGTTGCGAGTATCTCCAGCGCCTGAGCCGGATCACGGAAACCGGCGGCAGCCAGTGCCTGCTCAGCCTCGTCCCGGTCCATTCGGTCGTTCCAGAGCGCTTCCAGCGGGTCCTGTGCCGATTCGTCATCGCCGCCATCCGGCACACGCATCACGTCGCCAAAGTGCTGGTGAATCCGCTGACGGTGCGCATCCAGGGCGGTCATGTAGGCATCCCAACCCTGATCAAAACCCATGGCCAGCGCCAGCCGCGTCCGATCATCGTCATCAACGGGCAGGGTCTGGGTCTGCTGGTCGTGCATCATCTGGAGGCGGTTTTCGGACCGGCGCAAAAAGTCATAACCGGCAACCAGGTCATCGACCACGGCCTGCGGCAATTCGCCAAGTGTGACCAACGAGTGCAGCACGGGCAGAATGCCCCGAGCCTGCAGCTCGGGCTCGCGCCCGCCGCGGATGAGCTGGAACAGCTGACCGATAAACTCGATTTCACGGATGCCCCCCGGCCCGAGCTTGATGTTGTCGCGCATGCCCTTGCGGGCCATTTCCCGCTCGATCATCTGCTTCATGTCGCGCAACTGGGCAAAGGCGCCGTAGTCCAGATAGCGCCGGAAAACAAACGGCCGGAGCATGTCCATCAGCCGCTGTCCGGCGGCCTGGTCTCCGGCAATCACCCGGGCCTTGATCAGGGCGTAACGCTCCCACTCCCGACCCTGGGTCGCGTAATAAAGCTCCATGCCGTCAAAGCTCATCGCCAGCGGCCCCTCGTCCCCGTAGGGGCGCAGGCGCATGTCGACCCGGAACACGAAGCCGTCCTCGGTCACATCGTTCAGGCTGCGGATCAGACGCTGCCCGAGCCGAATAAAGAACTGGCTGTTGCTCAAGGCCCGGTCGCCGTCCGTCTCGCCCTCCGATTCGAAGGTAAAGATCAGATCGATGTCCGAAGAGTAGTTGAGCTCATGCCCACCGAGCTTGCCCATGCCGAGCACCACCAGCCCCTGCCGGGCGCCTTCGGCATCCCTCGGAGTCCCGTGCCGTTCCAGCAGACGCGCCTCGTGCCAGCGCAGCGCCTGCTCGACGCAGCAGTCGGCCAGGTCCGACAGGTCGCGCAAGGTCTCGGCGGTTTGTGCGCGACCAGCCAGATCCCGCCAGGCAATGCGCACCATCTCCCGCCGACGAAACCGCCGCAGCAGGCGCGCCAGCGCCTGCTCTTCATCCACTCCGGCAACCTGTTCGGCCAGTCGCCGGTCCATCTCTCCCGACGCGTAGGACTTTTCGAGATCCCCCGAATCGCAGAGGTCTGCCAGAAGATCATGGTCGCGGGAAATCGCCGAGGTCACAAAAGGGCTGACTGCAAGCACTGCAAGCCAGTGCGACCGTTCCGGAGAGCGCATGGGCGGCAACCGATCGGCCGAAGCCAAGCCTTCAAGGACATCGGCGGCTTCGTTCTTGAGAGTTTCGAGCGTCATGACGTGCTCCCTGAAACCGGATGGACCGGCAGACAAAGTTCCATCACGCCCGGCCACGAGCGCGTCAGGTCCCTCGGCCCGGTACGCATCCGGATCGGGCCATTTGATGGCTTGTCTTCCGGTTGTGAAGGATCGGATTCATCCCCCGAAAATCCCGAGGGAAGGTCTGCACGAATGCAGAGATTCCCTTGCAGAAATGCCTTGCTGAAGACTGAATCCAGAGAGGCGGATCAGCCCCTGTCCTCGGTCACCATGTAGTTGATGATGAGCTTGAGTCGCTCATCGCCTGGGCGATTCGCCAGCCGCGTGGCGGTCACGATGCAGGCAATGTCGCGGGCGCCGGCAGGCGCGTCGTCGTCAAAGATCACGACGCGCTCACCCTCGCGCAACCCCCGGGGCGAAGCGATGGTGAACTCGTGTTCCCGCTCGCCCACCAGCACGCCCCAGTTCGGCGCGCCGAAATTGTCCAGCGCCTGAACCAGAACGGGGCGAGGCCGGAAGTTTCCGCGGCGATCCTCGTCTTGCTCATCGAACCCGCGGGCCAGCTCGCCTGCTTCCGCTTCGGTGAACCCCTCGGTTCCTGCCTGCCTTCTCGACTCGGTCATCGTCCACTCCATTCGCGTTTGACATGTCGCGGCCGGTGATCGCCCCACCGGCCGCCGATTTTCAGTCCCAAACAGATACGACCAGGCATCCCCGCATGCGTGGAGAAATTCCCGGGTTGATCGCCGGCGCAAGTGCCGATGATATACCCTGCAGCGTCCACCCGGCCCGACCTGTCTCAGTGCCGGAAGTGTCTCATCCCGGTCAGCACCATGGCCATGCCATGCTCGTCAGCTGCCTCGATCACTTCCTGGTCGCGCATTGAGCCACCCGGATGGATCACGGCCTGAATGCCCGCCGCATGCGCCGCATCGATGCCATCCCGGAACGGAAAGAAGGCATCCGAAGCCATGACCGACCCTTCGACCTGCAGACCCGCATCCGCTGCCTTGATGCCGGCAATGCGCGCCGAATAGACTCGGCTCATCTGTCCGGCACCCACGCCGACGGTCTGACCGTCGCGCGCATAAACGATGGCATTGGACTTCACGAACTTGGCAACCTTCCAGGCGAAGAGCAGATCTCGCATCTGGTCTTCCGTAGGCGCGCGGCGCGTGACCACTTTCAGGTCGCTGTCAGAGACCATGCCCGCGTCCACGTCCTGCACCAACAGGCCGCCAGCCACGCGCTTGAAGTCGCTTTGGCGCCCGCCGGCCGCGGACCACTGCCCACAGGCCAGCACCCGCACATTCTTCTTGACAGAGGCCTCGGCGAGAGCTTCTTCGTCGATTTCGGGGGCAACGATCACCTCAACAAACTGACGCTCAAGAATCACGCGCACCGTGTGCGCATCGAGCGGACGATTGAAGGCGATAATGCCGCCGAAGGCCGAGGTCGGGTCGGTGGCATAGGCCCGATCGTAGGCCACGGTGATGTCATCACCGACCGAAACCCCGCAGGGGTTGGCGTGCTTGACGATCACGCAGGCCGGCTGCTCGAACTGCTTGACACACTCAAGCGCGGCATCGGTATCGGCGATATTGTTGAAGGAAAGCTCCTTGCCCTGCAGCTGCCGCGCCGTGGCCACCGTACCGGCGGGGGCGTTGCGCTCAACGTAGAAAGCCGCCTCCTGATGCGGGTTCTCGCCATATCGCAGGTCCATCTGCTTGTCCATCTGGACGTTCAGCGTGCGCGGGAAAGGGCTCTTGGCGAACATCGCACCAAAATGGCCGGCAATCATGCCGTCGTAGCGTGCCGTATGCTCGAAGGCGCGGATGGCCAGGTCAAAGCGGGTCTCGCCGGAAATCCCGCCCTGCTCAATCTCGGTCAGCACCCGGGCATAGTCCGCCGGGTTCACCACAATGGTCACGTCCGCATGGTTCTTGGCCGCAGCCCGGACCATGGCCGGGCCCCCGATATCGATGTTCTCGATCGCATCCTCGAAGCGGCAGTCCGGATCGGCTACCGCCCGCTCGAAGGGGTAGAGATTCACCGCGACCAGATCAATGGGCTTGATGCCATGCTCACCCATGACCGCATCGTCGGTTCCGCGCCGCCCGAGGATGCCACCATGGACCTTGGGATTCAGCGTCTTGACGCGCCCGTCCATCATTTCAGGAAAGCCGGTGTAGTCCGCCACCTCAACGACATCCAGGCCGGACTCGGTCAGCAGCCGCGCCGTGCCCCCAGTGGATAGAATCTCGACCCCCCTTCCGGCCAGGGCGCGGGCAAATTCGACGATGCCGGTCTTGTCCGACACGCTGAGCAGCGCGCGGCGAATCGGGGTGGCTTGTTGGCTCATCTCGGTTCCTCCAGAAGATCAGGAAAACGCGCCCGGGCCCATCTTCGGATTCGGACAGAAGGGGCCCGGGGCGGCAGTTCGGCAAGCGCCGGACGACTCAGGCATCCTCGGCTGATGACGGCACCACCGGCGCACCGACCAGAACGAGGTTGTCGCGGTGGATCAGCTCGGCCTCCTCGACAAACCCGAGTCGCTCGGCAATCCGGTCACTGGGCAGGCCGCGTATCCGCTCGGTTTCCAGCGCACTGTAATTAACCAGCCCCCGGGCAATTTCCCGGCCCGAGGGGCCGACCACGGCAACCAGTTCTCCCCGGGTGAAATCACCCTGTACGCCGCGCACGCCGACAGGCAGCAACGAGCGCCCTCGCTCGACGAGCGCGCGCACCGCCCCCTCGTCCACGGCCAGGGTACCGGCCACCTTGAGCTGGCCGGCCAGCCATTGCTTGCGCGCCGCCAGTCGGGAGCGCTCGGGCAGAAACAGCGTGCCAAGCGGCTCACCCGCCGCCAGCCGAGTCAGGATCTCGGGCTGGCCGCCCGAGGCCACCAGCGTGGCCGTGCCGGAACGTCCGGCCCGCTCGGCGGCCTTGACCTTGGTATACATGCCTCCGCGACCAAGCGCCCCGCCCTCCGGAGAGGCCATCGCTTCCAGCGCCGGGTCGCCCGCTCGAACTTCGCCAAGCAGCCGGGCGGAAGGGTCGCGACGCGGATCCGCGCTGTACAGCCCTTCCTGGTCGGTCAGGATGACCAGCAGATCCGCCTCCACCAAATTGGCGATCAGCGCCGCGAGGGTGTCGTTGTCCCCGAAACGGATCTCCTCCGTCGCGACGGTATCATTCTCGTTGACGACCGGAATCACGCCCATCGACAGCAGGGTGCGCAATGTCGAGCGCGCGTTCAGGTATCGCTGCCGGTCCGAAAGATCCTCATGCGTGAGCAGAATCTGCGCCGAATGAATGCCGTACTCCTTGAGCACGGATTCATAGGCCTGCACCAGCCCCATCTGGCCGACCGCAGCCGCTGCCTGCAGGTGCGGCAGATCGTCGGGACGCCGGGTCCAACCCAGACGTGCCATCCCCTCGGCCACGGCACCGGAAGTCACGATCAGCAGCTCCCGGTCCTCGCGGCGCAGCGCGGCAATCTGCCGGACCCAGCCGTCGATGGCCCCACGGTCCAGGCCACGACCCGCCGCCGTGACCATGGCACTGCCGATCTTGACGACCCAGCGCCGGGCATGGGTTGCAGCGTGGCGACTCATGATCCGGTCGAGGCCTCCGCTTCCCGGGCCGCCTCCACATGCTCCATGATCGCATGAACCAGCGGTTTCGTGCCTTCGCCGCTGATGGCGCTGATGGCAAACACCGGCCCGTCAAAGTCCAGCGCCTCGACAATCGCGGTACAGTGCGCCTCGCGCTCGTCCTCTGGGAGGGCATCAATCTTGTTGAGGACCAGCCAGCGCGGCCGTTCGACCATCTCGGGACTGTACCGGGCCAGCTCTTCGAGAATCACGCGCGCGTCCGCGACCGGGTCATGCGCGTCCATTGGAGCGACATCGAGCACATGCAGGAGAAGCTGGGTTCGGGCCAGATGACGCAGGAACTGGTGCCCCAACCCCGCCCCTTCAGCCGCGCCTTCGATCAGGCCGGGGATGTCCGCCACCACAAAACTGCGATGCGCCTCCACCCGAACCACGCCCAGATTCGGATGCAGCGTCGTGAAGGGATAGTCAGCCACCTTGGGTCTGGCCGCCGAGATGGCGCGGATGAGCGTGGACTTGCCGGCATTGGGCATGCCCAGCAGGCCGACATCGGCCAGCACCTTGAGCTCCATCCGAAGACGGCGCTCCTCGCCCGGCGTGCCCGGGGTACATTGACGAGGCGCCCGGTTGGTGGAGCTCTTGAAGCGGGTGTTTCCCAGGCCATGCCAGCCGCCCTTGGCGACCATCAGCGGGGTTTCGACGTCCAGCACCTCGCCGATGACCTCGCCGGTATCGACGTCGTGCACGACGGTACCCAAAGGGACATGGACCCGCAGATCCTCCCCGCGGGCGCCGGTCATGTTTCGTCCCATGCCGTTCTGGCCACGCCGGGCCTCGTAGAATCGCTGGAAGCGGAAATCGGCAAGCGTGTTCAGGTTGTTGTCACCAACCAGGAACACGTCCCCGCCATCGCCCCCGTCGCCTCCGTCGGGCCCGCCGAAGGGGACGTACTTTTCGCGGCGAAAGCTGACGACGCCATTGCCGCCGTCGCCGGCCTTGACCTTGATGGTCGCCTCATCAACGAACTTCACCCGACTTTCCCTCCATGCAAAAAGCCCCGCGGCAGGCGGGGCTTTTCAGGGCTCGTCTCGTGGGCCCACCGACCCGCGTCCGACGAGCAATCAGGCCTCGATCACGCTAACGAAGCGACGACCGTTGGGGCCCTTGACGTCGAAGGACACCTTGCCGTCGGCCTTGGCGTACAGTGTGTGGTCACGCCCGATGCCGACGTTGGTGCCGGCGTGGAACTTGGTGCCACGCTGACGCACGAGGATGTTGCCCGCGACGACGGCCTGGCCGCCAAAACGCTTCACGCCGAGGCGCTTGCTTTCCGAATCGCGTCCGTTGCGGGACGAACCCGCTGCCTTCTTGTGTGCCATGCTCTCGAATCCCCCTCAGGCGCTGATGCCGGTGATCTTCAGTTCGGTGAAGTACTGACGATGACCCTGGTGCTTGCGATGGTGCTTGCGCCGGCGGAACTTGATGATTTCCACCTTCTTGCCGCGGCCGTGCGAGACCACCTCGGCCTCCACCTTGGCACCGGAAACGGTCGGGGTGCCGACCTTGATATCCTCGCCGTTCGCGACCAGCAGAACCTGGTCCAGCGAAACGGTCGATCCCTGTTCGGCGTCGAGCAGCTCAACGCGCACGGTGTCGCCTTCCGCCACGCGATACTGCTTGCCGCCGGTCACAACCACTGCGTACATGTTAGAAGCCCTTATAAACTATTTTGCTACTGATAAGGCCCGAGAATGCCGTGTCGGGACCACCTCCGGGCCCCGGCGCGCACCGCCCCGCAAACGGGCCGGTCAACAGAGCGCAAATCGAAGGGCGCAGATCTTACCTTCGGCGCCCGGTCAAGTCAAATCCTTCCACCCCCGGGCAGGCAGCTCAACCAAGCAACTGCGCCATCAGCCGTTCGTAGACGCGCGAGAGCTGCTCAAGATCCTCGACCCCGACATGCTCGTCGACCTGGTGGATGGTCGCGTTCAGGGGGCCAAGCTCGACCACCTCGGCGCCTGTGGGCGCAATAAACCGCCCGTCAGAGGTACCACCGGCCGTTGAAGGCTGGCAGTCGCGTCCGAGCACTTCGTTTACGGCCCCGCGCACGGCCTCGACCAGCCGGCCGTGACGTGTCAGAAACGGTTGTCCCGAGAGTTTCCAGTCGAGTCGATAGCGCAGGCCGTGCGCCTCGAGCAGCGTCTCGACGCGGTGACGAATCTCCGCTTCGCTGGTTTCGGTACCGAAACGCAGGTTGAACTGCACCTCCAGCCGCCCCGGAATCACGTTGTTCGCCCCCGTCCCCGCATGAATATTGGCAATCTGCAGAGTGCTGGGCGGGAAATGCTCGTTGCCTCGGTCCCATTCGATCGAGACGAGTTCGTCCAGGAAGGCGGCCGCCCGGTGTACCGGGTTGTCCGCCAGGTGCGGATAGGCCACATGTCCCTGACGCCCTTCGATGACCAGATCGCCGGTGATCGAGCCGCGGCGACCAATCTTGAACTCGTCGCAAAGCGACTCGCGGCTGGATGGCTCGCCCACCAGGCAGTAATCGATCGCCTCGCCCCGGGACTGAAGCCACTCGACCACCTTGACCGTGCCGTCCACGGCCGGCCCTTCTTCGTCGGAGGTCAGCAAAAAGGCAAGCGAGCCGGAATGATCGGGCCGGGATTCGACAAAGCGCTCCACTGCGGTGACCATCGCCGCCACCGATCCCTTCATGTCGGCCGCGCCCCGGGCATACAGCCGGCCGTCCTGCACCGTGGGCGCAAAGGGCGGAAACCGCCAGGCAGACTCGTCGCCGGTCGGCACCACGTCCGTGTGCCCGGCAAAGCAGAACAGAGGTCCCTGACGTCCCCGTCTTGCCCAGAGATTACGCACGTTGCCGAAAACCAGCTCCTCGCAGACAAAGCCCAGGCGTTCGAGCCGTCGGGCAATCAGCGGTTGACAGCCCGCGTCATCGGGCGTGACCGACGGGCGCGAAAGCAGCTCACGCGCCAAGTCAAGCGTCGCGGTCATGACAGTGCCTCCGACCAGGCATCCGGGTCGAACCCGACCAGCAGCCGGTCGCCTGACTCGACGATCGGCCGACGAATGAGACTGGGCGACTCGCAGGCCGCCCCAAGCGCCGACGTCTGATCCATGCCCTCACGGAGAGCCTCCGGCAATCTGCGCCAGGTCATCCCCCGGCGGTTGATGACCTGCGTCCAGCCAAGCCGGTCCATCCAGGTCGCAATCTGCTCGGGGTCAACCCCCTGCTTGCGATAGTCATGGAAGCGATATTCAATGCCGTGCTCATCGAGCCAGCGTCTTGCCTTGCGAACCGTATCGCAGTTCGG
>JBNGDJ010000076.1:0-12076 GCA_049974825.1 Halothiobacillaceae bacterium | reverse complement strand
GGGGCATCCATGCCCCAATCGGGAATCTCTGCATTCGTGCAGAGATTCCCTAAACCATCCAAGCGAGGAACACGAAATGACCCAAAAGATCGCCAGTCAAACCGGGCAAGACAGGGCGCAGGCACTGCGAGAGATCGGCGCGCGGTTGGAAGCCTTGCGTACCGAGGAACCCGGTCTGCGCATTCGGGACGCGGCGGAGCGCCTGGGAATCAGTGAGTTGCTGGCCGTGCAGGCCGACCCGGGCCAGCAGGTGGTGCCGCTGTGTCCAGAGATTGCCGCCATCCTGAAGCGAGTGCCCGATCTGGGCCGGGTGATGGCACTGACCCGCAATCATGCGGTCGTGCACGAGCGCAAGGGCGTGTATGAAAACCTGAACTTCAGCGGGCATGTTGGACTGGCCGTGGGCGAGGATATCGACCTGCGGATGTTCATGAACCACTGGCAGTTCGCCCTGGCGGTGACGCGGCAGGCAGCGGATGACCGCCCGCCGGCCCGGTCTCTGCAGTTCTTCGATGCGGCAGGCACCGCGGTGCACAAGATCCACCTGCTGCCCGAGAGCCGGATCGAAGCCTTTGATGCGCTGGTCTCGGACATGGCAGCGCCACCAGAAATTCTGCGTTGGCCCAGCCGGGAAGAACCGCTGCTGCCCGGATACCTTGAGGGCAGGGAAGATGCCGAAATCGATGTGGCCGGTTACCGCGCGGCCTGGGATGGACTGCGCGACGTGCATGACTTTCATCCCATGACGCGACGTTTTGGACTGGCGCGGGAACAGGCTCTGCGGCTGGCGGGGGACTCGCGAGCCCATCAACTGGCGCCTGATGCCTGGCAATCCGCGCTGGCGACGGCTGCTGAATGGCAGGTGCCGGTAATGATCTTTGCCGGCAATACCGGCTGCATCCAGATCCACAGCGGTCCGGTGCGCCGGCTCAAGGTGATTGGCGACTGGTTCAACGTCCTGGACCCGGATTTCAACCTGCATGTGCGCAGTGATCTGGCGGCCCGCTGCTGGGTCATCCGACGCCCGAGCGACGATGGACTGATTACCTCTCTGGAAGTCTTTGACGAAATGGGACAGTCCCTGCTGACTCTTTTCGGCAAGCGCAAGCCGGGGCTGCCGGAGCTGGATCTCTGGCGTGATGTGGTTGAAACCGTCGATTCGCAGGAAACGCTGGCACAGGCGGTGCCGGCATGAGCGGAACACGGATACGGCCGGTCGGTCAGCGACCCCTGAGCCGTGACCTGTGGATCATGGTGCTGGCGGTTGCCCTGCTTTTGCTGGTACTGGCGGGATCGGCCTCCTGTCGCGCCGAGGCATCGGAAGCTTCTGCCGAACGGGTGATCGGCGTTGGCGGTCCGGTTACCGAACTGATCTACGCATTGGGGAGGTCGGATCGGCTGGTCGGCGTGGACACCTCAAGCATCTACCCGGAAGCCGCGGAAGCGCTCCCGAAAGTCGGCTACCAGCGACAGCTGTCTGTGGAAGGCACCCTTTCACTGTCACCTGACCTGGTGGTTGGTACGGCGGGAATCGGCCCGCCCGAGGCGGTGGCCCAGCTTCGCCGGGTCGGCCTGCGTCTGGAAATCCTGCCGGAGGTGCGGGATGCCGATTCGGCCGTGGCACGAATCCATCGACTGGGCGAGCTGCTGGGGGCCGAGAAGGCGGCAGAACAGGTGGCATCGGACTATCGAAGCGCTCTGGCCCGTGTGCTGCGGCCCAATGACCCGGCCGTCCGGGCAACCCGGGTGGCGATGTTCTTTTCCCATGGAGGCGGAAACGCCATGGCGCTGGGGCGCGATACCCTCGGCGATGCCGTGCTGGGCATGGTCGGCGTGCGCAACGTCTTTGGGGATGTGAGCGGTACACGCCCGGTTTCAGCCGAGGCGGTGATCGCCGCCGATCCGGATCTGGTCCTGATCAGTGAGCAGGCGGTGGCGGCATCGGGCAGCCTGTCTGCCGCGATTGATGCCATCCCCGGACTGGCCGAGACCCGGGCCGCAAAAAACGGGCAGGTGGTGGTCTACGACCTGCTCTCGCTGCTTGGGTTCGGCCCCCGACAGCCGGAAGAACTGGCCGCGATCATGCGCGCGCTGCAAGCCGCGGAGACTGGGTGATGTCGCCATTCGAATCGAGAGGCGCGTCATGAGCATGGCAGTCAGGCCGGCGACCACGTCATGGACGCAGGCAGACGCTCTTCGCGAGCGTGCTTTTCTGGCCGGCGGGCTCCTGCTGCTGGCTGCCATGGCGCTGGCCGCACTGGGCATGGGGGCCATGGCCTTGTCCTGGTCCGACGTGCTGGCCAGCTTGTTCGCTTTTCTGCCTGGTCTGGTGGAGCCGGACGCCATGACTGCGGCGGTGGTTGTGGAAATCCGCCTTCCTCGGGTGCTAATGGCCATCCTGGTCGGGGCAGGGCTGGCAATCTGCGGGGCTGCCATGCAGGGGCTTTTTCGCAACCCGCTTGCCGATCCGGGCCTGATCGGGGTCTCCGCGGGAGCGGCGCTTGGTGCGGTCACCTGGATTGTCCTGGCCTCAAGTCTCAGCGGGCTCGGCGCCCTGGCGGCGGTTGGTGGTGTACTCGGCGGTCAGTTCGCCCTGGCTTTGGCGGCGTTCCTCGGCGGGCTGGCAACCACCCTGGTGGTTTACGCCATCACCTTGCGCAGCGGCTCGATGGGCGCCACGGCCACGCTGCTGCTGGCCGGTATTGCGATCAGTGCGCTGTGCGGCGCGGCCACGGGATTGCTGACTTATGTCGCGGACGATGCCCAGCTTCGTTCCGTGACCTTCTGGAGCATGGGCAGCCTCGGCGGCAGTGACTGGACGGGGCTGCTGGTCCTGTCGCTGCTCATCCTGCCGGCGGCGATTGCGCTGTGGCGACTGAACCGGGTGCTCGATGCCTTGTTGCTGGGGGAAGAGTCGGCCGGTCATCTGGGTTTTGACCTGGCAAGGATTCGGCCGGTACTGATCGTGCTGGTGGCGCTGGTGGTTGGCAGCGCGGTGGGGCTGACCGGAATGATCGGCTTTGTCGGTCTGATGGCGCCGCACATTGCCCGAATGATGATTGGCCCCGGCCACCGGTTGCTCATGCCGATGTCGATGGTCGTGGGCGCCATCCTGCTTCTGGCCGCCGACAGTTTCGCCCGGACCGTGGCGGCCCCGGCAGAGATCCCGATCGGGATTGTCACCACGCTGCTGGGGGGACCCTTTTTCCTGTATCTGCTGTTGAGGAGATTTCGATGAATGCGCGCATTCTGCCTTTCGAACGGTCGGCAGCGGGGCTTGTTGCCGATGCGGTCGGTTTGACACGCGGGGGTCGGTCGATTGTTTCAGAGGCCAGCGTTTCGTTGCGCCCAGGCGAAGTGCTGGGAATCCTCGGCCCCAACGGAGCGGGCAAATCCTCGCTGCTTAAGCTGCTGGCAGGTTCGCTGGTGCCGGATCGGGGAGAGGTTCGGCTGGACGGGCGGCCGCTTTCCGACTGGGGACGGGAGGCGCTGGCCCGCCGTCGGGCAGTCTTGCCGCAGCAGCTTGAGGTGGCCTTCGGATTTACTGCCTGGGAAGTCGCGTTGCTTGGGCGAATTCCTCACCATCGCGGGGTACCCGCCCGGTTGGACCGTGAGATCACAAGGCTGGCCATGGCCGAGGTGGATGCCGACTCGCTGGCCGGGCAGCGCTACCCGACTCTCTCAGGCGGCGAGCGGGCGCGGGTTCAGCTGGCACGGGTGCTGGCGCAGGTCTGGTCCGAACAGCCGGCGGGAGAAATCCTGCTGCTCGACGAGCCCAGCGCCCCCATGGACGTGGCGCATCAGCTGCGTCTGTCACTGCAGTTGCGTCGACTGGCGGCCAAGGGCTATGCGGTCGCCGTGATCGTCCACGACCTGAACCTGGCGGCTGCCACCTGTGATCGTGTCCTGTTCATGCGGGAAGGGCGCAGCCTGCATTGCGGCACACCGGAGCAGGTGTTCGTCCCGGAAATCCTGAGTGAGGTGTTCGACGTGGCGGCGGAAGTGACGCATCCGGATCGGCATCCGCATGTCCGGCTACTTGCGGGAACCTCGAAAAACCACTTCCCTGTGGTTTTTCGAGGTCGTCCTTCGCGGGAGACCCGCGAAGGACTCACGCTATTTCAACCGCTTACGCGCTTGACGCGTTGGGGCATCCCTGCCCCAAAGGGCACCTCGAAAGGTTTTTCGAGGTGCCCTCGCTTCCTGACTGTCCACCAAAGAGCGCGAGGCCCGGGATGACCGGGCCGGTAAAGGCCTGGTGGGGCGACGGGTCAGCCGACTGCAAAGCTCTCGCCGCAACCACAAGTGTCGGTCACATTGGGATTGTTGAACTTGAGCATGCGCGAAAGCCCCTCGGTCACGAAATCCACTTCGGTACCGCTGAGCACATCCATGGCGTCCGCGTCCACGAACACACGGACGTCGTCTTCGAAAGTGAATACCAGGTCATCCGGGCGGGGTTCGGTGGCCAGGTCAATGAGATAGGCCCAGCCCGAGCATCCGGACTTGCGGGTGCCCAGGCGAAGTCCGAGGGCATCCTCGGACTTGCTCAGTTCGCTGCGTACATGCCGGATGGCGCGCTCGGTCATGCGCAATGCCTGTTCGGGGGGCAGGGCGGCGGCCCTGGCGAGGCCGGCCTCGATCTGTGCTGCTTGCTCGCTCATGTTAAGCAAATGCCTCCTGATTCGGATGGATCAGTCGAATCGGTCATCCTGAACCTGGACGATGCCATTCTCGACACGGACCGGAAACCGGTGAATGTCTTCGTAAGCCGGCGCCGAGAGTGCCGCACCGCTGCGCAGGCAGAATTCGGCCCCATGCCAGGGGCAGGTAATGGTGCCGTCCGCCACCGGACCGCCGGACAGGGCGAGGTCCTGGTGCGAACAGCGGTCCTCGATGGCATGAAACGTCCCGTCATCGTTGACGATCAGAATATCGCCATCGTCGGTTTCCACCACCCGGTACTCCCCGGGGGCAATGGCTTGTTCGGCGTCCACGTCAATCCAGTTGGTCATGCTGTACTCCGGCGGTGGGCGGGAAGGGTAATGGGTATTTCCGGGGCGACATAACCGCTAAGGAAACTCTGCACGAAGCCATCCATGGCTTCGTGCAGACACGCCCGGGCCGATACATGCTCGGCCCGGGCTCCGCAATTCAATGGCTTACGCCATTGTGCGTTGGGGCGTCCATGCCCCAATCGGGAATCTCTGCATTCGTGCAGAGATTCCCTAAGCATGTTCGACCGCCCCGGCAAGGGCCTGCGGGCTGGAAAATTCAGTACATCCCGGTCGCCAGTCTGGCTTCTTCGGACATCATGTCGCGATGCCAGGGCGGGTCGAACACGATTTCTACCGCCGCTTCCTCCACGGTGGGTATCTCCATGATACGCGCATGGGCGTCGGAGGCGATCACCCCGCCCATGCCGCAGCCAGGTGCGGTCAGCGTCATGTCGACTTCCACCCGGCGCCCCGAGACGGGCAGCGGCTTGACCGTGACCCGGTAGACCAGTCCAAGCTTGACGATGCTGATCGGAATCTCCGGATCGTAGACATCTTCAAGCTGCTGCCAGACCAGCTTCTCGACGTCATCGTCGGTGGCGCCCTCGGGCAAACTCGGCGGTTCGGGGACCGGTTTGCCGAGCGAATCGGCATCCTTGCCCTCGATCCGCAGCAGGTGGCCCCGGGCCTTGATGGTAAAGCTGCCGCCCAGGGCCTGCATGATGTCCACGGGCGTCCCGGCAGAGATCAGCACCTTCTGCCCGGAGGGCACCAGGGTGGCCACCACGTCCCGGACAATCTTGACGCGTTCCATCGGCTGCATGGTGTCGCGAATCTCCCCTTGGATGTCAGTTGGTGCAACGCTGCACAAGCCTTCGGGTGGCTTTTGCAGGGTTTTTGCAGTCGCGTTTTGTCAGGCCAGCATGTCCCGCGCTCGGTCCAGAGCTTCGACGAGCCGGTCAATTTCCTCGCTGGTGTTGTAGAACGCCATGGAGGCCCGGGCCGTGCCGGGGACCTCAAACTGCTGCATCACCGGCATGGCACAGTGATGACCGGAGCGGATGGCAATGCCGAAACCGTCAAGCAGGGTGCCCAGATCATGGGGGTGGACACCCTCGATGGTGAAGGAAACCACGGCAACCTTGTCGTCGGCCTCGCCGATGATCCGCAGTCCGGGGATCTCGCGAAGCTGCACGGTCGCGTAATCGCGCAGGGCCCTTTCGTGTGCCTGAAGCGCGCTCCAGTCAAAGCGCGAAAGGTAATTCAGCGCCGCTCCGAACCCGACGGCCCCCTCGATGTTTGGAGTGCCAGCCTCGAAACGTGTGGGTGGGTCGGCATAGGTGATCCGGTCGAAGGAGACCTCCCGGATCATGTCGCCGCCTCCCATGAAGGGGGGCATGTCCGCAAGCAGTTCGCGCCGCGCGTACAGGGCGCCGATCCCGCTGGGCCCGAAGGCCTTGTGCCCGGAGCAGGCGTAGAAGTCCACATCGAGCGCCTGTACATCCACCGGGCCGTGCGGCAGGCCCTGTGCCCCGTCGACCAGGACCGGCACGTCGTGTTCGTGCGCAATGCGCGTGATCTGGCGAATCGGGTTGATCGTGCCCAGCGCGTTGGATACATGGTTGACCGCCACCAGACGGGTGCGCGAGGTGATCAGTTCGGGCAGCCGGTCGATCTGCAGCACCCCGCGCTCGTCCATGGGCAGCACCTTGAGGACCACACCCTGGCGTTCGCGGAGCATGTGCCAGGGCACGATGTTGGCGTGATGCTCCAGTGCCGTAATGATGACTTCGTCCCCGGCCTTGAACCGGGCACCGAAGCTGTGGGCCACCAGGTTGATGGCTTCGGTGACTCCCCGCAGGAAAATGATCTCGTCACGACCAGAGGCATTGAGATAGTGACGGACGGCTTCGCGGGCGCCCTCGAAGGCTTCCGTGGCCCGGGCAGAAAGCGCGTGCACGCCCCGATGCACGTTGGCATTGTGGTGCTCGTAAAAGTGGCGCATGACCTCGATCACGGCCCGCGGCTTCTGAGTGGTCGCGGCGTTGTCCAGATAGACCAGTGACCGTCCATTTACGGACTGGTGCAGGGCCGGAAAGTCGGCCCGGATCGAGGGAATGTTCAGGCTTCGGTCCTGCCGGACATTGGGTGCCATCGTCATGGTGTCAGAGGTCTTCCAGAAGCGTCGAGGCCAGTTCGCCGGCCACCTTTCGGGTCAGGTGTGCCCGCAGTTCGGGCAACTCGAGTTGGTTGATGATTTCCTCGGCAAAACCAAAGATCAGCATCTCGCGGGCCTGGGCCCGACTCATGCCGCGGCTTTGCAGGTAGTAAAGCGCTTCTTCGTCCAGCTGGCCGATGGTCGCGCCATGGCTGCACTTGACATCGTCGGCGTAGATTTCAAGCTCGGGCTTGGCGTCGACCTCGGCGTTATCGGACAGCAGCAGGTTGGCGCTGGACTGGTAGGCCTCGATCTTCTGCGCATCCTGGGCCACCAGGATGCGGCCCTTGAACACGGCGCGGCCGCGATCATCGGCAATGGCGCGGTAATGCTCGTTGCTGGTGGTGTGTGCCGCCGCGTGATGCAGCCGGGTGTGCGTGTCCATGTGCGCCCGACCGCGGGGCATCTGCAGGCCGATCAGATCGCAGTGCGCGCCCGTGGCGGAGGCTTCCAGGTTGATGTCCACCCGGGTGAGGCGTCCGCCGAACTGCAGATTCATGCTCCTGTAGTGCGCATCCCGGGCCACGCGGCCCCAGACCGCGTTTACGCTGAAGGCATCATCCCGGGCCTCGCCGAGCAGCACGTGATCGAGTCGGGCATTCTCTCCCAGTTCGATTTCCGCAACTGCATTGCTGAAGCCCGCGCTGTCTTCTGCACTGACCAGACGCTCGACGAGCGTCACCCGCGCATGGCGACCCACCCGGATCAGAATCCGGGGCTGGGCGGCAAGCTGTCGGCCGGAGAGGCCGATGGCATGCAGCAGGGTGACAGGCGTGTCGATCTGGACGTTGTCGGCGACCTCAAGCACCAGGCCGTCGCGCATCAGGGCCGTATTCATGGAAACGAAACGGCTGAGTTCTCCGCAGGCCTGCTGTCCAAGCAGGTCCGCCACTGTCTGCGGGTCCTCCGCCAGGACGGTGGAAAGTGGGCGCAGCGTCAGTCCGGCGGGTAGTTGGTCCAGCCGGGAGGCATCCGCGTGAAACAGGCCGTCCACCAGCGCGATCAGCGGGCCGTCCGAAAGCACCGGTACCAGGTCATGAACCCGCTCGGCAGGGACCTGGGCAACGGCCGAGACAGAAGCAGACTCAAAGGGCTGGCGTGCGATCGGGCGCACGTTGGTCCAGCGCCATTCTTCTTCCCGGGGATCGGGAAAGCCGCGCTCGGTAAATTCGGCCCAGGCCTGACGACGCAGCTCGGCGTAAGGGCCGGAGCCGACATTCAGCGCGGCAAAGCGTTCCTGCCAGGGACTGTCGGAGGTGATCGCAGCGGGCTTGCTCATGCCGCGGCCTCCCCGAGGATCTCCTGGTAGCCCTCCTTCTCGAGGCGATGGGCCAGCGTCTTGTCGCCGGACTTGACGATGCGGCCTTGGTACAGCACGTGGACGTGATCCGGCTCGATATAGTCGAGCAGGCGTTGGTAGTGCGTCACGAGAACGATCGCCCGGTTCGGGTCGCGCAGGGTGTTGACGCCGTCGGAGACGATCTTGAGCGCGTCGATGTCCAGGCCGGAGTCGGTCTCGTCCAGCAGCATCAGCCTGGGTTCAAGCAGAAGCATCTGGAGAATTTCGTTGCGCTTTTTCTCGCCGCCGGAAAACCCGGCGTTCACGCCGCGGTGCAGGAAGGAATCATCCATCTTCATCTGCTGCATCTTGCCGCGCAAGAGCTTCATGAAGGTGAAGGTGTCGGCTTCTTCCTCGCCCCGGTACTTGCGCAGGGCATTGAAGGCTTCCTTGAGCAGGTAGATGTTCTTCACCCCGGGAATTTCGACCGGGTGCTGGAAGCCCATCATCAGACCTTCGCCGGCACGCTCCTCGGTTTCCAGCTCGGTCAGATCCTTGCCTTCGAAGAGGATTTGTCCTTCGGTGACTTCATAGCCATCACGACCACCGAGCACCTGGCAAAGGGTACTCTTGCCCGACCCGTTGGGCCCCATGATGGCATGCACCTCGCCGGCCTTTACTGACAGGTCGATGCCCCGCAGAATTTCCTTGCCGTCGATGCTGGCGTGCAGGTTCTTGATTTCAAGCATGGTCTACTCCGGTGTGTGTGAGCACCCTGCCCAGCAGGGCGGGCGTCTGTTGTTCCTCGTGACGGTGGCCCCGTAATGGGGCGTGCGCGCCGGTGATCAGCCCACGGACCCTTCCAGGGACACGGCAAGCAGGGCATGGGCCTCGACGGCAAACTCCATCGGCAGTTCGTTGAACACTTCCTTGCAGAAACCGTTGACGATCATGTTCATCGCATCTTCTTCGCTGAGCCCTCGGCTCTTGAGGTAGAAGATCTGGTCATCGCTGATCTTTGAAGTGGTTGCTTCATGCTCGACATGTGCCGTGCGATTTTTCGCCTCGATATAAGGGAAAGTGTGCGCGGCACAGCGATCACCGATCAGCAGCGAGTCGCACTGGGTAAAATTGCGCGCACCCTGCGCCCCGGGCAGAATCTTCACCAAGCCCCGGTAGGCATTGGAAGCCCGGCCTGCGGAGATCCCCTTGGAAACGATGGTGCTGCGGGTGTTGCGTCCCAAGTGGATCATCTTGGTGCCGCTGTCGATTTGCTGGAAATTGTTGCCCACGGCCACTGAATAGAATTCTCCGACCGAGTCGTCGCCGCGCAGGATACAGCTGGGGTACTTCCAGGTGATGGCCGACCCGGCCTCGACCTGGGTCCAGGCAATCTTGCTGCGCGCTCCGCGGCACTCACCGCGCTTGGTGACGAAGTTGTAGATGCCGCCCTTGCCTTCCTCGTCCCCGGGGTACCAGTTTTGAACGGTGGAGTACTTGATCTCGGCATCGTCCAGCGCGACCAGCTCGACCACCGCGGCGTGCAGCTGGTTCTCGTCCCGCATCGGCGCGGTGCAGCCTTCGAGGTAGCTGACATGCGCGCCTTCCTCGGCCACGATCAGCGTGCGCTCGAACTGCCCGGTGTTCAGGGCGTTGATCCGGAAATAGGTCGACAGCTCCATCGGGCAGCGAACACCCTTTGGGATGAAGACAAAGGAGCCGTCCGAGAAAACCGCCGAGTTGAGGGCTGCGTAGAAATTGTCTGACGGGGGCACGACCGTGCCAAGATACTTGCGGACCAGCTCGGGATACTCCTGAACCGCCTCGGAAAACGAGCAAAAGATCACACCCGCCTCGGCCAGCTTCTCGCGGAAGGTGGTGGTGACCGACACGCTGTCGAACACGGCGTCAACCGCCACGCCGGCGAGAGCAGCCCGCTCGTGCAGCGGGATGCCCAGTTTCTCGTAGGTTTCCAGCAGCTTCGGGTCGACCTCGTCCAGGCTCTTGGGTCGCTCGGCGTCCAGCTCCTCCTTGCTCTTGGGCGCGGCATAGTAAGAGATGGCCTGGAAGTCGATCTTCGGGTAGCTGACATGGGGCCAGGTCGGCTCGCTCATGTCCAGCCAGTGCCGGTAGGCAGCGAGCCGCCATTCGAGCATCCAGTCCGGCTCGTTCTTCTTGGCAGAGATCATCCGGATCACGTCTTCGTCAAGGCCGACCGGGATGATTTCCTGCTCGATGTCGGTCGTGAAACCGTACTTGTACTCGCGCTTGACGAGTTGTTCGATTTCCTGGTTTTCGCTGCTCATGGCATGGGTCTCCGAAAGGTCAGAGTGCGCAATCGTTTTCATGAATTTGGCCTGTCCGGGTTCCGGCCGTCTCGTGCCAGACTGGCACGAACTCCGGGGCCCGGCACATGTCGGCGAGGGAGGTGCGGGTCAGCAAGCGGCGGATCGCCTGGTTGATCACCTGCCAGTGCGCGCGGGTCGTACAGGAAGACTGCCGATCACAGTCGGCATCCGTCCGGTCACAGTCCGTCATGGCAATGGGGCCGTCGACTGCCTCGATGATTTGCGCCAGGGAGATTTCGCCGGGCTCGTGGGCCAGGCGGTAGCCTCCGTGCCGACCCTGAATCGATTCGAGCAGACCCTGCTGGGCCAGCGACTTGAGCAGCTTGCCCACTGTGGCCAACCCCAAGCCCGTACGGCCCGCCAGTTCGCGCGCCGTAACCGGCTGGCCCGACTGGCAGGCCAGGTCGGTCAGCAGCACGATGGAATAATCGCTCATTCGGCTGATGCGCAGCATGGCGCGCGGTTGCCCCCTCGTTTCAACTTGGGATGCAATTTGTACCAAAAAGGTCCTATTTGGTCCACGAAAAAAACCAAGTTTTTTTCTAGGGAATCTCTGCGCGGTGCTTCAGATTACCGATTCGGGCAAGGATTCCCCGGTGCACAATGGCGCAAGCCATTGAATTGCGGAGCCCGGGCCGAGCGTGTATCGGCCCGGGCGTTGCTGAACGCGGGCTCCGCCAGCTGACGCGTTAGAGCTGGCGCCAGCCCACAAATCCATGGATGGATTTGTGCAGAGTTTCCCTTAAGAGTGTTTGGAAAAGGAAGGCTTTCAGATCACATCAAAGAAACTCGGCCGCATGAAAGGGCGCATGCTCGAAGCAGCAGGCTTCAAGGCGGGCGAAATATCGCATCAATGCCCGGTCAAAGCCGCCTTGAGACAGGTTTGAGGGTGGTTTCGCCCGCTATACACCCAGCACTTCGACCCGCCCGGATCACAGGCGGGCGACCCCATTTCTTTGTTCGCGCAAAGAAATGGGGGAAAGAAACGCGCCCCACGACCGCGCCCCTTCGGCGTGCCCGTGCCCGACAGGCTCATCGAAGGGCCGGTCTGACGGGACATCCTGTCCCGGCAGACCTCAAACCGCCATCCATGGCGGTTTGACCCTCCGCTGAGCACACATCGGTCACGGCGCGGTCAACGGAGAACTCCCCCTCCGCCCACCTTTGGTCATAAAACTTTCCTTTAGGGAATCTCTGCACGAATGCAGAGATTCCCGATTGGGGCATGGATGCC
>JBNGDJ010000075.1:0-12135 GCA_049974825.1 Halothiobacillaceae bacterium | reverse complement strand
GGCTTGCGCCATTGTGCGGCAGGGCATCCGAGACCGGCACGGGAAGGTCTGCATTCGTGCAGACCTTCCTCAGGGAACCGCGAAAAACGGTTTCCCCGCAATCATTTCAGGATGACCTTCAGTCGTTGCGCACCCGGTAGCGCGCGGAGCGGGCATGCGCGCCCAGCCCTTCTCCGTCGGCCAGCAGACCGGCGATTCTGCCCAGCGCAGAAGCCCCCTCGGCCGAGCAGTTGATGATACTGCTGCGCTTCTGGAAATCGTATACGCCCAGCGGCGAGGAAAATCGCGCCGTACGCGAAGTCGGCAATACGTGGTTCGGGCCGGCACAGTAGTCACCCAACGCCTCGGCGGTATAGCGCCCCATGAAGATCGCCCCGGCGTGACGAATGCCCGGCAGCCATTGCTCGGGCTCCTCGACCGAAAGCTCAAGGTGCTCCGGCGCGACGTGGTTGACCACGGCCAGCGCGTCGGCCATGTCCCGGACCTGAATCAACGCCCCACGTGCGTTCATGGATGCTGACACAATCTCGCGGCGCGGCAGCTCCCCCAGCAGTGCCTGCGCCCGCTCGGCCACCTTGTCGAGAAACGCAGCATCGGGACTGACGAGAATCGCCTGCGCGTCCTCGTCATGCTCGGCCTGAGAGAAAAGGTCCATGGCAATCCAGTCCGGGTCGGTCTGACCATCGCAGACCACCAGGATTTCGGAAGGCCCGGCGATCATGTCAATCCCGACGGTACCAAAGACCATCCGCTTGGCGGTGGCCACGAAGATATTCCCCGGCCCGGTAATCTTGTCGACCGCCGGGATCGTCTCGGTGCCGTAGGCCAGCGCTGCCACGGCCTGGGCACCGCCGACGGTGAACACCCGGTCGACTCCGGCAATCGCCGCAGCCGCCAGCACCATGTCGTTGACCACGCCATCCGGCGTCGGCACCACCATGATCAACTCGGGCACGCCGGCGACCTTGGCCGGAATGGCGTTCATCAGCACCGACGAGGGATAGGCCGCCTTGCCGCCCGGGACATAAAGCCCGGCCCGGTCAAGCGGGGTCACCTGCTGGCCGAGGACCGAACCATCGGCCTCGGTGTACTGCCAGGAAGACATCTTCTGGCGCTCGGCATAGCTGCGAATGCGTTCGGCGGCCTGCTCCAGCGCAGCGCGCACCGGCGCGTCGATCGCCGCCAGTGACTGCTCCAGCCGCGCCCGGGGCATTTCCAGCGCGTCGGCCGAGTCGACTTCAAGCCGGTCAAAACGGCGGGTGTATTCGATAACGGCCGCATCCCCGCGGGCACGGACATCGGCCAGGATGTCGCGCACGGTTTCGAAGACCCGGTCATCGGATACGCTCTCCCAAGCCAGCAGATCGTCCAGGGCCGATTGAAAGCCGGGATCGCTGCTGTCGAGGCGTCGGATGTTCATGCTCATGCCCCCTGCTCCAGGTAGTCAGTGACGCGGTCAACCACGCGGGCGACCTGCGCATGCTTGAGTTTCATGGCGGCACGATTGACGATCAGCCGGGAGGAAATGTGCGCGATGTGTTCCAGTGGCTCCAGGCCATTGGCACGCAGGGTGTTGCCCGTATCCACCACATCCACGATACAGTCGGACAGCGACACCAGCGGCGCCAGCTCCATCGACCCGTACAGCTTGATGATTTCCACCTGCCGCCCCTGCGCAGCGAAGTGCCGACGGGCCCCGTTGACGTACTTCGTCGCCACCCGCAGCGTCCCGTGACCATCCAGGCAACCCGGCCGGCCGGCCACCATCAGCTTGCAGCGCGCGATCTTCAGGTCAACCAGCTCGAACAGGCCTTCACCGCCCTGCTCGTCCAGCACGTCTTTGCCGGCCACACCGATGTCCGCGGCGCCGTACTGGACGTAGGTCGGCACATCGGAGGCGCGAAGAACCAGCAGCTTGACCGCCGGATCGCTGGTATCGAGGATCAGCTTGCGACTCTTCTCGGGATCGTCCACCGGCTCGATTCCCACATGTGCCAGCAGGGGTAGGGTTTCCTTGAAGATCCGTCCCTTCGAGAGCGCGATGATCAGCGTATCTTGGCTTGCCATGGGCCGTTGAATTCCTTCTTTACAGTCTTGTCAGGTCCGGTATCAGTCGGATACGCGCCGAATGCGCGCGCCAAGCCGGGCCAGTTTCTCCTCGATCGCCTCGTAGCCGCGATCGATATGGTAAATGCGATCAACCACCGTCTCACCCTCCGCCACCAGGCCGGCCAGAACCAGGCTGGCGGAGGCCCGAAGATCGGTCGCCATGATCGGTGCGCCGGAGAGTTTCGCTACCCCGTGCACGATGGCGGTGTGGGACTCGATCTCGATCCGCGCACCCATGCGCATCAGCTCCTGCACGTGCATGTAGCGATTTTCGAAGATCGTCTCGACCACTGTGGAGGTCCCTTCGGCAATGCAGTCCAGCGCCATGAACTGTGCCTGCATGTCCGTGGGAAACCCCGGGTGGGGCGCGGTACGCACGTTCACCGCGCGGGGCCGCCGACCATCCATGTCCAGTCGGATCCAGTCCTCCCCGGTTTCGACGCGGGCGCCCGTTGCCCGCAGCTTGTCCAGCACGGCATCCAGAAGGTCCGGTCGGGTATCCCGCACGGTGACATCGCCCCCGCTCATGGCGGCGGCCACGAGGTAGGTGCCGGTCTCGATCCGGTCGGGCAGTACCCGGTAGCGCACCCCGTCGAGCCGATCGACCCCCGTGATGGTAATGGTGTCGCTCCCCGCACCGACCACTTTGCCACCCATCGCGTTGATGAAGTTGGCCAGGTCCACGACCTCGGGTTCGCGGGCTGCATTTTCCAGCACGGTCACGCCCTCTGCCAGGGCCGCGGCCATCATCAGGTTCTCGGTCCCGGTGACCGTGACCTGATCCATGACGATCCGAGCTCCGCGCAGGCGGTCCGACCGTGCATGGATATAGCCCTGCTCCACCCGAATCTCGGCGCCAAGCTGGGCCAGCCCGTCCAAGTGGATATTGACCGGGCGAGAACCGATGGCACAGCCTCCCGGCAGGGAGACCTCGGCATGTCCAAAGCGGGCCAGCAGCGGCCCGAGCACCAGAATGCTCGCCCGCATGGTGCGCACCAGATCGTAGGGCGCGACCATATTGGACAGGCTGCCCGCGTCGATCTCCACGCTCATCCGGTCACACACGGTCAGCCCCACGCCCATGCCACCGAGCAGCTCCATGGTGGTGGTGACATCCTGCAAATGCGGAACATTCTCAACCACCACGGGTCGGTCGGCCAGCAGCGAGGCAGCCATGATCGGCAACACCGCGTTTTTGGCCCCGGAGACCCGGACCTCGCCCCTGAGCGGCACCCCGCCCTCGATAATCAGCTTGTTCATCTCTCTCCCGGCGTGTCGCCCGAGTCTGGCAACTCGTCGAACAGGGCCTGCAATCCATAGACCCGTATCATTTGTCGCGCCTGCCGGGGCAGGCCCTCGTACATCAGTGCGCCACCGTCGCGGTCGACCTGGGCTCGCCAGGCAATCAGCTGAGCCAGGCCGGCGCTGTCGATGCGGGACAGTTCCTGCAACTGCACGCGCCCGCCATCGGCCAAGGCTTCGGGCAGCGTGTCACCGGCGCCGGCAAGCGTCTCAAAATCCAGTCGTCCGCGCACGAGCAGCGCACCATCAGCGCGTCGCTCGACGGTGTAGGCCGGCTCCGTCCCGCTCACTGGTTGCGCTCTTCGAGCTGACGGATCAGTCCCGCCATGCCTTCTCGCTGGATGGTCTGACCGAAGCTGCCGCGGTAGTTGTTGATCAGGCTGATGCCATCGATCACCACGTCGTAGGCTTTCCAGCCGTCATCGTCCCGGTGCATCCGGTAATCCACCGGAATACTCTCAACGCCGTCACGCACCTCGGAGCGCACCATGACATCGTCCGGGCCCGTCCCGTCGCGCACGCCCAGTATGTCGATCTGCTGGTCGCCCACACTGGACAGTGGCCCGGCGTAGGTGCGCACCAGCAACTTCCGGTACTGGGCCTGGAACCGGGCACGCTCGTCGGCACTCGCCCGGTTCCAGTAGCGCCCCAGTGTCAGCCGGCTCATCCGGTCGAAATCCACCCGCGGCAGCAGAATTTCGTCCACAATGCCCAGCAGCGCGTCGGGATCGGCTTCAAGCGCTGCCCGGTTGTCCTGAATCGCGGCGATAACCTCATCGATGGTTTGCGCCACAACGGCCTGCGCCCCATCCTCGCCTGCCGCCTGCAGCGGCCCGACAGCGAGCAACCCGGCGAGCAGGGCGACCCCGAACATTGTCTTGAACCCCTTCACGGATAGTCTCCCACGGCATGACGCAGGGTGGCCACCTGCATGTTGTAGTCGTTGATGGCCGAGAAATACTCGGCACGCGTCGTCGCATAAGTGCGCAGCGCATCGGCCAGACTGCCGGCATCCATGATCCCGGCCTGGTAGTCCATGAACCCGGCCACCATCCAGCGGCGCGCCGATGTCGCCCCGTCATCCAGGTGCTTGATCTCCCGACTCAAGGCCTGGATGCGGTGATAGGCCTCGGCCACCTCGAAGGGAATGCCGACCTGCGCCTGGCGTGCCTTGGCCACTACACCTTGAAGTTCGGCCTCGGCCTGGGACACGCGGGCGCGGTCAACGCCCGGCTGGAAGTTCCAGCGCATGCCAAGCACCGGCGTCACCGCACCGAAGTTGAGCGGATCGAACAGGTAGGGATTGTCCATCCGGTCGCGTCCCGGGGTGTACTGCCCCAGGGCCACGAGGCCGGCATAGACATCCGGACGCGATTCGGCACGCCGCGCAGCGACATAGGCGCGCATCGCGCCCATCCCCTGCTCAGCCATGTCCATTTCCGGTCGGTTCTCCAGTGCCTGGACAATCAGCTCCTCCAGATCCTGGTCGATCTCTTCCACTGGCCGGATGTGCCGCTCGGCCAGCTCGACCGGCTGGCTGCGAGGGATCCCGGTGATGGTCTTGAGACCATCCATGGCAATCTGCTGCACGGCCTCGGCCTGAGCGACGAAGCGGTCGACCAGCGCCAGCGCGGTCTGCAGCGCGTAAAGGTCGGCCATCTTCATGGTGCCTTCATCCACTCCGGCCCGGGTTCTGGCTTCGGCATCCGCCACGCGCCGGCGGATATCCTCCAGCAAAGCCAGCGTGTCGCTGGCCGTCAGGTAACCGTACCAGGCACGCTGCACCGTCAGCCAGGCCTGCCCCCGGGCCAGCCGCACCCGACCTTCCTCAACCGCCATGTTGCGGCGTGCGGCAATCTCGTAGTTCTCCAGCTTGCCGAAAGTAAGCAGCGGCTTGATGATCGACAGTTCCACGCCGAAAGTCGGGGTCAGCCCATCGATGTCGTAGGCGTCGTCGCGAAGCACGCAGTCCTCGCCGGCCACGCAGCGGTCACTGCCATTGGCAAAGAAGCCGTCGGACTTGCGCAGCGCCAGCCCGGTGAACACGTTGAGTTCCACCATCGGGTCGCGATTGCCCAGCACCTCGTCGATCAGGGCGCGGGCCGCCTCGACATTGGCCTGCTGTTCCTCGATGCGCGGATCGGCGGCCAGGGCCAGATCAACGGCCTCCTCCAGAGTCAGCGGCTCGGCCGCAAGCTTCCCCGCAAACGGGGCAAGCAAAAGGATCAGGGTCAGGGTGAGTCTGCTCATTCTGCTGCCTTGTCGAACAGGAATTGCGAAATCAGTCGTTCAAGGATTACTGCCGACTGGGTCATGGCCAGTCGGTCACCTTCGGCCAGCACGGCTTCCTCGGCGCCGGGCGACAACTCAATGTACTGCTCGCCCAGCAAGCCGGCGGTGTAGATGCTCGCGAAGGTATCACGCGGCAGGTTGTCGTAGGCGCGATCGATCTTCAGCGTGACCACCGCTTCGAAGGTTTCCGGGTCCACGTCAATCCGCCCCACGCGCCCGATCGTCAACCCGGCAAGCTTGACCGGCGAACGCTCGGTCAGCCCGCCAATGTTGTCAAAGCGGGCCTGCAGGCTGTAGGTGTTCCCGGAGGTCGCCCCGAAGTTGCTCATCTGCACAGACAGCACGAACAGTGCGCCAATGCCCAGGGCCACGAACAGGCCGACCCAGATTTCCGCCGTACGATGGCTTTTCATTCAATCAGCTCCCGAACATCACGGCAGTCAGGATGAAGTCGCTCCCCAGGATCGCCAGCGAAGTAATCACGACGGTCCGGGTGGTCGCCCGAGACATCCCCAGCGAAGTGGGAGTCGCATTGTACCCCTCGAAGACGGCGATCATGCCGGCCAGAGCCCCGAAAACCACACTCTTGACCACCCCGTTGACAATATCGTCCTGGAAATCGACCTGCCGGACGATCTGCCCCCAGTAGGCGGCCTGGTCAACCCCCAGCCAGACACCACCAATCAAATATCCCCCGACGATGCCCACCACGCTGAACATCGCCGCGAGCAGCGGCATGGCCACAATCGCGGCCAGAAATCGCGGCGCAATCACGCGCCGCATGGGGTCGACCGCCATCATTTCCATGGCGGAAAGCTGCTCGGTCGTCTTCATCAGCGCGATTTCCGCGGTGATCGACGAACCGGCGCGACCAGCAAACAGCAGCGCAGTGACCACCGGGCCGAGTTCGCGCACGAGCGACAGGGCCACCATCACCCCCAGCGATTCGGCGGCGCCGAAGTTCGAGAGGATATGGTAGCCCTGCAAGCCGAGCACCAGGCCCACGAACCCACCCGAGACCAGGATAATCACCAGCGAAAGCACGCCGACCGCGTAAATCTCGGTCACCAGAATCCCCGGCCTGCGCAGCGCGGATGGTGACGCCGCAAGCAACCCGGGCAGGAATCGCGCCATGCGACCCAGGTGCCCCAGGGCTGCCAGGGTCATGGCGCCCAGACGCGCGAGGGCATTCATGAACGGGCTCCCGGCGCGGGCGATGCCAGACCGAAATCGGCCGCCAGTGACCGCCCCGGATAGTGGAAGGGCAAAGGGCCGTCAGGCTCGCCCCCGATAAACTGGCGCACCCAGGGCGAATCGTGGTTGCGCAGCTGCTCGGGGCTGCCCTCGCCCACCACGCGGCCATCGGCGATGACGTAGGCCTGCCGGGCGATCGAGAGCACCTCGGGCACGTCGTGGGACACCAGGATCGAACTCATGCCCAAAGCCTCGTTCAGCGACCGGATCAGGCGCACAAGCACGCCCATGGAAATCGGGTCCTGCCCGGCGAAGGGCTCATCGTACAGGATCAGGTCCGGATCAAGGGCAATGGCACGCGCCAGCGCCACACGCCTTGCCATCCCCCCGGAAAGTTGCGCCGGCATGAGATCAGCCGCCCCGCGAAGCCCCACGGCCTCAAGCTTCATGCGCACCACGCCTTCTACCAGCCGCTCGGGCAGGCGCGCGTGCTCGCGCAGGGGGAACGCCACATTCTCAAAGACCGTCAGGTCGGTGAACAGCGCCCCGTTCTGGAACAACACACCCATCCGCTTGCGTGCCGCGTACAGAGTCCGCCGCGACGCCCTGCCAATGTCCACACCATTGACCAGCACACGCCCCGCATCGGGACGCAACTGCCCGCCGACAAGACGCAGCAGGGTGGTCTTGCCGGTTCCGGAGGGACCCATCACCGCGGTGACCTGCCCGCGCGGGAAGGCCATGCTGACCCCATCGAGGATGACCCGATCGCCCCGTCGGAAATGCACATCCTCCAACACCACCGCCGGTTCGCGCACGCTCACCAGCCCATCACCTCAAGGAGGGTGCGCAAATTCTCAAGCGTGCCGGTCGGCGGCGGGCTGCCGGACACAAACAGTGCACAACCACCGCCTGCCGGACCCTCGGCAAAGGCATCCACCCAGCCTCGCAAGGCCCGCAGGTCGGCGGTAGCGGGAATCACGCCAACCGGCACATCCTGCACCTCGGCCTGCGGATGCCAGATCTGCGCATGGTCCAGATGCCGCACCCCGGGCGCGAGTTCGGAGGGCGCATCGACCAGCGCCAGCACCCGTTCCTTGTGCGCGGATGCCCAGACCGAGAGAGAGGCGCGCATGGCCTCGTCTTCCGGGGCCTCAATCACCACCCGCAGGGATGGCGGCGCGTCTGCGATGACGGCCAGCGCGTCCTCGTCAACCTGACCTGGCTCCAGCCAGATGGCCGAGGTGGTGCCCGCAAGGAAATCCAGACGCCAGCCATCGGGCAGATCCTCGGGATAGAACAGGCCGTCCAGTGCCGGGTCGTCCCAGCGGCGCAGGCCAATGAGCAATCGCTGGCAGGGCATGGTCAGTCGATCTCCCGGACCAGGCGAAAACCAAGGTTCAGATCAAACTCGTAGACGTGGCGCGCGGCACGCGATGCGCTGCGGCAGCGGCCCGGCTTGTCAAACCAGGAACCGCCCCGCACCACGCGGCGGCGCTTGTCCCGCTTGTCGAACGACACATGCGCATTGCTGCCCTCGGTGGGATGCCCGCGCAACGTGTTGCTCCAGTGATCCAGGGTCCATTCCTGAACATTGCCATGCACCTCGTGCAGGCCCCAGCCATTGGCCGGCAAACTGCCCACCGGCACCGGCTTGCCAAGCCCGCATAGAAAGAGCCCCCGCGTACACTGGAAACCACCGGCACAGTTCACCTCTTCCTTGCGGATCTTCTCGCCAAAGCAAAATGCCGCGTCCGTGCCCGCCCGAGCGGCGTACTCCCACTCGGCCTCGGTCGGCAGCCGGTAGCGCTGTCCGGTGCGCTCGCTCAGCCAGGCGGCGAAGGCCTCGGCATCCCAGAATGAGACGTTGTAGACGGGGAACTTGGGGTCACGCCAGGAATAGGGCCGGGGCGCTCGACGTCCGCTTTCCTCGACAAAGCGGTAATACCACGCCCGTGAGACGGCAAGGCAAGTCATGGCAAAGGGCCGGGAAAAACCGACCTCGCGCCGCGGCCCCTCCTCCGGCTGACGCATGTATTCGCCGGCCGGCGCCCCCATTTCGAAGTGCCCCGCCGGAATAAAGGCCAGCCGTGGCCCGGTGCTGCCATCATCCAGACGGTCCTCGAAAAGCCGTTCGCAGCCATGCTCACGGGCCGCCTGGGCCTGTTCCAGTCCGGCGCGGGCGAAGGCTTGATCCTCGCCGCGATCAATGATGGGAGCAGGGTCTTGAATTGACATCTCTGGCTGGGCACTCATGACAGATCTTGCACCTCAGGGTTGCTGTTTCGACCGGCCCGATGTGACTGTCACACCGCCCCGCGGTTCCGGTGGCAGGCGGCGCCTCGGCGCCGCCTGGGGAATCTTTGCACAATGATTCCCGACTGGGACAGGGATTGCCCTGCCGCACAATGGCACAAGCCATTGCATTTCGACCCCAGGCCATCCTTGACTTGCCGTGGTCACGGATGCCCCGGATGGGGCAAAGGCGCTTGCAGCGACTGTCTCGCCACGCAGACGCCCTCGGGACCAAAGGTGGAGCCCGGTTCAGCGCTTCACTGCGTCCAAGACTGACCGCAGGCGACCTGCAACCCGAAAACGCTGCCCCTTCTGGAGCCGGAGAAGGGCTGCGGCTACAATCCGGGCCTCGAAATTGCGGCAACATGATACCTTCACGCCATGAATCGAACCAACCTGATCGACCTCGGACGCAGTGTGCTGAACGCTGAAAGCGATGCAATCCGGGCACTTGCCGACCGGATCGATCAGCAATTTGTCGATGCCTGCAACCTGCTTTTTGGCTGCCGCGGACGGGTGGTCGTGACGGGAATGGGCAAGTCAGGCCATGTGGGGGGAAAGATCGCCGCAACGCTGGCGAGTACAGGCACTCCGGCCTTTTTCGTCCATCCCGGCGAGGCCAGTCACGGGGACCTGGGGATGGTGACGGCACAGGATGTGCTGCTGGTGCTGTCCAATTCCGGCGAGACATCGGAACTGCTGGCCCTGCTGCCAGGCATCAAGCGCCTGGGGTTGTCGATGGTCGCCCTGACCGGTCGCCCGGACTCGACTCTGGCACGCGCGGCCACCGTGCACCTGGATGTCGGCGTGGATCGCGAGGCCTGCCCGCTGAACCTGGCGCCCACGACCTCCACGACCGCAGCGCTGGCCATGGGCGATGCGCTGGCGGTAGCCCTGCTGGACGCCCGCGGATTCACGCCGGAAGACTTCGCCCGGGCACACCCTGGCGGAGCGCTGGGCCGGCGCCTGCTGCTGCATGTCGAGGACGTCATGCACCAGGGGGACCGCATTCCCCGCGTTCCGTCCCATGCCCTGCTGCGCAACGCGCTGATGGAGATCACCTCCAAGAGTTTGGGCATGACCTGCGTTGTCGACGCGGACAATCGCCTGCTCGGGATCTTTACCGATGGTGATCTGCGGCGGGTGCTGGACCGGGATATCGCAGTCCTCGACTTGCCCATCGAACAGGTCATGACGCCTGATCCACAAACCTGCCCGCCACAGATGCTCGCCGCCGAGGCGCTGGGCCTGATGGAATCACGAAAAATCAACGCCCTGGTGGTGGTGGACGAGGATCGGCGCGTACTCGGCGCCCTCAACATGCACGATCTGCTGCATGCCGGGCTGGACTGAGACAGGTCGGACAGGTTATCCCTGCACGAATCCAGCAAAATGCAGGAATTCCCAGCCGGGGCAGGGACGCCCCGGCGGACAGATCGCGCAAATTATTGAATCGCATAAGATGGGCCGCGCTTGACCGCGAGCTGACGCGTCAAGCCGGCATCAGTCCACGGACCCGTGATGGCCATGTGCGCAGTGGCCACAGCCAGGCGCATCATGAGGACAATGCCGACGCCAGCAAACTCGGGCCGAGAGATGCCAGGCATCAGAGGAATACAGGAATAGTGACGGGAATCGACGAGCTTCAGGAAAAACTGCGCCAGGTTCGCGTGCTGGTGCTGGATGTCGACGGCGTAATGACCGACGGCAAACTGTACTTTGATGCCAATGGCCGCGAACTGAAGGCTTTTCATTCGCGTGACGGTCATGGCATCAAGCTCGCGCAGGCGGCCGGCATCGAGGTGGCCATCATCTCCGGGCGCGAGTCGGGCGCTGTCATGGCCCGCGCGGCGAACCTGGGCATTGAGCACTGCATTCTCGGCAGCCTGACCAAAGGTGAGGCCATCGAATCACTGGCCGGAAAACTGGACGAGCCTCTGGCGCGATTTGCCGCCATGGGCGACGACATCATCGATCTGCCGATGCTGCGACGGGCCGGGGTGGCAGCCACGGTCCCGGATGCGCCGGAAATCGTGAAGACCCACGCTGACTGGATCAGCGAGCAGCGCGGTGGAGATGGCGCCGTCCGGAGCTTTATCGAGGTACTGCTCCAGGCCCAAGGCAGCTGGGACCGGGTCACCGCCCGCTACCTGAGCTGACCGCTCGAATCGTCATGCCGACATCGAAAACCCTGCTCTGGCCTGCGTTGCTGCTCTTGGTCGTCCTCACCGGCTGGTGGAACCTGCGCGAAGGCCAGGACAGCTCGCAGCCGACGGAACTGCCCCGGGTCGATCACAGCCTGATCGGGTTCCGGGCCACCGGATTCGACGAGACGGGACGGCCGACCTGGCAGCTTGCGGGCGCACAGGTCGATCACCTGCAGGCGGAGCAGGCCTACGAGATGACGCAGGTGCAAGTGGACTATTATGGCGACGCGCCCGAACGCCGGGTGCCCTGGCACCTGCAGGCACCGGCTGGCAAAGCCGACGACCGCCTGACCCGGATCACCCTCTTCGGCGGCGTGACCGCGGACCGCGAGGCAGCCCCACCCATGCAGGCGCTGGCCTTTGCCACCGAGCACCTGGTCCTTGAGCCCAAGCAAGGGCTCGCCCGGACACAAGCGCCGGTGACCATGTCCGAGCAGGCGGTATGGACCAGTCGCTCGCGGGGCCTGCGCCTTGATCGGGAGGCGGAAACCCTGCTGCAACCGGCCGTCAGGGACCGCTACCTGCCGCCGGCAGACAAGCAACCTGCCGACGCCGAAGTGCGCATCCCCGGCGAGGATTGAACCCAGATGAAGGCAAACTCGCCGTTGCCCATCGCCTCCGCGCATCCCCGGCGAGGATTGAACCCAGACAAATGGCGAATCACTAGGGAAGGTCTGCACAAATGCAGACCTTCCCGCGCAGGGCACGGATGCCCTGCCGCACAATGGCGTAAGCC
>JBNGDJ010000074.1:0-12171 GCA_049974825.1 Halothiobacillaceae bacterium | reverse complement strand
CCAGCTGACGCGTTTAGCTGGCGCAAGCCCACCGGGCCATGCGTGTCTGAACGCGCAGCTGGCGCAAGCCCACAAATCCATGGATGGATTTGTGCAGAGATTCCTTAAGCACGGACTGCGCACGTTCATCTGTCGGTACCGACACCACGACGCACGCCAAACCAGTCGGCATGCTTGCAGTCGGTACAGACGGTGTGGATGACGCTCAAGGTTTTGTCCTCCGACTCGACCAGCGTGGCCGGTTCGACCCATTCCCGTTGGCCGGGCAGGCGAACCCGGTTGCAGATGCTGCAGCGCAGAGCCGTTCCCTGTCGGGGGTCGGAGCGGGCCACGGGCACGGGCAGGAGTTGGTGAGCGAATGGCTCCTCGTGCAGCAACTGGTGCAGCATCTCGATGTGACCGTCTGGCCGCGGGGTGACGGTCACTTCCATGAACCGCTTGTGCGTCGGCGAGTCGCAGCGATACTCGCGGGTCAGGGTTTGGCCGCGCAGGCGCGCCAGCTTGAACACCGCGTTGTAGTACATGCGGGTGGCATCGCTGCCAATAAAGCCGGCCAGCGGCTTGCCGATCACCGAATCCACGGCCAGCTTCTCGGCCGCGCCTCCTTCCTTGGCGGCCTTGTCCCAGCCTCCACCGATATCGGTGATGATCCCCTGATCGTCAATGACCAGCCGGATGTCACTTGCGCAGGTCTTTTCACCCATTGTCACGCAACTTCGCAAACATCACATCGGCCGAGAGAGGCCGGGACAGCAGATACCCCTGCATGCAGTCGGCCCGCTCCGTCCTCAGCCAGCGTGCCTGGTTTTCGGTTTCCACCCCTTCGGCGATCACGCGCAGCTGCAGCGCCCGCGCCATGGCAAGCATGGCCCGCACCAGGCTCTCGGCCGTGGGGTTGACCGAGATCCCGTTCACAAAGCTGCGGTCAAGCTTGAGAATGTCCACGGGCAGGTCGTGCAGCTGGGACAGCGAAGCGTACCCGGTTCCGAAATCGTCGAGGAGCACGCGCGCGCCTTTCTCCCGCAAGGCGCCAAGCGTATCGCGCATCATGTCGATATTGTGCATGGTGGCCGTCTCGGTAATCTCGAAGTTGAATCGGTCCAGCGTCAACCCCTGGCGCTCGGCTATCGACTCCAGCGACCCCAGCAGGTTGGGGTCGTAGAACTGCTCGGCCGAGAGATTGACCGTCACGGGAACGGACAGCCCGGCATCGTGCAAACGCCGGGCAAACTGGCAGGTCGCGTGGAAGATCGACTCGCCAAGAGGAACCATCAGGCGACTTTCCTCGGCGAGCGCAATGAATTCGTCGGTTCGAATCTCGTGCCGGGCCTGATCCTGAATACGCAGCAGCGCCTCCAGCTCGGTGATCCGGGCATCCGCCTGACCACAGAAAATCGGCTGGTAGTGCATGTCAAGGAACCCTTCCGGGTCCTCGATGGCCGACCATATCAGTCGCTTTTTCTCATCGAGAATCAGCAGGTTGGCTTCGTCGGCATAGTCAAACAGCGCCCACTGATTCTTGCCCTTTTCCTTGGCCTGATACATGGCGGCATCCGCCCGGCGCATCAGGTCCTCCACCGAATCCCCGTGGTCGGGATAAAGCGCGATGCCCACCGAGGCACTGAGCCGGTGCTGGCGGCCGTTGACATCGTAGGTCATGGCCAGTGCATGGGTCAGCTTGGCTGCGATGGTCCGGGCCGCCGCCTCGTCCTGCAATCGCGGCAACATCAGAACAAACTCGTCACCGCCGATCCGGGAGACAATATCCGTATCCCGCACACTGGCGGTGATCCGCTGGGCCGCCTCCTTGAGAACCAGGTCGCCTTCCTGGTGCCCGTAGCGGTCGTTGACTTCCTTGAACTTGTCCAGGTCGATAAACAGGATCGCCTGCTTGTGGGCCTCGTTGTCCCGGGCCCGGTGCAGGTGATTTTCCAGCGCCCGCTCGAAGAAGCGCCGGTTGGGCAGCCCGGTCAGGGAATCGTAGTGCGCCAGCTTGTCGAGGGATTTCTGGTGCTGCTTTTTCTCGGTGATGTCCGAGAAGGTCGCCACGTAGAACAACTGGTGGGTGACTGGCTCGACAATCCGGTTGATCTGCAACCACTCGGGATAGATCTCCCCGCTCTTGCGCCGATTCCAGACCTCGCCCGCCCACCAGCCATGCCTCGCCAGCCGCGCCCACATCTGCTCGTAAAACCGCGGCGAGTGCCGACCCGAATGCAGCAGGGCGGGCGTCTTTCCAATCGCCTCGTCGGGCGTGTAACCGCTGATTTCCGTGAACGCGTGATTGACCTTGAGAATCACACCCTTCGGATCGGTGATGATCACGCCCTCGCGCAACTGCTCCAGAGCAAAATGCGCCAGCCTTTCGGAATTCTGGGCAATCGCCGCCACGCTCAGATCCTGAATCACGCCGTAGAAGCGGTCCTCGTCGAGTCGCGCCAGAACCATCGAAAAGGGTGTCCGGTTGGCCAATTCAAGAAACTGCGAATAGCGGCTGTCTTGTTCATCAGCCCTCAAGGCGCTCATGTCCGAGGAGAAGCGACGGAAGGCATCGCGCGACAGCAGTGAGCGAAAGGAACGGCGGACCAGGTGCTCACGCTTGTGGTCGAAGAACCGTTCGGCCTGCCGGTTCATGTCAAGGATCTGCATGTGCGCGTCCAGAATCACGCTGGCCAGCGGGGCGCGCTCGAACAGTCGGGTGGCTGCGACCTGACGTTGTTGCTGCTGCTCCTTTTCGAAACTGAGCGTGAACAATTCTCGCTCCAGGGAGCGGATCTGGCTGCCCTGGCGCAAAAGCTTATCCTGCAGCTGCCGGATAAGCTCGTTCTGCTGGGCGATCTCGCTGCGGTAGGCCTGCACGTCCATGGCCAGTGCCGACTCGCTCATCGGGGGATCAGACCTGATCGGCTTCCCTGCCATGGATCAATGCTCCGTGTTTTCCGGCGCAGCAAACAGCCCGACATAGAGCCGGTCGTCCTCGTCACCGATCTCTTCGATACGCAACTGAGCGATAAAGCGATTTCCGTGGCGGTCCAGCCCGGTCACCGATCGCCAGCGTCCGACAACGCCCTTGCTCTGCCCCTGCTCGTACTCGCGCAGATAGGCATCATGATGTCCCCGGTACGGCTCCGGCATCAGCATCTTGACGTTCTGACCGATGAGCGCATCGGACGCGTACTCGAACAGGGCCGCCACCCGCTCGTCCGCATGAACGATCTTGCCGTGGGGGTTGATGGCGATCACGGCATGGTCGGTCAGCCGGGAAAGCAGGTCCAGGTGGCCTCGGGCCATGCGGCTCAGGTATTGCTGGCTGCGTTGTTCGTCCGGCTCGAAGAACATGATTACCCCGACGACAGCTTCCTTCTCGGCCTTGTAGGGGACCAGGCGCAGGTTGAAGTAGCCGGCAGCCAGATTGGCGCGCAGAGTGCTTTCCTTTTCCAGTTCGATGACGTTCAGAAGCTCCAGCCGCAGGTGAGGCACGTCGACCACGTAACCCATGCTGGTGACCGGCTGGCGCAGGTCGTCGGCATCCAGGCCGAAGGTATCGGCCGCCTTGCGCGTGTAACGCTGCAAGCGCAGGCGATTGTCGATGAACAGGATGATCTGGTCGATGCTCAGCAGCATGCTTTCCAGATCATTGTTGACCTGCTCAAGCTCGAAGGTCTTGACCTCCAGCTCCTGGTTGACCGTCGACAGTTCCTCGTTGGTCGACTGCAATTCCTCGTTGGCAGTCTGCAATTCTTCGTTGGAAGACTGCAGCTCCTCGTTGGCCGACTGGAGCTCCTCGTTGGTCGACTGCAGTTCCTCGTTGGTGGTCTCAAGATCCTCCACACTGCTTTGCAGCCTCTTGCGGAACAGGACCAGCTCCTCTTCGAGCTGCTGGTAGGACAGCGAGGCCGGATCCTTGGCGCTGACATCCAGCAGCCGCGCGCCCTCCTCAAGATCCAGATCGATAAAGACCAGCAGGTACAGGTCGCCATGCTCCGGCAGATCGAGCCGGCACAGGCGCAGGAACAGTGAACGGTTCTTGTCCTCGTGCCGGTAGAACAGGGCCTGGCTCGAAGCACGGCCCTCTCGCTTGGCTCGCTGCAGCAGGGACCGGATATCCAGCCGCAGGTCATCCCGGGCCAACGAGAAGATGGTCGTGTCGATTCGTCCCTGCGGAAAGCTCAGGAACCGACTGACATCCCCCCGGATATGGTGGATGTTTCCCTGCGAATCCAGCGCGATGGCCACCGGTACCACCGAGTCGAGCAGAACCCGTTCAAGCATCCGCTCGATGGAGTCGGCCTCCACGGGCGCCGCGGCCCCGGCAGGTTCCGTCCGTTCGGCTTGGCGACTCGATCGCAGCTTGCCCATGCGTCCCGCGCTTGCAAGCTGGTCCGCCCGCTCACTGACCGCCGTGGACCGGCGCACGAAGATCTGGGAAGTCTTGTACAGCGACTCGAACAACTCGGGCGTGGTATTGCTGGCCGATTCGGACTTGCCCAAAAACAGGTATCCGCGACGCTTCAGGGCGAAGTGGAACACCTGCAGAATCGTTCGCTGGGTTTCCAGGTTGAAGTAGATCAGCACATTGCGGCAGCTGATCAGGTCAAGATGGGAAAACGGCGGGTCCATCACCAGGTTCTGCCGGGCGAAGACCACCTGGTCCCGAATCCGCTTGGATATATGGAAGTGCCCGTCCCGCTCCCGGAAATAGGACTGGAGAATCTCCGGTTCCACGTCCTTGACCTGGTTGCTGGAATAGACGCCACGCCGGGCCCGATCAAGTGCGTGATCGTCGATGTCGGTCGCGAAGATCTGCAGGGCCAGCTCCTTGCGATGGCGAATGGCCGCCTGCTGGAACAGGATGCAGATCGAGTAGGCCTCCTCGCCATTGGCACAGCCGGGCACCCAGACACGGATGGAGGCATAGTCCTCGGCTTTCTCGACCATCTGGTCGATCAGGTTGCCCAGGTCCGAAAACGGTTCCGGATCACGGAAAAACGCCGTGACCGAGATCAGCATGTCCTTGAACAGCGCCTCGACTTCGTCGGCCGACCCCATCAGCAGGGTGACGTAATCGTCCATGGTCACCAGCTTGTGGACCGCCATGCGCCGCTGGATGCGCCGCTGCACCGTCTTGAGCTTGTAGCCGCTGAAGTCGTAACCGGTCTGGTCGAAGATGCGCTGGAAGATCTTCTCGAGGTTTGAACGCATCTTCGGCGTCGAGAGGCTTTCGCCCCGGCGCTCGCTGGCCACGATGAACTGCCGGATCTCGCGAGCGATGTCCCGCGGCGGCAGCACCAGGTCCACAAAGCCGGTTTCGCGCGCGGCACGCGGCATGCCCGAATACTTGGCCGTCTGCTCGTCCTGCGCCAGGGTAATGCCGCCGGCTGCCTTGATCGCGATCATCCCCTGGGCCCCGTCGCTGCCCGTGCCCGAGAGAATCACCCCGATGGTCTTGTCAGCCACATCGTCCGCCAGCGAGCTGAACAGCTCGTTGATCGAAGGCTTGGGCCCAACCGGAGCCGCCGGGGTCAGGGTAATGCGCCGATCCACGATCGTGGCGTTATGCCCCGGCGAGATCAGGTAGATTCTGCCGGGTACCGGCGTGACGTCCTGCTCAACGAGCACGACCGGGATGTTCGTAATCCGGGCCAGGAGGTCCTGGAGAATGGTGGGGTGCTTGGGATCAAGATGCTGGGCGATCACAAAAATCGCCTCCTCGGCATGCTCGATCTCCGACAAGAGCTCCTTGAGGGCGTCCAGCCCGCCGGCCGAGGCGCCGACACCGACCCAAAAGGGGTCGACATCTCCCTGCCTTTTTTCTTGCTGCGACACCCTGCCCTTCTCCCTTTTTTGTTCGCTGTCTATCCTTCGCAGACCGGCTTCCCCGACCGGAAGTTCTGGCAACGCCCGGCGTACGAACCGGCCCCGGCGCCAGGCGCCCTGTTCCGCCTGAACCTGACGTTCCCATGGGCCCGTCAAAGCATACAATATAACAACCGGCTGCCGCCTGCCCGAACCGGGCCATGCAGCATCCGCCTCAAGGGCGTTTTGCGCCAGATGCCGTAGACAGTACCTCACCCACATGACAGGAAAGCAAGCCGTGACCGAAAAGACTTGGCTGATAGGCAAAGACGCCGCCCTTGAAGACAGCATTGAGCGCATGCTCTCCCGCCTCGCCGAGCTGGGCTTCGAACCTGAAGAGGTCAACTGGCTCAACCCCGTCCCCCATGTCTGGTCGGTTCACATCCGCGACCGGCACTGTCCGATGCTGTTCACCAACGGCAAGGGGGCCAGCCGGAAAGCCGCGCTGGCTTCCGCGCTGGGCGAGTTCGTCGAGCGGCTGGCCACGGATTACTTCTTCTCTGACTACTTTCTTGGCTACGCCGCAACCGGCGGGGCATTTGTCCATGCGCCTGACGAGCGCTGGTTTACCTTCGCACCGGACGACGAGCATCTTCCGGACGGACTCTTTGACCCTTGCTGCCGAGCAACCTACGATCCGGAGGGTCGATTGCGGCCGGCTCACCTGGTGGACCTGAACACCGCCGACCCCGACCGAGGCATCGTGGCGCTGCCCTTTCGCCGGCTGAACGACGATCAACAGGTCTGGCTGCCGGTCAACGTCCTGGCAAACCTTTATGCCAGCAATGGCATGGCAGCGGGCAACACGCCGGCCGAGGCCCGCACCCAGGCCTTGTCGGAAATTCTCGAGCGATACGTAAAAAACCTGGTGATCGCCGAGGGAATCAGCCTGCCCGCCATCCCGCCGGCCGTGCTCGACCGGTATCCGCAGGTAAAGCGAGCCATCGCGGCGCTGGAGTCTGCCGGTTTCGAGTTGCGCCTCTGCGATGCCTCACTGGCGGGACACTTCCCGGTCATCAACGTCACCCTGTTCGATCCGCGCAACGGCGGGGTATTCGCCTCATTCGGCGCCCACCCGCGCTTCGAGGTGGCCCTGGAGCGTACGGTGACCGAACTGCTGCAGGGCCGGGATCTCGATGCGCTGGATGGATTCCAGCCGCCACTGGCCGACCTGGAAGCGGTGGCGGACCCGCACAATCTGGAAACCCATTTCATCGACTCCTCCGGGCGGCTGGCCTGGGCCATGTTCCGCGACGAGCCGGATTTCCCCTTCGTCGACTGGGATTTCGGAGGACCCACCGACCGGGAGTTCGAAACACTTTGCCGACAGCTTGAAAGTCGTGGCGGACAAGTCTACATTCGGGACTATCTGCATCTGGGACTCTATGCCTGCCGAATCGTGGTCCCCGGTTTCTCGGAAGTCTACCCGGTCGATGACCTGGTCGAATTCAACAGCAATCGCGGGGTTTCCCTGTTCGGACCGCTGCTTAACCTGACGGACTTGGACACAGCGGGCTGCAATGATCTCGCCGAGTCTCTCGACGACATGGGCCTGGACGAATACGAGCGCCCTGCCGAGCTGCTTGGCCTGGCCTGCAATCCGGGCAGCGCCTGGGCTTCGCTGCGCATCGGCGAGCTCAAGGCCTGGCTGGCCCTGTCGATAAGCGACTTCGAGCAGGCTTTGCACTGGATCGGCTGGACCCTGGCGGTCGGCGGGCTGGCACCCCCGCGCAGGCGACTGCTCCAGGCACTGCAGGCGCGGCTGGAGCTGGATCTGCACCCGGACCTGGACCCGGATGATTTTTGCCTCACACTGCCGGCGCTGTTTGGACCGAAGACGATCCGGGAAGTGGACCAAATCCTTGCCGGCGAACTGCGGTTTCCCGGGCTGGAGTCCCCGACCCGGGCGCTGAAGGCTCTGCCGAAGCACGCGGCCCTGCTGGCCGCCTGGAGCAAGGTTCAGGCGGCCAAGGCCACGGCGGCCCGCGTCACCACTGGCAGTCAGGCAGGCACGAGTCGGGCGTGAATGAGCCGTCACGCCTGACAGGAAAGACCAATCATCAGACCACGGAACAAGGAAGCGCACCATGAGCGATTCGACCATCCGGCCGACAGGGCGCGAGATCCGTCTCCCGGAGGACAGCTACATCGTCAGCAAAAGCGACGAGAAAGGCGTCATCACTTACGCCAATCGTGTCTTCATGCAGGTTTCCGGATACCGCGAGCAGGAGTTGCTCGGTCGTCCGCACAAGATTTTGCGGCATCCAGAAATGCCACGCGGCGTCTTTCGTCACCTCTGGGAAACCATAAAGCGCGGTGAGGAATGCTTCGCCTTCATCAACAACCTGGCCAAGAACGGCGATCACTACTGGGTGCTGGCCAACGTGACGCCGGATTTCGACGAGCAGCACCAACGGATCACGGGGTACTTCTCATGCCGGCGCCTGGCCAGTCGCGCGGGCATCGAGGCATCGGCAGCCCTCTATCGCCGCATGTGCGCCATGGAACAGCAAGGCATCAATCCAGCTGCTTCCATGCAATGGATGATGGATGAAATCACGCGGGAATATGGAAGCTATGAGAAATTTGTTCTGGGTTTCTAGGCTCGCCGTCGGTCTGCTGGGCTACAACCTGGCGATCCTGCTGACTGCCCTGGTGGCTGCCCTGCCCTGGGTTCCCGTCTGGGTCCCATTCCTGTTCGCTGTGGCCAGCGTGGCGGTCAGCATGGTGCTCTGGCACAAGCTCAAGGAACCGCTGGGCATCCTTGACCGCATTCGCAGTGTTCTGCACGAGGCGCGCCGGGGTTATACCCACGACCGCATCACCCAGGTACCTTTCATGGGCGAGGTGGGCCAGGTTGCCTGGGAGGTCAACGAGATTCTCGACCAGCTGGAAACCTATTTCCGGGAGGTGGAAACCACCTTCGGGCGGGTGATGCAGGGACGGTTCGGCCGCGTCGCCCAGTCGGCCGGGTTGAGCGGGTCTTTTCATCAGTCGCTCAACTATATCAACGAGGCCATCGTCCAGATCGAGGATAACCACCGCAATGTCGTGCGCAACCGGCTGCTTTCCCAGATGCAGCAGATGAGCGCGGAAAACACCAAGCGCAACCTGCAGATGACCCAGCAGGACCTCACCAAGATAACCAGCGAGGTCAACCTGATCGGCGAAATCGCCGCCGAGACAGTTGAGCGTGCCGAGCACAGTGGCGATCGCGTCGAGACCATGGCCGATTCCTTCGCCCAGTCCCGAACCCTGACCGAGGAAGCCAACCGCGCCGTGAGGGAAATGGAGCGAATGAGTGGCGAGATCACCGGCGTTCTTGATCTGATCGGAAAGATCGCGGACCAGACCAACCTGCTGGCGCTCAACGCCGCCATCGAGGCTGCCCGGGCCGGCGAGCATGGCCGAGGCTTCGCGGTCGTTGCCCAGGAGGTCAAGGTGCTGGCGGAAAACACCAAGGAAGCGACCACCCAGATCGGCGACGTGGTGGCCCAGTTCCGCCAGACCAGCCAGGACATGCTGGCCAACCAGGAGCAGCTTTCCCGCACGTCGGAGACCGTGGCCGGGCAGGTCACCGAATTGCAGCAGGCCTTCCGGGGCTTTGCCGAGAAGGCCAGAGTCACCCGCCGGTCGGTAGAGAAGGCCAAGGTCATCACCTTCTCGTCCCTGGTCAAGGTCGACCATATCGTCTACAAGCAAAATGCCTACATGGCATTCAACAACGGCCTCGAAAGCGAGGAAGCCCGCGCCGTGCAGGTCGATCACCACAACTGCCGGCTCGGCCAGTGGTATGAGGGTGCCGGTCGGGAGATGTTCGGGCACTACCCGGACTACGGCAGCCTGGAGTCACCCCACCGCCTGCTGCACGAGAACGTGCATCGGGCGCTGGACGAAATACTCGGTGACTGGGAGAACAACCCCAAGATCCAGGGCCGGATCATTGAGCGCTACGCGGACATGGAAGCGGCCAGCAGCGAGGTGTTCGACAAGTTGTCGACCCTGGAACAGCGGGCGCAGGATGAAATTGAGCAGGGGCGGATGCACAGCGCCACCATCGAGACGAAAAAGGACTGATAGGGAATCTCTGCACGAATGCTTCAGATTCCCGATTGGGGCATGGATGCCCCAAATTCGTCCCTGGTCTACACCCCTTGCCGCCATCCATGGCGGCATCCCTGTTCTTCGGCCCTTCCGACATCCATGTCGGAAGCCCGCTCGGGTTCGGCCAGAGCTGGCGCCAGCCCACAAATCCATGGATGGATTTGTGCAGAGTTTCCCGAGGCGACCACCCCGGGCCATTGAATTGCGAAGACCGGGGCGGCAGGCATCCTCTGCCGCCCGCAGATCCATGAACCGCCAGTCAGGGCAGGCGCTGTGGATCGATGGCGTTGAAGTCACGCACCCAGGAAAACTCCAGCGCTGCCATGGGGTCGGCACCGCGTGCCAGTCCGATCACGGGCATGCCGGCCTGGTGGGCAGCCGAGAGCTCGCCCGGCACGTCGGAGAGAAACAGGATTTGTTCGGCAGGCAGGCCGATCTGCTGCGCGATCTGCCGGTACGACTCGGCTTCGCGTTTTTGACCCACCCGGGTATCAAAGTAGCCGCTGAACAGCCCTGTCAGATCGCCGGCCTCGCTGTGGCCGAACAGGAGCTTCTGCGCCTGGACCGAGCCGGAGGAATACACGTACAGATCAAGCCCCGCCGCCTTCCAGCGGCGCAGCCCCGCCACCGCGTCATCGTAGACATGTCCACGAAAGTCCCCGCGGCGGTAACCCTCGGCCCAGACCAGCCCTTGCAGAGCCTTGAGTGGGGTGATCTTGCGATCCTCGTCGATCCACTTAATCAGCGTATCGATTACCTGTTCGAGCGAGGCATCCGGCATCCGGATTTCCCGACGGACGGCCGACAGCTGCTCGGCGACGGCCAGCTCGTCCGCCTGCTCACGCAGGTAATCGCCCAGTTGGGCCCGGGCATAGGGGAACAGGACATCCTTGACGAAGGACAGGCTGGAAGTCGTCCCCTCGATGTCGGTCAGCACGGCACGCACAGTCACCTCAGGCGGTCTCCAGCTTGGGAAACCGGCTGGCGATCTCGTCCCCCGTGTAGTGGGCAACCCAGCCGGAAGGATCGGTGAACAGGCGGATGGCCTTGACGTTGGGCCGCTCGCCCATGTCAAACCAGTGCGAGGTGCCATCCGGAACACTCAAAAGATCGCCCTTCTCGCAGAGCACGCCGTACACCTTGTCCCCGATGTGCAGCATGAACAGCCCCTGCCCGTCCACGAAGAACCGCACCTCGAATTCGGTATGGGTGTGCTCGTCGAGAAACTTCTTGCGCAGGGCCTCGCGATCCGGATGGTCGGGTCCGACGCTGATCACGTCCACCGAGGAAAACCCGTTCTCGGCCATGAGGCGGTCGATATCCTCGCGATAGGCGGCGATGACTTCCTCCTGTCCGGCATCCGCCGTCAGCGGTTGGCTGGCCGACCAGCGCTCGAAACGAACCCCGACGGCATCGAGCCGTTCGGCGATCTGGCGGTGATCGCTCAGGACCTCGGTGGGGACCGGGTCATTCTCGGGGTAGATGCGCAGTTCACTCATGATGCAATTCTCCGGTGGCTCAGTTCACAGTCGAACATGAATTCCAGCGCCTCGATATGCCGTACCGCATCGGATACCGCGGCGCCCCAGGTGTACAGACCGTGTCCGCGAATCAAAAATCCCACCATCTCCGGATTGGCCCGCAGGTGCGCGTCCACCTGGATCGCCAGCTGCCGGATATCCTGATCGTTGCCGAGCACGGGAATGTCCACGGCTGTCTCGTGGGTATCGATACCCTCGAAAGCCTTGAGCAGTTCATATTCCTCCAGACGCAGCTCACTGCGCGCCAGACGGGAGAGCACCGTGGCCGCAACGGAATGGGTATGCAGGACCGCACCCACCTCCGGGAAGCGCTGGTAGATCAAGGTATGCAACGCCGCCTCGGCAGAGGGCGTCTTGCTTTCCTCCACCGACTGCGAGGACGCGATTTCGACGCGCAAAAAATCAGCATGGCACAGGTATCCCTTGTGACGGCCGGAGGCGGTCATCAGGCACTGTTCCTCGTCGATTCGCGCGGAAAAGTTGCCGCTGGTTGCCGGCACCCAGCCACGTGAAAAGAAAAACGCCCCGGCCTTGCCCAGCTGATCCGCCAGCCGATCGGTGTTCTGTGTCATGGTTCTGCGCTCCAGAAAGTGTGGTCCCGACGCCAAGGGAATCTCTGCACGAATGCAGACCTTCCCGTGCAGGGCACGGATGCCCTGCCGCACAATGG
>JBNGDJ010000073.1:0-12173 GCA_049974825.1 Halothiobacillaceae bacterium | reverse complement strand
AAAAAAAAGCGCGCCACCAGGGCGCGCCTTGCATTGATGCTCCGCAAATGGAAAACCGGCTTGATCAGATCCGGAATTTATCTTCCGGCTCGCCACGCTCCAGCGCCTCGGCCAGCCAGCGCGGACGCTTGCCACGGCCGGTCCAGGTCTGCTTCGGGTTGTTGGGGTTCATGAACTTGGGCGGCAGTTTGCTCTTCTGCGCAGCCCCCCGGCCTTCCAAACCAAACACCTCGCCTACGGACATGCCCATCTCGCGGGCCAGCTCCTCGGCCTCCTTGCGCAATTCCATGATGCGGCGCTGATGACGCTCCCTGAGGGAGCTCTCCGCCTGCTCTACAAGTGCCTTGAGCTCGTCCGCAGACATTTGTGAAAGGTCAACATGACTCATAAATGATTTTCCTCAACTGAAACTTTTTTATTTAACCAACATTGCAGATGCTGCCGGGTCCAACCTTGTTTGTCCGACTCGGCCAGCAAATCGGCGCATCAGACCCAACATCCAGACCAAAGAAATTATGCGAACAAATCGAATACAAATCAATCCCGAACAATACTCTTCAGCATGGGCTTTTCAATAACCGCCTCTTTTTATCCCGGACTCGGCATCCAGCAGGGCGCCCCGGAAAACCTTTCGAGGCGCCCTTTGGGGCAGGGACACCCCGGCACCACAGCCGCGAAAGCGGTTCGAATGGCGCAAGTCGTTCGGGGGTCCGCGAACGACGTCCTCAAAAAAATCCCATGGACGGAGTTTTTCGAGATTCCCAGTATTGGGCCGATGAAAGTGCCCCTCCGGTCATCCTGCTCTGTCAGTCTTTCCGAGACGAACGGGCACCTCGAAAAACCTTTCGAGGCGCCCTTTGGGGCAGGGATGCCCCAACGCGTCAACCGCGTAAGCGGTTGAAATAGCGTGAGTCCTTCGCGGGTCTCCCGCGAAGGACGACCTCGAAAAACCACAGGGAAGTGTTTTTTCGAGGTTCCCGAACGGGAAAAACCCCCACAAATCCAAACAGGTCTAGCTGCCGGGTCATGACTTGCCATCCTCTGCCGCCATGGCCGAGACGACTACTCCAGGGGCAATTGGCCATTGCCCGGTGCAGCCATTCTCGAGAAACCAGTCAATGCAGCGACCAATCACGTTATCCTCGCGATACAGTCGCTCATCTTTCGCCCACTGCTTGACCGCGGCCTCGGGAATACCCTGCAGGCGTGCCACGGTAATCAGCTGAACGACGCTCATGCGATGAATGTGGGGATAGCGCGGATAATCCCGGGGGGTTTCTTCGACACGCGCGACAGTGGCCGCTGCCACCAGCGGGGCTTCAGGGCGCTGCATGTCCGCCTCTTTTTGCAAAAGCCCTCCGGCCAGATCGACCACCTGAATCAGCGGGGCATTCACGGCCAGATTCAGGCAAAAGGCCGGCTCCAGCGTCTCGCGCGTAAGCGCCCCGCGCGCGAGCTCATGAAGCGACGACGCCAGAGCGGCATGACGCCCCGCCGCTGCAAGGGAAGCAAAGGCCTCGGCCAGCAGGTCTGCCTCAAGCCCCAGGGGCGAAAACAACGCCAGAAGGCCTTCCCACAGTCGCGCACGTCCAGAGGGAGATTCCTCAAACTGAGGCATCACCAGCGCCGACTGAATGCTTTCCCGCGCCTCTTCCTCTCCGCCTTGCTGCATGTAAAGCCGCGCTAGTGCAAGCGTGGCCTCGATAATCAAATCTTCTTCGCCAGACTCCACGGCCAGCGCCCGGGCGCGCTCCCGCGCCGCCAGCGCCTTGAGCATGGCCTGACGGCGAAGATGCACTTCAGCCAGATGTGCGTGAATGGCGCTCGCTTCGCCGGCCATTTCCGGCGTGGCAGAAATGCCTTCTGCCGCCCTGGCCGCCTGGTCAAGTGCCTGCAAGGCCCCTTCCAGATCACCCCGCCCAAGGCGCATCAGCCCACGGGTATGCAGCAGGGCGAAGTCTTCCCGCCGGGCAATCAGCGTGTCCAGCAAACGGTCTGCCTCGTCGTGGCGATCCGCTTCAATCAGTCGCACCACGGCCCCGTCGCCTGTCTCAATCGCCCGATCCAGATCTTCCTGGTCGAGAAAGTGTCGACAAAGCCATTGCAGTTCATCGGCCTCGCCATCGCCAGCCGACCAGCGGTTTTCATAAAGCCACTCGGCCAGTGCATCGGCAGGACTGAATCCTCGCCCAAGCCAGGGCAGCAGGACTTCCTGGTCCAGGCCGGGAATTGCGTTGAATGGCGGCTGGGCCAGGTCAGGTTCGATAGAGTCGGTCATATTCATCAAGCCTTGGATCTGTGGTCACTTTGAGGCAAAACAGAGCACTGGGGAGCTGGGCTGCGCAGCCCGCAAGAATCAAAAACAAATTATTCGAAAACATCCGGGAACCTCGAAAACCCCTTCCATGGATTTTTTCGAGGCGCCCGCCCAGCGGGCGGGGCAGACTCTACACGAAACCGCATGGTTATTCGTGGCCGGCATCATTGCACCGGGGAAACTCTGCAAAGTCCATTCGACGGGTTCGTGTAGACTTTCCCAGGCATCATCATGTTGTCCGATTCTCGATCACGTCGTGCCCGGCACGAAAAGGCAAAGGGAGCGAATGGAAGATTATCTCTGGTTCCTCGCCAAGGGGATCACCACGGTTTTTCTGGTTGCGTTGCTGGTGGGCGCAGTAGCCGGAACACTGCGCCGCGAACGCCAGGATCCGGAGGGGACGCTGCGCGTTAAAAGATGCGGCGACCACTACCGACGTCTTGCCCGTGCGCTTGACGAGGCCATCGCGCCTCCAAAAACCCTGCGGGAAAAGTGGCGCTGGCGGCGCGCGGCTGCAAGCACAGGCAGCCCAGACCCGGAGGCACCGAGAACCTTTCTGCTGAAGTTTGAGGGTGATCTGCGGGCCAGTCGGGTTGAACAGCTGCGCGAGGAAATTTCCGCGGTACTCTCGCGGGCCCGCCCGGACAAGGACGCAGTCGTTCTTCTGCTCGACAGCCCCGGCGGGCTGGTCCCCGGCTACGGGCTCGCCGCCGCCCAGCTGACGCGCCTGCGCGACGCGGGCGTGAAGCTGACCGTCGCGGTGGACCGGGTGGCCGCCAGCGGGGGCTATCTTATGGCCGCCGTGGCCGATCGCATTGTCGCGGCCCCCTTCGCGGTCGTCGGATCCATCGGTGTGGTCGCCCAGATCCCCAACGTGCACCGGCTGCTCAAGCGTCACGACGTGGACGTGGAACTGATGACCGCAGGGGAGTACAAGCGCACTCTGACGGTCCTTGGCGAAAATACCGAGGCCGGTCGGCGCAAGTTTCAGGAAGACCTCGAGCAGACCCATGAACTGTTCAAGAGCTTCCTGAGCCGCTATCGCCCCGACCTGGACCTGCCGCGAATCGCAACCGGCGAGTACTGGCACGCCGAGCAGGCCAAGGCCCTGGGGCTGGTCGATGAAATCGGAGTCAGTGACGATTTGCTGCGCAGGCTGGCCGAGGATGGCGAGATCTACGAAGTGGACTATCATCAAAAGCAGCGACTGCATAAGCGCCTAGCGATAAGCCTGCAATCGACCCTTGATCGACTGATGACGCCTGCCGGTCCCTGAGTTTCGGTGCGCCGGAGGACCCGCTCCGGCACCCCGATTACGGGCTTGCCGATTTGAGATCACCGGGCCGGTCACGTTATTGTCAATGGCGCGTGCGAAGATCGATGCACCTGTCGCAGGCTGCATAAATGTCATCGCCGGGGTTTCGGGCGGATTCGCGCCAGCGCGTCAGCTTTTCTTCCTGTCGCAGGCTGCATAAATGTCATCGCCGGGGTTTCGGGGTGCCGCAGTGACCTGGCCCGTGAACGTACGAGCCCACCGGGGAATCCAGGCAAGATTGCAAGGATTCCCCAAGGATCAAGAAGGAACGTCAAGTGATCGAAAGTCTGGTTCGTTACTCCCGCGTCCTGGAAATTGTCGGAGACATTCTCCGTGTCCGGGCCGTGGGCGCCGACGGAGAGTCCGGGGGTCCGGCTCGTTTCGGCGACCTGGCCCTGGTCGAAAACATCGACGGTCGCCAGTCACTGGCCCAGGTGATCGGTCTGGACCGCGACGTGGTCACGCTGCAGGTGTTCACGGGGACCAAGGGCCTCTCCACCCGCTGTTCGGTTCGCTTTCTTGGTCACCCAATGCAGGCGACCTACTCCGAGAACATCCTCGGGCGCGTGTTCAACGGCTCCGGGGTCCCGCTGGATGGCGGTCCGGACCTTTCGGCGGACACCAAGGTCGATATCGGCGGCCCTTCGGTCAATCCGATGCAGCGCCGTTTGGCTTCGCGGATGATTCGCACCAACGTCCCGATGATCGACGTGTTCAACACGCTGGTGGAGAGCCAGAAGATCCCGGTGTTTTCCGTGGCTGGCGAGCCCTACAACAGCTTTCTGGCCCGGATCGGCATCCAGGCGGACGCGGACGTGGTGATCTTTGGTGGCATGGGTCTGATCTTCGATGACTTCCACCTGTTCCGCAGCGCCTTTGAAGATGCCGGGGTGTTCGGGCGAACCGTGATGTTCGTCAACCAGGCCGCGGATCCGGTGGTCGAGCGCCTGCTGGTCCCCGACATGGCGCTGGCCGTAGCCGAGCGGTTTGCGGTTGAGGAAGCCAAGCGGGTGCTGGTGCTGCTCACCGACATGACCGCCTTTGCCGACGCGATGAAGGAAGTGGGCGTCGCCATGGACCAGGTGCCCTCCAACCGCGGCTACATGGGTGATCTGTACTCCCAGCTCGCCCGCCGCTACGAAAAGGCCTGCGACTACAAGGGCGGTGGCTCGGTGACCATCCTGTCGGTGACGACCATGCCGGGTGATGACGTCACGCATCCGGTACCCGACAACACCGGCTATATCACCGAAGGCCAGTTCTACCTGCACGAGGGGGTTCTGGATCCCTTCGGCTCCCTTTCCCGTCTCAAGCAGCACGTGATCGGCAAGTCCACCCGCGAGGACCATGCCCAGATCATGAACACCATGATCCGCTTCTACTCCGAGGCGCGCGACGCCCGCCAGAAACAGGCCATGGCCTTCGAGCTTTCGCCCTTCGACGAGCGCCTGCTGGTGTTCGGTGACCTGTTCCGCAAGCGTTTCATGGACATTGAGGTGTCGATGACCCTGGAGGAAGCGCTTGACCTGTGCTGGAAGACCCTGGCCGAGTGCTTCGAGCCGGAAGAGCTTCTCATGAAGCAGTCGCTGGTGGACAAGTACTACCCGGCCGACGTGCGCGAGCGCGCCCGCATGCAGGCAAAACCCGCGACCAACGATCGCCCAGACGAGGAAGTCCATGGCGAAACTGTCGCTGAGTAAGTCGGCGCTGCTCCGGGAGTCCCGGCAGCTCAAGAGCTACAAGCGCTTCCTGCCCTCCCTGGATCTCAAACGTCGCCAGCTGATCGCAGAGCGCGCTCGCGCCCGCGACACGCTGGCGGACATCCGCAGGCAGCAGGCCGAATTGCGTGCGCAGGTCATGCAGCAGCTCCCCATGCTGGCCAATCACGAGGTGGATCTGCCGCAAATGGTCCAGATCGAAACGATCGACCTGCGCGAAGAAAACGTGCTTGGCACGCTGTTGCCTGTCCTCGACAGGCTGGAGCTGCATCGGCGCCCCTACTCCCTGCTGGCTCGTCCCCATTGGGTGGATACCACCGTGGCCCGCCTGGAGCGGATGCTGCGCCTGCGAGTGGAGCAGCGGATCGCCGAGATCCGGCTGGAACGGCTGGAGGCCGCGGTTCAGAAGATCACGCAACGGGTCAACCTGTTTGAAAAGGTGCTTATTCCGCGGACCGAGGAACGCATCAGGCACATCCGCATCCACCTGGCCGACAACGAGCGGGCCGCCGTCGTGCGCGCCAAGATCGCCAAGTCCCGACGTGTGCAGGCGCTGGAGGAACAGGCATGAGCATCGTCAAGCTGGGCAAGGTCACCCTGGTCGGCCCGCGCGCGGAAAAAGCCGAGGTCCTGGCATCACTGCAAACGCTCGGCGTGGTGCACCTGGTCCCCTTGCGCCGTTCCACCGGGCCTGCAGCCGATGCCGAGGCCCCCTCCGACCGGCCGGAATCGGCCTACCGGGCCCTGCGCTGGCTGCTGGACACGCCTGACCGGCGCCTTCAAGTTCGGGACGAGGAAGACTTTGACTTCGACGCGGTCATCGAGACGGTCGAACACAACCGACACGCACTCACCGAAACCCGGGCACACCTGGAAGAACTGCAGGCCCAGCGCAAGCGCATGGAGCCCTGGGGTGAATTCACCCCCCCCAAACCCGGTGAGTTCGGCTCAGTGGATTTCTGGTTTTACGTACTGACCCATCGCCAGTTCCAGCAGCTTGAAAAGGACGACCTGAACTGGAGCGTGGCGCGACGGGATCAACGCAATGTCTACCTGATCGTGATGGGCGAGCAGGAACCACCCGAAGGCCGCATGCCGGTGCCGCCGACGCCCCTCGGTCACCTGTCGCTTCGCCGGATTGACCACCTGATCGAACGCGCCCGGGCGCGGATCGAAGAACTGGAATTCGAGCGCCTGTCCCTGACCCGCTGGATCGGTCTGATCAGCCGACACCTGGCCCGTGCAGAAGACCTCGCCGCGCTGCGCCACGCCGGCCACATCACTCGTGACGACGACGGACTGTTTGTCCTGCACGGCTGGATGCCCAAGAACGAGCGCGAACAGGTCGAGCGATTCGCGGCCAGCCATCGTCTGGCCGTCTTCTTCGAGTCTCCGGCCCCCGAGGATCGCCCACCCACCCTGCTCAAGAACCCGCCGGCAGTAGCGGGGGGCGAGGATTTGACCGGCTTTTTCCAGACGCCGGGCTACGCCGACTGGGACCCGTCGCGGGTGCTGTTCTTCTCCTTCGCACTCTTCTTCGCCATGATCATGGCCGACGCCGGCTATGCGCTGGTGCTTGCCGCCGGTCTCGCGGTGTTCTGGCGGCGGCTTGGACAGGGACGCACAGGGCGACGCCTGCGCAACCTGGCGGCAACAACCTTCGCCGCCGCCGCCGTCTACGGCGTGCTGGTGGGCAGCTACTTCGGTGTCTCACCACCGGAGCACACACTGCTCGGGCAGCTTCAGCTGCTTGATCTGAACGATTTCGACAGCATGCTGCGCCTGTCGGTGTTTATCGGCGTGGCCCATCTGATGATGGCCAACGGGTTTCGTGCCGTGCGCTACTGGCCCGATCGCATTGCCGGCAGCGCGATTGCCTGGAACGGCGTCCTGCTGTCCGGGTTCGTCGGCTGGCTGGCCGCTTCAGGCGTGCTGCCGATCTGGCTGATAAATGCCTGCTGGGTTTTGGGCATCGGTTCGGGCCTGGCCATCCTAGTGCTCGGATCGCGCCGACCGGTGCGCAGCGCCAAGGATGCCCTGCTGCGGCTACTCGAAGGGCTCAATGCCCTGACGCGCATCACCAAGGCCTTCGGCGATGTGCTCAGCTACATGCGCCTGTTCGCCCTGGGGCTGGCCAGCGCCTCACTGGCATTGACCTTCAACCAGATTGCCGGGGACGTGGCCGAAGCCCTTCCGGGCATGGGGTTGTTTCTCGCGGCGCTGGTCCTGATTTTCGGGCACGTGCTGAATCTGGCCCTGGCGATTCTTTCCGGGGTGGTCCACGGGCTGCGGCTGAATTTCATCGAGTTCTACAACTGGGGGCTGTCCGACGAGGGCTACCCGTTCCGGCCATTTCGCAAAAAGGAGATTCACCATGAATGAGTTCGTCTTGGCCCTGGGCTGGCTCGGGCTTTATGCGCCGATGGCGCTGGGCGCGGTGGGGAGCATCATCGGCTGCTCGCTGGCCGGGCAGGCGGCCATCGGCGCCATGCTGGAAACCGAGTCCGGCCACGGCAAGTACCTGGGGGTCTCGGCCATGCCCTCCTCCCAGGTCATCTTCGGCATCGTGGTGATGTTCACCCTCAACCGCGAGATGACCGAGGCCGCCGCGCCCGGCATTTTCGGGATCGGCCTGCTGGCGGGCCTGGCGCTGATGGCCAGCGCCATCTACCAGGGCAAGGCCTGCGCCTCGGCAATCAATGCATCCAAGGCGCGCCCGGAAATCTTCGGCCTGTCGCTGGCCCCGGCGGCGATCGTCGAGGGCTTCGCGGTATTCGCCTTCATCTTTGCCCTGGTCATCAGCGCCGGCATCCCGGCCTGACCCGAGGAGCGACCCATGAGCGAAAAGACCGACAACGTCGCCCTGAGCAACGGCGTCGAAACCCTGATCGAGCGACTGCGCGGACAGGGCATCCAGAAAGGCCAGCAGGAAGCGGCCCGGATCGTGCGCGACGCCGAGCACCGGGCCCAGTGGCTGGTCAACCAGGCCCAGGAAGAAGCGGACCGCATCCTGGCCGAAGCGCGCGCCCAGAGCGAACGACTCCAGCGCTCCACCGACGAGGCGATGCAGGTTGCCGCACGCGATGCCGTGCTGGCACTCAAGACGCACCTTTCCGATCACTTTGCCGCCCAGGTGCGACGCCTGGTCAGCGACCAGCTCTCCGACGAACAGCTGCTGCAGAAACTGATTCTTGAACTGGTCGGCCGGGTGCGCGAGGACTTGGGCCTGGACGAGTCGGAACGGGTGGAGGTAGTCCTGCCCCGCGACGTGGTCGGACTGGAGGAATTGCGCCGCCACCCCGAACAGCTCAAGGAAGGCACGCTCAGTCACTTCGTGCTGGCCATGGCCGAGAGGATGCTGCGCGAGGGCGTAACCTTTTCGGTGGCAGAGGACAAGGCCCGCGGCCTGCGACTGCGCCTGAATCAGGGTGAGCTGGAAATCGACCTGTCCGACCAGGCGATTGCGGCCCTGCTGATGGCCCATCTGCAACCGCGGTTCCGGGCTCTGCTTGAGGGAATCGTGCGCTGATGGCTGCCAACGAGCCTTACGTCATGCTGCTGGCAAGCCTGCCGCACCTGCCGGTGCCGGGCACACGCAAGCATATTCCCATCACCCGCCTGCAGCTGAACAAGCGCCTGGCCTGGCTGGAAGAGACCGACCGCCAGCGCCTGGAGCAGATGGACGCGGCCCTGCACTGGGCGCGCCTGCCGATCGACCTGCACGACGGCGCCGTGATCGACCGTGCCGAACGCGCCATGGCCGAGATCGACAGCGCATTTCTCAGGCCCATCATGCTCGAACGCCTGGAAATGCGGACGTTCACCGCAGCTCTGCGATTGCGTGCCCGGGGCGATACCCTGCCGCGGGATCGTCGCTGGGGCCTGGGGCGTTTCCTGCGCCAGATCGAGCGCCAGTACCAGGACCCGGCCTTCGGACTGGGGCACCTGTATCCCTGGATTGCCGAGGCCGATCGCTATCTGCGCGCCGATGATCCGATGGCCCTGGAGCAGCTTTTGATGATGGAGTCCTGGCGGCGCCTCGATCGCGTTGCGGACCCCCACGATTTCGGCTTCGACGCGGTAGCTCTGTACGTGATGCGCTGGGACATTCTGCAACGCTATCACCGCAACCAGCCGGAAGCGGGAGTTGCCCGCTTCGACACGCTGGTTGAACAGGCATTGAACCAATCTTCCGTCTCGCTGGAGGCACTGGCATGAACACGGAGCTCGCTCCACAGGACACCACGGTCACGGTCCGCGCCGTCTCGGGCGATATCGTGACAATCGAGGTCAACGCGGCCGACCGACAAAGCGCCCTGATGAAAAACGAGGTCGTCTACCTCATCCCGAACAGCGGCGAACGGCTGCAGTCCGAGGTCCTGAAGGTTCGCGGCCGGGTCGCCACGGTGCAGGTTTTTGAAGACACACGCGGCCTGGCCGTCGGGGACGAGGTCGCGCTGACCAGCGAAATGCTGTCGGTGGAGCTTGGCCCGGGCCTGCTTGGCCAGGTGTTCGACGGACTCCAGAATCCGCTGGAGAAGGTGGCGGATCGCTACGGCACCTTTCTGCCGCGCGGTGCAGAGGTAGACCGGCTGGACCGCCAGCAAAAGTGGTCTTTTGTCGCGGCGGTGAAAACCGGCGATCGCCTGCAGGCCGGCGATACCCTGGGCACCGTCCAGGAAGGACGCTTCACGCACCGGATCATGATCCCATTCGACGAGCCGGGCGAGGTCGAGGTCACCTGGATTCAGGAAGGCAATCTGACGGTCGATACGCCCATCGCCCGGATCCGCGCCACGGATGAGACGGATGCACCCGAGCGGGCGCTCTCGATGATGCAGCGCTGGCCGGTCCGCCGGCCGGTGCCCGAGCAGTTGCTGAAGCGCCGCCGCTGTATGCGGCGCTATCCGGAGCAGCCCCTGGTGACCACCCTGCGGCTGATCGACACGTTCTTTCCGATCGCGCTGGGGGGTACGGCCTGCATCCCGGGGCCCTTCGGCGCCGGCAAGACCGTCCTGCAGAATCTGATCAGCCGCTATTCGGCCGTGGACATCGTCATCGTGGTCGCCTGCGGGGAGCGGGCCGGGGAAGTGGTCGAGACGATCAAGGAATTCCCGAAACTCAGCGACCCGAAGACCGGCGGTTCACTGATGGACCGCACGATCATCGTCTGCAATACCTCGTCGATGCCGGTGGCGGCACGGGAAGCGTCGATCTACACGGGCATCACGCTCGGCGAGTATTACCGGCAGATGGGCTTCGACGTGCTGCTGATTGCCGACTCGACATCACGCTGGGCGCAGGCCATGCGGGAAACCTCAGGACGCATGGAAGAAATTCCCGGCGAGGAAGCCTTTCCGGCCTATCTCGATTCGGCCATTCGGGGTGTCTATGAACGCGCCGGCATCGTCCGCAATGCCTCGGGCGAACAGGGCAGTCTGACCATGATTGGCACGGTTTCGCCGGCCGGGGGCAATTTCGAGGAGCCGGTCACGCAGTCGACCCTGGCCACCGTCAAGACCTTCCTCGGTCTGTCCGCTGACCGTGCCTACAAGCGCTTCTATCCCTCGGTGGACCCGCTCTTGTCCTGGTCGCGCTATCTCAAGCAGCTCGCCCCCTGGTTCAACCGGGAGGTCGCGCCGGACTGGACCGATCGGGTCGAGCGGATGGTCGACCTGCTCAAGGCCGGCGACAGCGTGCAGCAGATGATGCAGGTCACCGGCGAGGAAGGCGTGACCCTGGCCGATTACCTGACGTTTCAGCAGGCGCTGTTCCTCGACATGGTGTACCTGCAGCAGGATGCCTTCGACCCGGTGGATGTCTCCGTCCCGCTGGAACGCCAGAAGGAAGATTTTTCCCGGGTGATGCGTGCCATCGAGCACCCCCCGAAACTTGAGGACAAGGACCAGGTACGCCGCTTCTACACGCGGCTGACCGGCTTGTTCAAGAATCTCAATTACGCCCGGCCGGACTCGCCCGATCACCAGCGATTCGTCGATCAGATCGAGGCCATGCTCAAGGGTGAACAGACCGAAGAGGAGTCCCGGACCGATGCCGGATGAGATGACAGACGAACCGACTGACAGTGTGCCCGCCGCTTCCGAAGCGCCTTTGCTCAACCCTGTCGAGGCGCGCGTACTCGGCTGCCTGATGGAAAAGCAGCGCACCACGCCCGACGCCTACCCCCTGACGCTCAATGCGCTGGTCACCGCCTGCAATCAGAAGTCCGCGCGCAATCCGGTCATGAATCTCACCTCCGGCGAAGTCGGTCATGCGGTCAATGCCCTGCGCGATCGCGGCCTCGTGAGTGGACACTTCGCCGGACGGACCGAGCGGTACGAACAACAGCTGGACAAGCGTCATGACCTGACCCGCCAGATGCAGGCCCTGCTTTGTTTGCTGATGCTTCGCGGGCCCATGACCGTCGGGGAGTTGCGCAGCCATGCCGGTCGAATGGCGGATTTCGAGAATCTCGAAGAAGTCACCTACCGTCTGGAAAGACTGGCCCAGCGCACGCCACCGCTGGTCACCCGCCTGCCCCGCGAGCCGGGCAAGCGGGAAGAGCGCTACGCCCACCTGCTCTGCGGCGAACCGGACATCGACCCCGCGTCGTCACGATCGGGCGCTTCGACCGATGGCGACCTGCTGGCCGAACTGCAGGCCCGGGTCGAACGCCTGGAAGCGGAGGTGGCCTGGCTGCGCGAACGCGCAGTCGGTTCGGATTCAGACGACCGGCAGGATTAGGGAAGGTCTGCACGAATGCAGACCTTCCCGTGCAGGGCACGGATGCCCTGCCGCACAATGGCGCAAGCCATTGAATTGC
>JBNGDJ010000072.1:0-12262 GCA_049974825.1 Halothiobacillaceae bacterium | reverse complement strand
CCCTACCAGTTTCTGGAAACCCAAAGGGCCCAGCAGTACCCGGACGGGCTGGACGTGGTGCTGCTCAACCGGATTGCCCGCGAAGCCGGCGTAGCAGTCCGGTACGAATACCGGCATTTTCAGGACGGGCTGAGGGCGCTGCAAACCGGCGAGATCGAAATTGTGCCCGGGGCCTATGCCAGCGAAGAACGCGATAGCTATGCCCGGACCAGCCTGCCCTATCGCCGCGGCTATGATCGGCTGTTTGTCGGCCCGGGGCACCGGATGCCGCCGGATGCGCCAGCCGAAGCCCTTCTGACCCGCTTCATCGCGACGCAAGGCCCCATCGCCGTGGTCGAGGGCTTTGACTGGTCACCCACGGTCAAGGCCGTTCTGGACGAGGCAGCCGGGTCCGGAGGTGTCATCCGGGTCGACTCGTTGCTGGCCGCGGCGCGTCTGGTCGCCTCCGGGGAGGCGGCCGGCTTTCTGGCAGATCAGCTCGCCGGCATGACCGTGGCGCATGAAACGGGTCTGCCGGCGGATCGAATCCACCCGCGAACGATTCAGGAGCGGGACATTCACCTGCTGTTCAGCCGGACGGCGGTCGACGAGGCAACCTTCGCCCGCTTTGACCAGGCACTGGCGAGCCTTTCAGAACAGGGCGAACTGCAAAAGCTGACCCGGCAATTTACCGGACCGATTGCCGTGACGGTGGCGATCGAGCGGACCTGGTTCTACTGGCTGGTAATCTTGGGCATCATCTCGTTCTCGATTTCCGGGGTGGTCATCGCCCGAACAGGCAACTACAGCGTTTTCGGCGCCCTGGTCCTGGCCGCACTTCCGGCCCTTGGGGGCGGCGTGCTTCGGGACGTACTCATGCTGCGGGAAATCTACCTGATCCCGAGCCCGGAGCTGGCCATTATCTGCCTGGTCATTATCGCTCTGGGTTACCTGTTCAACCGGTTTCTGGAACGAGTTCGGGGAAAATCGTTATGGTTCTTCGACCTCGTCGCCTGGTTCGTGCGCATCCGCCATCGCATGCCACCCAATGTACTGCTCCAGATCTTCGACGCGCTGGGCCTGGCGGCCTTCACCGTCGTCACCGTGTCGGTAGTCGCGGAACAGAACATCCAGCCGCTTTGGCTGTGGGGTCCGGTGTTCGCCGCCATCACGGCCTCGGGTGGCGTGTTTCTGCGCGACATGATCCGCAATGATGCGGTGAACCCGTATCTGCACGACGTGGTCTATGGCGAGGTGGCACTGGTCTGGGCCCTTGGCCTGTCGATTTATCTTGAGATGGCGGATGCGGCCACGGCACCGCTGACCGTGTTCACGGCCATCATGATCACGATGGCTGGCATATTTGTCACGCGGATGCTCTTTCTGGTCTACGGCTGGCGCGCACCACGCTACTGACCCCGGCTTGCCGGCCGGCCCCGATGCTGCTTCAATCCAAAGACAGGCTGGCCAGTCGCACCCCGCCCGGCGCACATCCCGGGCAGGATGCACAACCGCGAAGGGCTGCACGGCTGCAAGTCTTCGCCAGCAGCGCCGGGCCGCCCGGCGGATCCAGGGCGTCATCCCCCGCCTGCACAAAGCCATGGAGGGCTGTGTGCAGCATTTTCTTGCTGGTCCGGGAGACTGCTTTTGATGCGACGACTCAACGACCTGCCCATCTGGCTTCGCCTGATCGGCGCGACCTGGCTCATCCTGGTCGTGGCCTGGACCAGCACCATCTTCTGGACCGTGGATGCCCAGCGCGAAGCGGCGCAGCAACAGGCCGAGGGCTTTGCGCAAAGCGTGCACGAGATGGTCATGGCAGGCCTGACCACCATGATGATCACCGGCACCATGCCGCAGAGCGACGAGTTCCTGGACCAGGTCAACGAGCTGACTGCGGTCCGTGACCTGCGCGTGCTCCGCGCCGAGACCACCGTGGCCGCCTATGGGCCGGGTGACGCATCCCGCCAGCCCCGCAACGAAATCGAACGCCGGGTGCTGGAAAGCGGGATTGCCCACTACGAGGTATCCGAAGACGGCCAGTCGCTTGAAGTGATTCTGCCCGTGCGCAACCAGACCGATTATCTCGGCAAGAACTGTGTGGTCTGCCACGCGACTTCGCCCGAGAACGCGGTGCTTGGTGCCAGCGCAATGCGCATTGACCTGAGCGAAGTGAATGAACGCTCCACCCGTTTCGGCATCAAGCTGTTCGCCGTGGCGGTGATTGTCAGCATCCCCACCCTGCTCTTTCTCTACCTCTTTGTCCGCTACCTGGTCATCCGGCCGCTGCAGCGCATGACCCGCCGTCTGGAAGAACTCTCCGAGGGCGAGGCGGACCTGAGCCGACGGATGGAAGTGCGCTCCCGTGACGAGATCGGCGTAGCGTCGGATGCCTTCAACCGCATGATGGCAAAGCTCGCGGACATGGTGGCCCGCATCCGCGGGAACACCGAATCCTTCACGGTCTCGGTCGACCGGCTGGCTGCCAATACGGAGCGCACGCGGGAAGGGGCGGACCGCCAGCGCACGGAAATCGAAGCCCTGGACACGGCCACCGCCGAACTGGCCGGCAGCGCCCGGGACGTAGCAAGCGACGCCGAGGCCGCGGCCGCGGGCACCCGATCAGCACGCGAGGCGGCCACCGAGGGCGACCGGATCGTCGATCAGACCGTGCGCGGGATCGATCAACTGGCCGAGGAAGTCGACTCGGCCACTAACACCATTGCCACGCTCGAATCCGACAGCGAATCGATCGGCGGAATTCTTGACGTGATCCGGGAGATTGCCGAGCAGACCAACCTGCTGGCGCTGAATGCCGCCATTGAGGCGGCCCGGGCAGGCGAAGCCGGTCGCGGCTTCTCGGTGGTGGCCGAGGAGGTTCGCTCCCTGGCCAACCGTACGCAGGATGCTACCAGCCAAACCCGTACGCTGATCGAACGTCTGCAGGCTTCTTCACGCGAGGCGGCAAGTGCCATGGCGCAGACACGAGACCATGCTCGGCACCAGAGCGAGCGGGCCACCGAGGCAGGTCAGGCGCTGCGGGAAATTACCGAGGCGATCGAACGGATCGAGGCCCTGGCCGACCGGATCGCCACCGCAGCGCAACAGCAGAGCGAAGTCGCCGGCGGCATCAGCGAGAATGTCGCCAATCTCAGACGGGAGGCACAGGACAATGCCGAGGCCAGCCGGGCCGGCAGCGACGCCGGGCGGGAACTGGACGGGCTGGCCCGGGAACTGCACGAGCTGGTCGCCCGCTTCCGCCTCTGACGACGCTGCCCCCCCAACCTTCGACCCTGACCGATCCGACTGCGCCCTGTTAAAGACGTCAGCGCATCGCCAATGCCAGTCACTCAACCGCGCAGTGTGGCTGCCCCCAGTTATTGAACACCTTGCAGAAGAGCTCGGCGGTGCGCAGTGCGTCATAGACCGCCCCATGCGCCTGATGGTTGTCCCATTCACCGCCCGCTGCCCGGACGGCCTTGGCAAGCACGGTCTGCCCGTAGGCCAGCGCCGAGAGGGTCACGGTGTCCAGCGTGGAAAAGGGGTGGAAAGGATTGCGCTTGTAGCCGTTGCGCGCCACCGCCGCATTGAGAAAGTTCAGATCAAAGGCCGCGTTGTGCCCGACCAGGATCGCCCGGCGGCAACCGGCTTCCTTGACCGCACGACGGATCGGCTGGAACAGCGCCTGCAGGGCCTCGTATTCGGGCAACGCCTGACGCAGAGGATTGAAGGGGTCAATCCCCGTGATTTTCAGCGAGTCGGGGTTGAGATTGGCCCCCTCGAACGGCTCGACATGAACGCTTGCCTGCTCCCCCGGATGGAGGCGCCCCTCCCCGTCCATCTCGATCACAACCGCTGCCATCTCCAGCAAGGCATCCTTCTGCCAGTCAAAGCCCCCCGTCTCCACATCCACGACAACGGGCAGGTAGCCGCGAAAGCGCCTGGCAATCTCGGTGATCGGTTCCCTGTGCTCCGGGCTTGTCACGAAGACTCCCGAAGCACGCAGGATTTCAGCGTGTTTTCCATCAGCATGGCGATGGTCATCGGGCCCACCCCGCCCGGGACCGGGGTAATCCAGCCCGCGCGCTCGACGGCCGCATCGAAGCCCACGTCCCCACAAAGCCGGCCGTCCTCGCGGCGATTGATTCCCACATCAATGACCGTGGCGCCCTCGCGAATCCACTCACCCTGCACCAAACCAGGCTTGCCCGCGGCAGCCACCACCAGGTCGGCCCGGCCCACGTGCCCGGCCAGGTCCCGGGTGAACCGATGGCAGACCGTCACGGTGGCCCCGGCCAGCATCAGCTCCAGCGCCATGGGGCGGCCGACGATATTGGAAGCGCCGACAACCACGGCCTCCATGCCGTGCAGATCCTGTTCCGTGGACTCCAGCAGTCGCATAACCCCCGCTGGAGTGCAGGGACGCAGGCGCGGCATACGAACCGCGAGGCGACCCATGTTGTAGGGATGAAAACCGTCCACGTCCTTGTCGACGTCGATCCGCTCGATCACGGTCTCGGGATCAATATGCTTTGGCAGGGGCAGCTGGACCAGAATCCCGTCAATGGCCGGATCGTCGTTCAGCCGGTCAATCAGCGCCAGCAACTCACCCTCGCTGCAATGAACCGGCAAATCATGCGAGACAGACTCAATGCCGGCAGCCGCACAGGCCTTGCGCTTGTTGGCGACGTACACCGACGACGCCGGGTCATCGCCGACCTGAATTACCGCCAGTCCCGGGGCACGCAGCCCTTCGGCTCGCCGCCTGGCCACGGTCTCCTGGACGGCCTCGCGCACGGAGGCGGCAATGGCCTTGCCATCAATCAGTCTCGCTGTCATGGTGTTTGCTCGCAATCGCATGAAACAAACCCGACGTCGGTCGGGTGCGGATGCCGTAATGCCAACAGGTCCTCGCAGGACTCTGGAGCAGGCGCTTTCCTGCCAGGGAAACCCTGTATCCATGCAGAGTTTCCCTGGCTGCGCAACAAGGCCTGTCCGGGATTTCAACCCACGCCGGAAAAAGCTTTTGACTGCCGGGCCGGGCCCGGCCGGCTGACATTCTCTCATGTCCGGCTCGGGCGTCACAACGCGGCTGATTCGGTTGCAGCAGAGCGCCTGCGCGCCGTGTCACCTCGGTCACCGGAACAAGGCTGGGCATGAATTTCGCAAGCCAGTCACGACAGGGCATGACAAACCACAGGGAAATAGCTTGTCATGCCCGACAAAGACAAATGTCTGCACGCATGCTGCGCGGAGTTCTCTGCATTCGTGCAGAGAACTCCCTGCAAGACACCGAGGTGCAGCGCCGCCGCCGGATGCACCCAAATGGTTCGTGCAAGCAGCCGCTACTGGAGGCAGAAGCAATGTATCGGGGAATCCTTTTTGACCTGGACGGTGTGCTCTACCAGAACGGGCGGGCAATCGAAGGAGCCGCCGACACCCTGAACTGGGTCCGAAGCCAGAGCCTGCCGTACCGTTTTGTCACCAACACCACCTCCCGACCATTGGCCGCCATCCTGGACAGCATGCAGGCCCTGGGCCTGCCCGCCGAGGAAGAGACGGTCTTCACCCCCTTGCTTGCGTCCCGCGACTGGCTCGGCCGGCACGTCGACGGGCCGGTCGCCTGCCTGCTGCGCGAAGCGGTGCGGACTGACCTTGCCCCGGTGCCACTGCTTGATGAAACAGCAGAATCAGGCGCGTCTGCCGTGGTGGTGGGCGATCTGGGTCGAGATTGGGATTATGGTCAACTAAACCGGGCCTTCCGACTGCTCCAGAACAACCCCGCGGCCCCGCTGGTGGCCCTTGGCATGACCCGCTATTTTCGAGGCGAAGACGGCCTGTGCCTGGACTCCGGTCCCTTCGTGCAAGCACTCGCCTTCGCCAGCGACCGCAAACCCCGTGTCCTGGGCAAGCCGGATCGATCCTTCTTTCTCGCAGCCACGGAAGTCATGGGTCTGTCGGCCGATCAGGTGCTGATGGTCGGCGACGACGTGGCCAGCGACTGCCTTGCGGCCATGGATGCCGGCCTGGCCGCGGCACTGGTGCGCACCGGCAAATTCAGGCCCGGCGATCTTGAGCGCGATCGGCAACCCACCGTGGTTCTCGACTCGGTCGCCAGCCTGCCGGACTGGTGGTCCCGACAGGGATACTGACCTGCATCTTCGGCCCCAACTGCGCGTTCAGGAAGCATCCCGGTCGGGTAGCACCACGCGGTACCCGTTGCGTCCATTCTGCTTGACCGCGTACAGCGCCGCATCCCCGCGGCTCAGCACCTCGGCAATCGACTCGCCAGCCGATCCTAGAGTCGCCCCGATACTGACGGTCAATCCAAACGGGCCGGCGTCCGGCACCATGGCATCCACCGAAAGCCTGCGCACCGCCGAGCAGATGCGCTGGGCGATGTGCTCAAGGCTTGCCCGGTCACAGCGGGCCATGACCACCAGAAACTCGTCCCCGCCCCAGCGTGCCGCCAGATCGTAGCCGCGCACAATCTCCTGCAGCAGCCCGGCCACCGCGCAGAGGGCGGCGTCTCCTGCCGGATGCCCATGGTGGTCGTTGATCTCCTTGAAGTGATCCAGGTCAATCCAGACCACGCCGAAGAACGTGCCGTCACGCGCTGCCTGCTCTTGAACCCGCGCCAGATGCGCTTCCATGCCCCGCCGATTGGCCAGGCCTGTCAACGGGTCAATCCGGGCCAGGCGGTCGAGCTCGGCCGTGCGCTGGGCCACTTTTTCCTCAAGCTCGCGCGTGTGGGCCTCGATTTGGCCGACCATCTGCCGGAAATGATCGCCCAGCCGCGCCAGTTCGTCCCCGGTCTGCGGCAGGTCACCGGGCCCCGGCAGTTTGCCCCGGGCAAATCCAGCCATGCCCTCTTCCAGTTGACGGACCGGTCGCAGGATCATCCGGTCGATGGCGACATTGAACAGCAGCAGGGAGAGCAGGAAGGTGATCAGAAAAACCAGCCCCATGCGCCAGAACCGGTTGGCCGGCAAGACAGTCGACAAATCGACCAGGGTCATCTGGTACCAGCCGATAGCCGGCAGGTACGCGATCCCGGCCAGATGCCGCTCACCGTCGACGTGCACGAACCGCATGATGACCCGGGAAACGGCGTTGTCTCCCGGCGACTTCGCCAGGGAACGCATCGCCTCGTCGATGCGGGACCGCTCGGCCGGATCATCGATCAGCAGATCCACCCGATGCTTCTCCCCATTCCCATGAACGAAGCTGCCAAAATCGATCAGGCGCGCGTCGCGCCATAGCTGGATTGCCCCATCCCGGTCAAAAAACAGGCTGGCGACCCCGGGGCGCCCCACATCGAGAAACTCTTCCAAAAACCGCTCAAGCGACAAGCCCGTACCCACCACGCCCAGCACCTCGTCCCCGTCTCGCAGCAGCACGTCGATCCAGAGCCGGGTCACGCCCAGTTCGGCATCCTTGTTGACGGGAATATGAAAGGGCCATTCGAGGTCAATCAGCCGGTAGAACCAGGCATGATCGGGATGATCGGGGTCAAGGTGGTAGCGAAGCTGCCTTCCGGCTTAGGCATTCTCGGCGTCGTTGGAGTAGTACCCGCCGTTGGCGAGCAACGCGGCGAAATAGTTTTGGTCACGGAAGTTTTCGCGATAGCGCTCCAGCTCCGCGATGGCTGCCCGTTCCAGCGCCGGGTCCTCCGGTGCCCGAGCCCAGGTCAGGATAGTCTCGGACCGAGCAAGCTGCATGGCAAGCGCCAGTTCGCGCTCCAGCGGCTTGAGCACACGGGTCCCATCGTAGCCGACCTGAATTTCCGTGAGCCGCTTGCCCCATTCGAGCACCAGCGAATCGATCAGTCGTTCAAAGGCGATGCTCGCCCCAGCGGAAGCGAAAACAATGATCGCCCCGGTCAGGACCAGAATCCGTCTTTTCAGACTGCCGAACAGCATCTTACAAGTCTCTGATCATCCCTGCAGACAGAGCAGCCGGCAGGGGCATCCATGTCATGCCGCACAATCACTCAAGGAAACTCTGCACAAAGCCATCTTCAGGCTTGTGCAGACACGCCCGGGCCGACACACGCTCGGCCCGGGCTCCGCAATTCAATGGCTTGCGCAATTTTGCGGCAGGGCATCCGAGACCGGCACGGGAAGCAACCAAGCGATTACCCGCGCGGTTCATTACGCCGGAGCATCACCCGTTGGTGGCCGGGCCACACGGTAGCCGTCACGCCCGCCGGTCTTGACTTTATACAATGCCTGATCGGCCCGATGCAAAACGGCATCGGGCGCCTCGCCCGGACGCCCGACAGCCGCACCGATGCTGACTGTCACCTGCCCGACCCCCAGAATTCCTGGCGCCAGTTGCTGAACGTCCCGGCAGATGCGCTGCGCGACGGTCTCAAGATCTTCGGCACTGCAGGGGCTCATGACGACGAGAAATTCGTCCCCGCCCCAACGGGCGGCCATGTCGTAGCCGCGGATGCAATCCTCCAGCACTCGGGCGACCGCCTGCAGTGCCTCGTCCCCGGCCTGATGTCCCTCGGCATCGTTGATCCACTTGAATCGATCGATATCGATCCAGAGCACGGCATAGTTGCTGCCTTCACGCTCCGCACGCCGGATCACCTGCTCCAGGTGTTCTTCCATGCCTCGCCGGTTTGCCAGCTCGGTCAACGGATCAATTCGTGCCAGGCGGTTGAGGGCTTCAGTGCGTCGCGCGATCTTTTCCTCAAGGGAGGCGGTGTGCTCGCGAATGGCATCGACCATTTTCAGGAAATGCCGACTGAGTGCCCCCAGTTCATCCTGGCCGGCCGGCAGAGTCGCCGGGTCCGGCGTGCCGCCACGGGCAAAGTCCGACATGCCACCCTCCAGCGCTCTGACCGGACGGAGAATCAACCGGTTCACCGCGAAATGGAACAGCAGGAGGGAAAAGAGCAGCGTTGTCCCGAACACCAGGGCCATCCGCCAGAATCGACTGACCGGCATGACCTGCGCCATGTCCACCAACGTGACCTCATACCAGCCAACCGATGGCAAGTAGGCAATCCCTGCAAGCTGGCGCGTACCGCCGACGCTGACAAAGTCAGTGACAACGCGGGCTCGTTGCCCGTCACCTGCGCCCCGGGCCAGGTTTTCCATCATGCGTGCCACGCGGGCCCGGTCCGCCTCGGTATCCAGCAGCCGGTCAATGGTGTTTTTCTGACCCTCGGGCTTGATGAAGCTCGCGTACTCGATCATGTTCTCGTCGCGGTACAGCTGAATGGCCTGATTGCGATCGACAAACATGGTCGTGATGCCGGGCTGGTCGAGATCGACGATGTCTCGAAGAAAGGCGTCAAGCGTCAGACCGGTGCCGACGATCCCGAGAATTTCATCGCCATCGCGCACCAGCACATCGATCCAGAGCTTGGTCACACCCAGCTCGGTGTCGGGGTTGACGTTCAGGTGGAAAGTTCGACCCTGTTCGATCAGCTTGTAGAACCAGGCATCATCGGGGTCTTCAGGATCAAGGTGATAACGCAGCTGCCGGCCGGCGAACTCGTTTTCGGCATTGTTGTAGTAATACGCGCCATCGGAACGGAAAGCCGCGAAGTAGTTGTGATCCCGGAAATTGTTTCTGAAGCGCTCCAGCTCCGCCAGCCCCGCCTCCCGGAGCGTCGGGTCATCCGGCGATCTGGCCCATTGCGCGATGACCTCGGAATCAGCCAGCTGTCTGGAGAGCGCCAGGTCCCGCTCAAGCGGTTGCAGGACCCGCGCACTGTCGTAGCGGACCTGGATTTCCGTCAGTCGCTTGCCCCACTCGGCAACCAGGTCCTCGGCCACGCGCTCGAAAGCCACGGCAGCAGTCAAAGATGCGACCAGGATAATCAGCGCAGTGAGCGCGAGAAAGCGGGTCTTGAGACTCAAATGCGGGAAAACCGGTAGAAACGGGAGTGCCCACCGCGCCGGTGAGCGCGCGCTCAAAGTCGCGGGACAATGGTTCCGGACGGATCATCAAGAGTAGCCTTACTTACCCGTACCAGCTACCCGACGCGAACAGGGGAGTCATGAACCTTTCGTGACAACCACGCCTTCAATCATACATCGTCACGGCGGCGAGCGGGCGCTCACTTGGAGAGAAATTCCTGATGGGGGCATCCCTGCACTTTGTGCGCACGGAAAGACTCGGGCACCAATGCCGGCACGCGTGAGTCACCAACCGCTTAAACGCTGGTTTCCTCGCCCCTGGTTCCCGGCCCGGCTCAGGCCTGGAAACCATCAGCCTCGCGCCGCAGCTCATCGGCCAGGCGCTTGAGGCGCTCGACTTCGGCGCCAGTATCTTCCATGGCCCGGTCCATATCCTCGGCCGTGTCCCTGATCGCCTGCATGGTGCGGGAAATTTCCTCGGAAGCGGCCGCCTGTTCGTCAATACCCGCCGAGATGCCCGAGACCCGCTCCACGGTGCGTTGCGCCCCATCACGAATGGTGGCGAGGGCCTTGGCGGCCTCTTCGCCCAGCGAGGCGCCCTTGTGGGCCTGCTCGACCACGGAGGCCATCTTCTCGACCGCGTCGGTGGTTTCGTTCTGGATCATCCGGGTCATCCCGGTAATTTCCTCGGTGGCCGCGGCCGTGCGCTGGGCGAGAGAGCGCACCTCCTCGGCCACCACCGCGAACCCGCGTCCCTGATCACCGGCCCGAGCCGCCTCGATGGCTGCGTTGAGGGCAAGCAGGTTGGTCTGTTCGGCAATCTGGCTGATCGTCGTCACAATGCCGCTGATGGTCTGCGATCGCTCACCAAGGGTCTGGATGACGGCTGCCGCCTGATCGACCGCATCGGCAACCTGCGTCATTTCATCGGCTGCATCGTCGACCACCTGCTCGCCGGCGACGGCCTGGCGACTCGCCTCCTCCACGTCAGAGGCGGTGTCGCGCGTCCCATCCGCAATGCCGCCGATGGTGGACCGGATCTGCTCTGTGGCCGCCGCGATGGAGATGGCCATCTCGCTCTGTCGGCGCGTATCGGTCTTCACCGTTTCCGCACTGCCGGCCATCACCCGCGCCGCGGCCTCCAGTTCCTGGATGCCTGCATTGAGCCGTCCGAGGAATCGCTGCAGGTGATCCATGAGCTGATTGAATGCCAGGGCCGTTCTGCCAATCTCGTCACGACTGCTGACTTCGGAGCGGATCCGCAGATCTCCGGTCTCCTGAATCCGGCCCATCAACTCGGACAGTCGGGTGGCCGGGGCCGTCACCCGGCGCGCGATGACCGAGATCACGATAAACAGGATGATCTGGAAGACGATCTGCCCGACCCACAGCCCGATGTTGATCTGGCTCAGCTGCTTCTGCTTGTCGGCCAGATCCACCGTCATGCTGGCGGCCCCGAGAATATCCCCGGACTCCGCCGCGGTGTGACACTGAAGACAGTTGGTGCCCCGGAAGTTCTCGCTGGCGATGAAGGGCACCACCGCCTCCATCATCAGTACGCCATCTTGGTTTTTGTAGGTTTCAAAACGCGCAAGACCGTCATCCAGTACAGCTCGCTCCACCTCATCCTGAGGACGGGTCTGACCAAAGCCATCACCATACTGCGACCGTACCGGCTCCCCCCGAAGAATGCGCAGGCTGTCGATGCCCTCGGTCATCTGCATCTTGTTGACGAAGGCCTGCCGCAGAGATTCGTTGGTGATCGCGCCGGTCAGCATCAGCATGTTGGCGCCGTTAATTACGCCATCGGCCATCGAGAGGCTTTTCTCCTCGGCCGCCGAGTGCATGCTGCGCTCATACTGATCCATGATGATGAGCTGCGCCAGGATCATCATCAGCAGGACGACCGCCTGCGTGAGGATCTGCAGCTTTGTTCTCATTTTCAGTCCAAGCCACCATTCGCGCATGGCGCTTCCCCCTGTTGCTCTGCTGTTCCGCGTCTACACGCAATCGGCTTTAAAAACCCGGACCCACTCTTCGGAGGGTTTCCGGTCGGCCGCGCAAACTCTGCAAAAAAAAACCATCCGAAGTCTCATTCGACCTGCGCCACGATTCAGCGGCGCCGCCCTGAATTCCAATCCCTGCAGGCTGCCTGCCTCTTGTCGGCCCGAATGACGCTTTTCTGAACCCCCGGTACGATTCAGACGAAAGCACAAGCGCGTCATTCGACATCAAACCGTCACATGACGTCAACAAATTGTCGGAACAGGCGATCTGACATCCGTCAAATCCGGACGATTGGACGCCCGGGCCGACCACAACAAAGCACGATGCACGGGACATGCCAAAAGGGCATCTCGAAAAACCTTTCGAGGTGCCCTTTGGGGCAGGGATGCCCCAAC
>JBNGDJ010000071.1:5778-12382 GCA_049974825.1 Halothiobacillaceae bacterium | reverse complement strand
CCTAGGATGGCTTTGTGCAGAGTTTCCTTAGCGGTTCAGATCTCTGCTCGGCAGGATTGCATCCGCGGCCCTGCCTGCTCTATCGCCCCCCGACAACCCCTTTCGCAGCCCACCCCTCACACTTTCGGGATTTGGAGTCGTGCAGGCGGAGGCAACTGGGCTTAGAATTCGCGTTTTCCCGGCCGTGAAGCAGGCAAACCGCCATCGCATTTTCGGTGGCCGGGAACCAATAACCCGGCATGACACTCAGACTCGACCCGTCCGCCCTGCCCGGGCCGTTTTTTCTGCCCAACGGGCAGGCGTTTTCGCCTGATTCCCGAATCGCCGGGGCAGGAGCGAATTCTCGGCGGATCTGAACGAATACAAACTGGCCCGAACCGACCATCGCGGAGCTCGAATCAATCCATGAGCGCACCCTTCAAGACCCTGTTTCGCTGGCTGCTCCCGCTGATCGTGCTGGGCATCGGCATCGGCGGGTTCATCTACCTGAAGCAGACGGCGCCGGAACCGGAGCCGGTCGAACCGACCGAGCGCGCCTGGCAGGTCGAGGCCCTGACCGTCACGCCGGATACCCACCAGCCGGTGCTTCAGCTGCATGGCATCGTGGAAACGGCCGACCTGTTCACCGCGGTGGCGCCGGCAGCCGCGCGGGTAGACAGGGTCGCGGTGCGTGACGGTCAACGGGTGGCAGAGGGCGAGCTGCTGATCGCCCTGGACGAAGCCGACTTCCGGCCCCGCGTGTTGCAGGAGCTGGCCGACGTCACCGAACTGACCGCCCAGATACGCAGCGAACACCTGCGCCACGAGAACGACGTGGCGGCTCTGGCAAGGGAGCGGCAGCTTCTGGAAACGGCCCGCCGGGCGCTGGAGCGGGCCGAATCGCTGCAGTCGCGCGATCTCGGTTCCCAGGCGCAGATCGACGAGGCCCGCGATGCTGTGGAACGCGCCACGCTGACCGTCACCAACCGCGAGCAGCAGATTGCCGACCACCCCACGCGACTGGCGGCGCTTGAGGCGCGCCTTGAGCGCGCCCGGGCCGACCTGCAGATCGCCGAGCGCGACCTGGAGCGAAGCATCGTCCACGCGCCTTTCGACGGCATCGTGGCCCATGTGGAGGTCGCCGAAGGCGACCAGGTTGGCGCCTTCGCCCGGCTCCTGGAAATGTACCCGGCAGACCGGCTGCGCCTGCGGGCCAAGCTGCCGACCCGCCATGCCGCAGAAATTCTGGAAGCGGTGGACGCGGACAGATCGCTTGCGGCCACCACGCTGGAAGGGGAGCTGCCCCTCGCGCTCACGGGCCTTGCCGGCCAGGGCGACGGGCGCGGAGTGGACCTGCTGTTTGACCTTAAGACGGGCAATCATGCGCTGCGCCTCGGTAGCATGGTGACCATCCGGCTTGAGCGCCCCCCGGCAGCGGGGACCGTGGCCCTGCCCTACTCGGCCCTGTACGGGAGCGACCGGATCTACCGGGTCAGCGACGGGCGCCTGCAGCGCCTGCGGGTCGAGCAAATCGGCGAGGTACCCCGGGATGAAGAGACCTGGATGCTGGTCCGCTCGCCCGAACTCGGCGCCGGGGATCAAATCGCGATCACGCACCTGCCCAATGCCGTCAACGGCCTGAAGGTTCAGGTGGCCGACACGCAGGGCACCCCATGACCGGGCAGGCGCAGGCAACACCGGCAAGCAATGGCGGCCGCCGTCCCGGCGGCGGTTTCCTGTCGTTCTTTGTCCATCACCGGGTGGCGGCCAATCTCGTGATGCTGGTGATGATCCTCGGGGGCATCTTCGGGGTCATGCGGATGAACATCCAGTTCTTCCCAAACTTCGCGCTGGATGTCGTCACCGTCCGGGTCATCTGGACGGGCGCCTCGGCCGAGGACATCGAGCGGGGCATCACGATTCCGCTGGAGCAGCGCCTGCGCAGCGTGGCCAACCTGCACAAGATCAGTTCCACCTCCGCCCAGGGCGTCTCAAGCATCTCGCTGGAGTTTCGCGAGGGCGTCGACCCGGTGCTCGCGCTGGATGACGTGCGCCAGCAGGTGGACGACTTCCGCAATCTCCCCGCGGATGCCGAGAAACCGCAGGTCAGCCGGGTGGTGCGCTATGAACCCATTGCCCGGGTGCTCATTCACGGCGAGATCGATCGCCAGGAAATGCGGATGCTGGTCGACCGCTTCGAGCGGGACCTGATCGCCCGCGGCGTCGACCGGGTATCCATCGAGGGCCTGCCGGAAGAACAGATCGCCATCGAGATACCGGCCGGGGCGCTGGAGCGACTGAACCTGTCGCTGGACCAGGTGGCCGACCGGGTCGCCGAGTGGTCCACGGACCTCCCGGCCGGCGTCATCGGCGAGCAGGACACGGGGCGGGAGCTGCGGGCCGTGGAGCAGGCTCGCACGGCCGAGGCCTTCGGAGACATTCCAATCACCGCCGATCGTCAGGAGCGCATTCTCCTGGGTGACGTGGCCGAGATCGTCCGCGAACCGCGGGATGGCCAGGTCGGGTTGTACTACGAAGGCGCACCAGCCGTGGAACTGCAGTTGCAGCGGGCCGAGACGGGCGATTCGCTGGAGGCGGCCCGCGTGCTGGAAGGCTGGCTGACGGACGTGAAGCCGACGCTGCCGCCCGGTGTCGACATCACGGTCTACGACCAGTCCTGGCAACTGATCGACGACCGGATCAGCCTGCTGGTCAAGAACGGATTCGGCGGGCTGGTGCTCGTCATGATCCTGCTGTACCTCTTCCTCCCGGCCCGGGTGGCATTGTGGGTAGCCATTGGCATCCCCACCGCCTTCATGGCCGCCCTGGCGGTACTCTGGATCGTGGGCGGCTCCATCAACATGATCTCCCTGTTCGCGCTGATCATGGCTCTGGGCGTGATCGTGGACGACGCCATCGTGGTCGGGGAGGATGCCGATGCGCATTTTCGGGCCGGCGAATCGCCTCAGCTTGCCTCGGAAGGCGCGGCACGCCGGATGCTCTGGCCGGTGGTGGCTTCGTCGCTCACCACCGTCGCCGCCTTCATGCCGCTGCTGGCCGTCGGCGGCATCATCGGCAATATCCTCGGCGACATCCCGCTGGTGATGATCTGCGTCTTGATTGCCTCGCTGCTGGAGTGCTTCGTGGTGCTGCCGGCGCACCTGCGCAATGCCTTCCGGCCGAGCCGGGCCCTGGGCTGGTCCGAGCGACTGCGTCAACGCTTCGACAACGGGTTCACCGCCTTCCGGCAGGGTCCGTTTCGCCGCCTGGTTCGTGCCAGCCTGGCCAATCGGTCCACCACGCTGGCCACTGCCGTCACCGCCATGATCCTCGTGGTCGGCCTGCTGGCCGGGGGACGGCTGGGATTCACTTTCTTCCCCACGCCCGAACCTCAAGTGCTCTATGCCAACGCGACGTTCGTGGCCGGCACGCCCTCGGAGCAGGTCTCGCGCTTCATGCGCTCGGTCGAGCAGGCGCTTTCAGAAACCGAGCAGGCGCTCGGCGGCGACCTGGTCAACACGGCGCTGACCCGCGAGGGCGGCACGATCGGGGCGGCCGGCACCGGCGCCCGGGGCGATCAGCTTGGCTCGATGCTGATCGAACTGACCTCGCCGGATGACCGGGACGTGCGGAACGTGGAATTCATTCGCGAATGGCGCGCGCGCATTGACGAGCCGCCGGGCCTGGAAAACTTCATTATCAGCCAGCGCGAAGGCGGCCCGCCCGGCAAGGACGTGAATATCCGCCTCACCGGCGAGGATGCGGGGCAACTCAAGGCCGCGGCCGTGGAGCTGGCCTCCACCCTGCGCGAGGTTCCCGGCGTGCTCGATACCGAGGACGACATGCCCTACGGGCGGGAACAGCTGATCTTTTCGGTCAGCCCCCACGGGGAAGCACTGGGCCTGACCACCCGGATGCTCGCCAGCCAGCTGCGGGCAGCCTTCGAGGGGAGACTCACCCAGATATACCAGGACGGTCCCGACGAGATCGAGGTCCGGGTCATGCTGCCGCGCTCCGAGCGCGACCGCATGGCCACGCGGCAGCGGCTGAGCATCCGCCTGCCGGATGGACGATTCGTGCCTCTTGAGCAGGTTGCACGCTTCGAGACCCGGCAGGGCTTCGAGGCGCTGCGACATGCCGAGACCGAGCTTGCCGTCGAGGTGACGGCCGAGGTCAACCGGGCAATCAACAGCGCCGCGAACATCCTCGCCAGCCTGGAGCAGGACACCCTGCCCGAGCTGGCCACCCGCTACAACGTGAAGTACAGCTTCGAGGGTCGGGCGGCCGACCAGCGTGAAACCATGGCCGACATGAAATTTGGCCTCTATATCGGCCTGGCCATGATGTATATCGTGCTGGTCTGGGTGTTTGCCTCCTGGACCACGCCGCTGATCGTGATGGCGATCATCCCCTTTGGCCTGGTCGGCGCGCTGCTTGGCCACTGGCTGATGGGGCTGGATGTGACCATTCTCTCGATGTTCGGCCTGTTTGGCCTGTCCGGGATCGTGGTCAACAATGCGATTATTCTGGTCAGCTTCTACAAGCAAGAACGCGCCAAGGGGCTTTCGGTGAACGAGGCGCTGGAAGAGGCTTCCGTCCAGCGCGTCCGCGCCGTGCTGCTGACCTCGCTGACCACCATTGGCGGCCTGTTGCCGCTGATGTTCGAAACCTCACTGCAGGCGCAGTTCCTGATCCCGATGGCCGCCTCCATCACCTTCGGGCTGGGCTTTGCGACCCTGCTGGTGCTGTTGGTCATCCCGGCACTGGTCTCGGTCCAGGAGGGACTGCACCGACGACTGGCCCCGCCGCAGCAGGTGGTCTGATCGGACTGTCACGGCCAGGATGACGGCCAAAGACCCCAGGCTGCCCGCGTGACAGGCCGGGTGCGGATTGCTGCTGCCGGAGACTGCCCGACATGCGACCACTGCTGGCCTCGCGGAATTTCCTGCCCTACTTCGTGACCCAGGCACTGGGGGCACTGAACGACAATCTGTTTCGGTTCGCGCTGATGTTTTCGCTGGCCTTCGTGGCGGCCGATGCCCTGCCCGCGAACCTGAACGTGATCATGAACCTGGCCGCCGGGCTGTTCATTCTCCCGTTCCTGCTGTTTTCACCCCTGGCCGGCCGACTGGCGGACCGAATGGACAAGGCGCGGCTGGCGCGCTGGCTCAAGTTTTCCGAGCTGGTCTTGATGGTGCTTGCCGCGGTCGGATTCTGGCTGCAGGCCTGGCTTTTCCTGCTGGCCCTGGTGTTCTTCATGGGCAGCCAGTCCGCCCTGTTCGGCCCACTGAAGTACGCGCTGCCGCCCCAGCATCTGCCGGCGAACCGACTGGCCGCGGCCAACGGCTGGGTGGCCCTGGGCACCTTCGCGGCCATCCTGCTCGGCACCGTGGGCGGCGGCTGGGTGGTTGGCTGGTCGCAAGGCAGTGGTCAGCCTGCCCTGGCGGGAATCATCGTGGTCGGCATTGCACTGGTCGGGCTGGTCGCAGCCTGGCTGATTCCCGCGGCGCCGCCTGCCGGCAGTGCGCCTGCCTGGCAGATCAACCCGCTGCGCGATACCTGGCGCACCCTGCGCAGCGCACGCTCGGGCATTTTGCCGGTGGTTTTGGGCATCAGCTGGTTCTGGTTCGTGGGTTCCGGCTATTTGACGCAGTTTCCGAACTTCACGCGCGAAACCCTGCAAGCGGATGAAGCGGTCGGAAGCCTGCTGCTGGCCCTGTTTGCCATCGGCGTGGGCCTGGGCGCGTTGATTGCCGGCCAGACGGGCCAGGGGCGCAGCCGTCATGAGCTCGTACCGGTGGCCGCGCTCTGCGTCGCCCTGCTGGGCATTCCCTGGTACCTGTTTGCCATGCAGTTTCCCCTGGCGCCAGCTCTGGAAATTGCCGATCTGCTGGCCCACCCGGTCGGCCTGGGGCTGATGGCCTGCATTCTGGCTACCGGAATGGCCGGCGGGGCCTATATCGTGCCCCTGTACACCTTTCTGCAAAGACGCAGCCGCAAGGCGCGTCGTGCCAGAACCATCGGCGCACTGAACGTGGTCAATGCCCTTTTCATGATTGCCAGCGCAGTCAGTGGCATGCTGCTATTTGGCCTGCTGGATGTCAGCCTGCCGGCCTTCTTTGCCCTGTTTTCGGCCACGGGCCTGCCGGTCGCCTGGCTTGCCTGGTCACGCATCCGCAGGCGCCGCTGAGCGCGTGCCCGCAAAAGGGCACCGCGAAAAAAAACTGGCCGCCCCCAAGGGGCGGCCAGTCGTCATTCAGGGCGTCTGAATGCCAGCCCAACCGGGCCCGCAGCCCCGTTACTCGCTTCGGTAGGCGTCGTGACAGGCCTTGCAGCTGTCCGCAGTCTTCTTGAAGCTTGCGCGAATCTGACCCATGTCGCCGGAGGCAGCTGCCTGGACAAGCTGGTCGGAAGCCTTTTGCCAGTCCACCAGGTCTTCCTCAAAGCCTTCCCGATCGCTCCAGATCTTGTCCTTGGCTCGGGTTTCCCCAAACATGCTGTCGGAGTCGGGAATGAACCCCTCATCGGCAATGCGGCTCATGGAGGCAACCAGCTCGGCCATGCGGGCGAACTCGGCCTGGTCGTAGTCAATCTCGCCCTTCACCATGGCGCCCATCTTCTTGAA
>JBNGDJ010000071.1:1384-5678 GCA_049974825.1 Halothiobacillaceae bacterium | reverse complement strand
CACGGGGAATCGCCGACGCAGATCCTCGATCTCCCCCAGGTCGATGTCGGCCAGGATGGCGCCCGGATCATCCCGGCCCGCATCAGCCAGGACCCGGCCCCAGGCGTCGATCACCATGCTGTGCCCCCAGGTCCGATTGCCATCGGCATGTGTGCCGACCATGCCGGCCGCCACCACGCAACACTGGTTCTCGATGGCCCGGGCCCGCAGCAGGGCGGACCAGTGCGCCTCCCCGGTCGCGGCCGTGAAGGCGGCGGGCACCACCAGCACCTGCGCGCCGGCCGCGACCAGCGCCCTGTAATGCTCCGGAAAACGCAGGTCAAAGCAGATCGAAAGCCCGATCCGCACATCGCCCGCCTGGACCACCACGGTCTGCTGTCCGGCTTCGAATACGGCGGACTCGCGATAATCCCGCCCACCGGGCACGGACACGTCGAACAGGTGGCGCTTGTCATACCGGGCAACAATCCGCCCCTCGGGAGACAGCACGACCGAGCGCGCCCGCAGGCGTGCATCGGCTGGCGCGTCCGCGGCTCGCCACGGCAAGGAGCCGGCCACAAGCCAGAGCCCATGTGTCCGGGCCTGTTCGGCCAGAAAGGCATGGACAGGGCCCTGTTCATCCTCGGCCAAAGCATGCAGGTCGGTCATGCGCGCGGGCATGGACACCAGGTTTTCCGGCAGAAGCACATGGGTTGCCCCGTCGCCCGCCAGCCGGACAAGACCGGCCTCGATCACGCCCCGATTGGCCGCCCAGTCCGCCCGGCCGTTCCACTGCAATACACCGAAACGCGGCGATTTACTGCTCATTGCCCTCTCCCGCCCGTTCCAGCACGGGCTTGTCGATGGTCCCGCCGATCCGGTAGCGCATGGTCGGCTCCGGCTGCTCATCACTCTGGCGAATCAGCTGCTGGGCCAGCAGGACAGCACCACCGACCAGCGGTCCGCCCGCGACCGTGCCGATGATCGGCAACAGCATTCCGACATCCGCGTAGACCTGCATCTGGTAGTCCAGTGCCTCGCTGCGCAAATCGGTGGACCCTTCGAGCACCGCCAGCAGGGACGGTGAGCGAATCTCCAGCGGATCGACCTGCAAATAACCCTCGGACAGGGCAATCCGCCCAACCATGCTGTCAAAGGCGAAGCCCTGGTTGAACACGTCCCGAAAGTCCAGCGACAACCGACGGGCCAGGGCGCCCAGGCTGAACAGCCCGAGCAACCGCCCTGCCCCGGCATCGACCTCGGCCAACCTTCCTGCCTCGATCACAAAATCACCGCCGCCCTGCATCTGCAACAGGCGCGGCGCGTAGGGCAACCCCGGCCAGGCCAGCGACAGGCCGGCCCGGGCCAGCTGCCCGCCCTCGATGGCCGAGCCACCGGAAAGCGCCTGCAACATCGCGCCCACGTCATCACTCTGGGCACCGACATTCAGGGCCGTGGTGACGCCTCCCTCGTGCTCGTCGACGGAGCCGTTCGCCTGCAGGCTGTAAACCCCCGGCAGGGTAATCAGCAACTCCGGGATGGACCAGCGGTACTGGCCTTCTGCCGCCTGCGGGGAAACCCGTCCTTCCAGCGACAGGCTGCCCAGCCGGCGCCCGTCATAGCGCAGATCCGCCGCGCTCAGGCGCAGGTTCGGCCAGCCGGCAATGGATACCTTTGGCCCATTTTCCGGGACTGGCTCTTCCCCGCTTTTTTCCTGTGCCGGGCCGATCCACAGGCGCGCAAAATGGGCCTCGGCATCATGGACCCTGCCTTCGCGCCGGTGCAATACCAGCTGTCCGGCGCTGCGGTCGCTGTCGATATCGAACTGCCAGCGATCAGGGCTTTTCAGGTCCAGATCCAGATCGGCCTGAGGAAAAATCAGCTGCCCCAGGTCAAGCCGGTCGAAGCGGATCGTTCCTGAAACCGGCAGATACGCGGACGGCTCGGAAGATGGCGACGGCGGCTCTTGGTCCTTGTCCCGACCCTGGTCCCGTTGCTGCCCCTGACGCTCAAACCAGCCTGACCACTGGGCCAGGTCCATCGGCGCAATTCGGCCGGAAACTGCGAATCCGGCTTCCGGCAGGGCCGCGCTTTCCGGGACCACGCTGCTGCCAAACGCCAGGGCGCCGGCCACTGAGTCCTCGCCTTCATCCCAGGCCAGGCGGGCGGCAAGACGCTCGGAAAGCGACAAGGCCAACTCGCGCCCCCCATCCGGCGCAAGGCGCAGGTTCAGGCGGGTCGCCTGGGTTGTGGATGCCGGCTTGCCGAAGGGCGCCGGCAGATCCAGTGCGACACCGGCCAGGGCACTGTCGGCCTCCACGCGCACCGGCTCGTTACGCAAGGCATGCGGAATCACGATACGGGCGGCGACCTCGGCGCGACCAGAAAGCGGGGTCGTCCAGTCGGCCGGGCGGAAGGCAAACAGCGGATCGATGGCGCCCCGGGCCTCGATCTCGGTCATCATGCCGCCAGCCTCGCTTCGGGTATCGACGGCCAGCGCGACCGGTTCCCCGTCGATCAGACCGCCGAGGTTTTGGCCCGAGATCCGCTCGTTGTGAAAATCCAGCGTGCCGCGCAGCCGATCCACGGCCAGTCTGGCTGCCGGCAGGGACAGCGTGGACTCGTCGAGCATCAACTGGCCCCGGACCTGGGTTGTGCCATCGCGCTTGAGCAGCGGCACGAAGATATCCAGAGCCAGTTCCGCCTCGCCACCGAAGCGGACCGCCGACAGCAGATCCGGAGAAAGCACGGGACTGGCCTCCAGGTAGCCAATCTGCTGCGCAATGGGGCCACGCAGCGAAAGCAGCAGGTCGACATGCGGGCGTTCCAGCCGGGGAATGGCCACGGTTCCGTCCAGCACCCGCACGCCATTGACCAAACCCTGCTCGATGCGGGCCTCGAAACGGTTGCCGACAAAGCGGATGTGTCCGCCCAGTCCTTCGGCAGGCAACCACTGGCGATCGTAGGCCAGGTCGAGGTCCCGATAGTCGAAATCGACCTGAAAAACACCCGTGTCATCGGGTCGATGAAAGGGCACCGCGACCAGCGGCCCGGACAGCCTGAACCGACCGTTTTCAATCCGACCGGGACCGACCAGCGCCCGGCGCAACCACTGCACGGCATTCGGGTCCATGACCCCGACCGGCAGGTGGCTCGTCAAGGCAGCCGCCTGAGCGGCCTCGAAATCCGCGCGAATGTCCGCGACCGGACCTTCGGGGGTAAAACTCAGATCCAGCCGGCTCCGGGTCACCAGGCCCGCCAGGTCGATGCGCAAATCCGGAGAAAACAGCCGGCGCGTCTCGCCCTCTTCAAGAAACAGCGTCCCCGCCAAGTCCACCGGAGCCAGCGGCGCATCGAAAAGCTCCGCCGACTGCAGGGAAAGCCGCTGCCTCGGCAGCTCCAGCACCCAGCCCTCCGGCCGCTTGAGGAGTTTGGCCTCCAGTCCACCCTGCCCGGCTTCTCCCTGCAAGCCCGGCACCATGCCCCGGGCGGACCACTGCAGGTCCTTCAGTCCCAGGTAGCCCTGCTCCAGCTCACCCTCGGCAAACACGAGCACCGGGTGCTCGACCTGCCCGGACACGTCCGTGTGGGCAATCAGCTCGTGCATGGGCGCGGGCAGCGGCGAAACCGCCAGCCAGGTGCGCAGGGCCGACAGGTCGACCCGCTCGCCTCCGGCATGCAGATGATCGCCGCGCTGGGCCAGCCAAACCTGTTGGGGATCAGCCCCGGCGTATTCGCTGCCTTCCACCCGCAGATCATCAAACAGCAGGGACCAGTCCCCGGCGTCCGGCCCAAGGCGCCAGCGAGCAAGGGTACTGACCCGGTCGAACTGCGAGCGGGCAACCGGCACCGAGCGCTCTTCAACCCGCGTGGCGACCAGGTGACGCATCGAAAGCTCGGAGGTCACTTGCCTGAGACGGCCATCGTGCAGGGTCAGCCAGGCTTCGCCATCGAAAACGCCGGCATCAAGCCGCGGCAGGGCCCAGGCGCAGGTCTCGTCGGCCGGCCGGGGACAGCCCCCGAGCGTCCCGCCCAGCAACCCGGGAAACAGCGCTTCCACCCGACGCTGGACTGCAGGCAGGTCGAGATCGGACAGGGCCAGATAGGCCCGACCGCTGACTTTCGCCGCGCCGCGATCCAGCCGCAGGCGAAGCTTCTGGGGAGCGGGACTGATCGCTTCGTCCGTGTGCCACTGCAGGGCCGCCACCCATTCGCCCCGGTCCCGGCGCGCCTGCAGGCTGCCCTGCCGGATCAGTTCCAGATCGCGGCCGCGGGCGTCCCGGGCTGTCAGGGAAACCTGCTCGATGCGCAGGGC
>JBNGDJ010000071.1:0-1284 GCA_049974825.1 Halothiobacillaceae bacterium | reverse complement strand
CCCACTGACTGGAACTGCTGGCTGTCCGGCGCCCGCAGGCGCGTATCCTGCAGCAGGAGCCCGGGCGACCAGCCGCGCCAGTCGATATCCAGTCCGCCGACATCCAGCACCAGCCCGCTGCGTTCGGTCACCCAGGCCTCGACCTGGGGCAGCAGATCTTCGGACAGCGGCAAGGCCATGCGCGCCAGGCTGAACAGCACAGCCAGCACGACGACAAAACCCGCGGACCAGAGGACCAGTCCATTGAGCAGACGACGAAGAAATCGCGACATTCTTTACCCGTCCTGGTCCTCTTCGGAAAATCTGCATTCGTGCAGAGATTCCCTTCGCTGCGTGCGCCGGCCGCCGCGCCATGCCCCCGACAAGACTGACCCCAAGAAAAAACCCGCAGGCAAGCGTCTGTGCTTGTGCAGCCCCTGCTGCGCAACATGCCGGCCCAAGACCTGACCGGAAGGGATGGCCCTCTACCCTCTACAGGTTCGGCCCGGCGGGGTGCTACATCAGGACGATGTCGTACTGTTCCGGCAGATACAGGGCCTCGTACTGCAACTTGACCGGTACGCCCGTGAATTCCTGCAATTCCGCCAGCGAGGTGGAGTCTTCCTCGTGCAGCCGGTCGATCACGGCCGGTGCCGCGATCACCAGCATCTGGCGGGCATTGTACTGCCGGGCTTCGCGCAACACCTCGCGGAAGATCTCGTAGCAGACTGTCTCGGCCGTCTTGACCGTAGCCCGCCCGTTGCAGACCGGGCAAGGCTCGCAAAGCACGTGCTCCAGGCTTTCCCGGGTGCGCTTGCGGGTCATCTCGACCAGGCCGAGCGAGGACACCTCGCAGACCTTGGTCTTGGCATGGTCCTTCTCAAGCGCACGGGAAAGCGCCGTCAGCACCTGCTGGCGATGATCCGGCTCGGACATGTCGATGAAGTCGATAATGATGATCCCGCCGAGATTGCGCAAGCGAAGCTGGCGGGCAATCGCCTGGGCCGCCTCGAGGTTGGTCTTGAAGATCGTTTCCTCGAGCGTGCGATGCCCCACGAAGGCCCCGGTATTGACGTCCACCGTCGTCATCGCCTCGGTCTGGTCGATGATGATGTAGCCACCGGACTTGAGCGGAACCCGCTTTTCCAGGGCGCGCTGAATTTCGTCCTCGATATTGTGCAGTTCGAACAGCGGCCGCTCGCCCGGGTAATGCTCGATCAGCGGGAGAATCTCCGGGACCATCTCTTGGGCAAACTGCATGGCGCGATGATAAGTCTCCCGCGAATCCAGCCGAACCTTCTCGAC
>JBNGDJ010000070.1:0-12676 GCA_049974825.1 Halothiobacillaceae bacterium | reverse complement strand
CGGCACCGGGCCCAGCCCCCGCCACAAAACCCAGGCATCATCAGACCCGGAAAACCCGCAAGCAGAGCTTGCGGCATATCCCGTTCCCAGGCAGAGCCTGGGAACGAGGCGGGGAGGCAAGCAGACGCCGACGCGGAATCGGATCGCACATCAGCCGCATCCGCAGGCCGAACAAGCGCCCCCGGCGCGCATCCGGCATCCCGGCCCAAACCACACCCCCACACCCCTCGTTCCCAAGCTCCGCTTGGGAACGCCTACCCGGGCCTGCTCCGCAGGCCCTGCCACCGAGGCCAGGCAAACCACCACGGCCGGACAAGCGAAGTGCATCCGGCGTCCACGGCCCAAAGATGGCATCCTTGAGCACACCGAAAGGTTTTTCGAGGTACCCGCTTGTCATCCGCCCTTCGGGTGATGTTCAGTACCCGCTCACTCGGCCTCGAACAAATCGCGCAGCAGGCGAAAAAGGGTTCGGTAATGCTTCGGGGGAGCGCCCCGCTCACGTTCCTGTCGTGCCTGCCGGATTGCCTGGCGCAGGGGCTGGACGGCCACCTGGGGATGTTCCGCCACAAGCCGCGCCAGCGCATCGTCGCCCGATTCAAGCAATGCTTCGCGCCAGGACTCGGCCTGGTGCTGGATGCGCACGGCGCGGGGCGAGGCCGGGTCCAGCCGCTCCAGTGCCGCCTGGATCGCCTCGGCATCCTCACCCCGCATCAGCTTGCCGATATACTGCAGTTGCCGGCGGCGCCCCCCGCGCGCCCGGATGCTCCGGGCCAGGGTCACCGCCTGATGCAGTGGCTCGCCGATCGGCAACTCGTCGAGCTGCTCTGGCGGCAGATCAACCAGTCGCTCGCCCAGATCCTGCAAGGCCGTGGCCTGACGCTTGCGTTCGGACTTGCTTGGGCCGAAATCCTCGAAATCAGCTCCCTGCTCCAGGGGTTCTTCGGGCTGCATGGGTTTACTCCACCGTCACGGACTTGGCCAGGTTGCGCGGCTGGTCGACATCGGTGCCCTTGAGCACCGCGACGTGATAGGCCAGCAGCTGCAGCGGGATATTGAAGATCACCGGCGCACTGATCCGGCCCAGGTTGGCGGTCACCGGCAGCACCGTCATGCGCGGGTGCGGGCGGATGCGCACCCGCTCGTCGGCAAACACGAACAGCTCGGCGCCACGGGCGGCCACTTCCTCAAGGTTGGACACCAGCTTGTCCACCAGATCATCCTGTGGTGCCACGGCAATCACGGGCATGTCTTCGTCGATCAGCGCGAGCGGGCCATGTTTTAGCTCGCCGGCCGGATACCCCTCTGCGTGGATGTAACTGATCTCCTTGAGCTTGAGCGCCCCCTCCAGCGCGATGGGGTACATGGTCCCCCGGCCGAGAAACAGGGCATGGTGCTTTTCCACCAGTCGCTCGGCCAGCTGGCGCACTGCCTCGTCATGCTCCAGCACATCCGCCAGCCGGGCCGGAATCTTGTTGAGCCCTCCGACTATCCGTGCCTCCTGATCGGGCGTCATCCGCCCCGTGGCCCGGCCCACCGCCATCAACAGCAACCCCAGGGCGACCAGCTGCGTACTGAAGGCCTTGGTGGAGGCCACGCTGACCTCGGGGCCGGCATGGGTCATCAGGACAAGATCGGACTCGCGCACCAGCGAGGACTCCGGCGCGTTGCACACGCCGAGCACAAGGATGTCCGGCTGGCGTAGACGGGCCGCCCGCAGGGCCGAGAGCGTGTCGGCTGTCTCACCCGACTGGGAAATCGCCACCAACAGGGTCCCCGGCTCCAGGACCGGATTGCGATAGTGAAACTCGCTGGCCACCTCCACCTGGCAAGGCACGCGGAGAATATCCTCGAACCAGTAGCGCGCCACCAGGCCGGCGTGGTGACTGGTTCCGCAGGCCACGATGCGCACACGGCGAACCGCGGCGAGGCGCTGATCGGCATCCGGCCCCAATATCGCGGGCAGGAGCCGGTCGTCAAGCAGGCGCCCCTGCAGCGTGTCGGCCACTGCGCGCGGCTGCTCGTGGATTTCCTTGAGCATGAAGTGCCGGAACCCGCCCTTTTCCACCACGTCCCCGGCGAGCGAGGATTCCCGGACCGGACGCTCGACCGGCCGGCCCGCTGCGTCGAGAATTCGTACCGCATCCCGCGACACGACTGCCCGATCGCCCTCCTCCAGAAACACGAAACGCTGGGTCACCGGCAAGAGGGCGAGCGCATCCGAGGCCAGGAAATGCTCCCCAACCCCCAGCCCCACCACCAGTGGGCTGCCTCGACGAGCGCAATACAGGTGTTCGGGCTCTTGCGCAAAAATCACGGCCAGCGCATAGGCCCCATCAAGCCGCTTCAATGCCTGCTCGAAGGCCTCCGCTGGCGTGGCGCCGCCTTGCAAAAACTGTCCGATCAGGTGGGCCACCACCTCCGTGTCGGTGTCCGATTCGAACCGGCAGCCGGCAGCGACCAGCTCTTCACGCAGCCGGGAATGGTTTTCGATAATGCCATTGTGTACCAGCGCAACCCGGTCACCGGCCATGTGCGGATGGGCATTGTGCTCAGCCGGGGCACCGTGCGTGGCCCAGCGCGTGTGGGCCACTCCGGTTGACCCAAGCGGCGGCGCTTCGGCCACCCGGTCCGCCAGCGCCTGAACCTTGCCCAGGGCCCGGCATCGACCAATCGCCCCGGAATCATCAAGCACCGCCAGCCCGGCCGAGTCGTAGCCCCGATATTCCAGGCGACGAAGTCCCTCAAGGAGAATGGGCCAGACATTTCGCTCCGCGACCGCCCCGACGATTCCACACATCCGACTGATTGCCTCCCGGGGAGCCTCTGCCATTCGTGCAGGGATTCCCTCGCAAACCGCTCGACCGCCAGGGCGGCCAAAGCAAAGCATTTTCGCAAAAGCGCCATTGGTTTCATAATGTCCTGAGAAACTCCCAGGTTTGCGCATGGATTTCTGCGCAATGAAAACGCTTGCGGCAGCAGCTTCCAGGAGGCAATCCCAGCCCCATGACCGGATCATCAGGCCATCAGGCACCGTCAGCCCCCGCCGACCTGCAGGCCACGTACCTGGCCCTGGCGCGAGACTGGTCGTTTTGGGAGCAGCCGCTGGAACAGGCCATGAAAGGCCTGCTTGAGCGGGTTGGTTGCCTGTTGCGCAGCGATCGGGTCAGTCTCTGGCAACTGCGTGACCACGACCGGCAGCTGGTCTGCCTTGCGCTGCGCGACTGCCGAGACGAACAGTTCCACGAAGCGGCACCAATCAGCCGGGACGAAGCGCCCGGCTACTTCCGGGCCATCGAGCAGGGGCGGATTGTCGATGCCATGAGCACCCGCGAGGACGAGCGCACCCGGGACCTTGGCCAGTACCTGGCCGAAAACCGGGTGGCCGCGCTGATGGATGCGACCATCCGCATCCGCGGACGGACGGTGGGAGTCATCAGTTTCGAGTACGCCCGGCCCGTCCCGGTCTGGAGCGAAGGCGAGCACGAATTCGCCATCTCCCTGGCCGACCTTGTGGCCCAGCTGATGGTCAATGACGACCTGCGCCAGCGTGAGGCACGCTATCGCGACATCCTGGCCAACCTGCAGGCAGCCGCGTTTCGCCTGAGGCCCCACGGCGCGGACTGGACTATCGAATACCTCAGCGAGGGCTTTCTCCGCCTGTCCGGGCAGGCGCCGGACAGGCTGGTCGGCCAGACGGCAGACCGGCTCGTGGACATCCTGATCCCCGAAGACCGGCCAAGGCTTGCCGCGGCGCTGGAACAGGCTCGTCAGGACCCGACAAGCGAGCCAGACCTGCAGCTGCGTCTGACGCTGCCGGATGACAGCACCCGATGGCTGCACCTGCAGGCACGGCATGTCGTGGACAGCTCCGGCCGGGACGGCGTGCTGGACGGCGTCATGCATGATGTCACGGCACGTATCGACGCCGAGCAGGCAGTGCGCGACAGCCAGACCCTGCTGGCCGAGGCCCAGAGCCTGGCCCGGCTCGGCAACTGGGCCTTGAACCTCGAAACAGGGCGGGCGCAATGGTCAGACGAAGAGTATCGCCTGCTGGGATACGAGCCCCGGGCCGTGGAAGCCTCCGGCGAAAACTTTCTGGCCGCGGTCGACGAGGCCGATCGGGACCGCGTCTGGCAGGCCATGCAGCAGGCCATGGAATCCCCGCCCGGCGGCCACTACCGGGTGATCCACCGCATACCGGGAGATGAGAGCCAGCCCCGGTTTCTCGAACAGACCGGCCAGGTTGAATTCTCGCCCGACGGCCGCCCCCTGCGCATGGTCGGGATTACTCAGGATGTCACCGAAAAGCACCGGGCCGAACTGAAAATCCGCGAATCACGCAAGGCTCTGGCCCAGCGCAACCATCACCTGCGCCTGCTTGGCGAGCTGGCCACCGAGCTTCAGCAGACACCGCGCATCGAGCAGATCATCGCGCTGTCGCTGGACACCATAATGAAGCTTGCCCATGTCCGCGGCGCCCTGTTCCTTCGGCATGACCCGACAACCCACCAGCTCGTCTGCGAGGACCACCGCGGCATGCCGGAGGAACTGGTCGCCGCTCTGTCTGAACTGCCCTACCAAAACAGCCCGGGCGAGATGGCCATGCGCGGGCGCAGGATCCACCACTGCCAAAGCATCTGCGAAGATTTCGGCATTCCCTGCCAGCTTGAGTCCCTGCCCCTGACAATCATCCCCCTCTACCAGGACGATGTCCCCATTGGCAGCATCCTGGTGGACGCAGGCCCGGCCCCGGCCGACAAGCTGGAAGACGACGTGCTCGACACGCTGGGCCGCAACGTGGCGCTGGCGATCACGAACGCGCGCCATCATGCGCGACTGAGCTGGCAGGCCAGCCACGACAGCCTGACCGACCTGCCCAACCGAAGCGCCCTTCACGCCGAGGCAGAAAAGCTTGACCGGGCGCGCACCGGACTGTTCCTGCTTGATCTGGACCGGTTCAAGGAAATCAACGACACGCTGGGCCATCACACGGGCGACGAACTGCTCAAGTCCATCGCCTGCCGGCTGACCCGGCAAGTCGCCCGGCATGGCGGCTTTCTGGCCCGCCTGGGCGGGGACGAATTTGCCGTATTGCAACCGCAGGTCGGCAGCCCCGGCCGGGCGCGCGCACTGGCTGAAGGACTGCGCAACAGCCTGCGCGAACCCATCGAAGTCGAAGGCCTGTTGCTGGAGCTCGACGCCAGCATCGGGATTGCCCTGCCCGGAGGCGCCGCACAGCCGCCTGACAGTCACGAACTGCTGCGCATGGCCGACATCGCCATGTACGAAGCCAAGCGAAACGGCAGCGGCATCGCGATTTACGACCGCGAACACGATGCTCATTCACCCCAGCGACTTGCCCTGATGGGCGACCTTGGCCAGGCCCTGCGCGAGGGTCAGCTTCTGCTGCATTACCAGCCCAAGATCAGCCTGCAGGACGACAGGCGCACCGGCTACGAGGCACTGGTGCGCTGGCAACATCCGGAACGCGGCCTGCTGTTCCCCGACCAGTTCATCCCGGCCGCGGAAGTCGGCACCCTGATCCACCCGCTCACCCAGACCGTATTCAACCTGGCCCTGGACCGCATCGGCGCCTGGACCGCCGAAGGGCGCGAGGAAACCATTGCCGTCAACCTGTCAGCCCGCAACCTGGTCGACCGAAGGTTTGCGCGACAACTGATCGCGCAGGTCCGCGAACACGGCGCCTCGCCCGAGCGCCTGGAAGTGGAACTGACCGAAACCGTCCTGATGCAGGATCCCGACACGGCCGCGCAGATCCTCCGCGAGCTGGCTGACGAGGGCATCCGGGTCGCCATCGACGACTTCGGCACCGGATATTCCTCCATGGCCTACCTGCGCGACCTGCCGATTGATGCGCTCAAGATCGACCGGACCTTCGTGGGCGACATGCTTGAGAACGAACAGGACGAGGTCATTGTTCGCTCCACAATTGCCCTGGGCCACAACCTCGGACTCAAGGTCGTCGCCGAAGGCGTCGAAAACGCCGGCACCCTCGACCGCCTGCGCAACATGGGCTGCGACCTGGCCCAGGGCTACCACATCGGCCGCCCCGCCCCCCTGCTCTGAACCCCGGCCTTCAGCCCGATGCGCTGCGCTTGTCCAGCCTGCGGTCTGCCCAGCCGGAATGATTCGACCTGCGGACCCGGCCCGGTCAAGATTCACACCCCGTGGCCAGATATTCATCAGGTGTCAGTGCATGCACCGGCGAACCCGCAAAATCCTTGATATTGCGTGTCACGATGAATTCACAGCCGGAGGATTCAGCCGCGGCGGCCACCACGGCATCTTCAAAGTCTGTCAGTCGCAGGCTCTTGGCGCGCAGCAGCTGTGCACGCCCGATTGGGGCAATCTCAAAATGGCGCATCAACCATTCAACCGCCTCGTGGGCGACGGAGGCATCCCGGTATCGCTTGACGAGGTAATGAATCGTCGTCACGGCATGCGCCGAAACAACCCCCTTGACCGGCCCATCCAGCACCCGGTCCAGAACCTCGGCAGATGCTGCGTAATGGGGCTGACGTGCCTGAAGAACATCCAGAATGACATTCAAATCGACCAGAATCATGGGCTGTGTTTTTCGGCCAGATGCTGGTGATACTCAGCCTCCCCATCAATCTCGGGAGGAAGCAGGCCGGTCATCCGGGCAATCTCCGCACTCGGTCGGTGCTCGCGGGCGCGCAGCAGGCACAAGTAGCGATCGATCACCTCTGTCAGAGTCACGCCATGTGCTTTTGCGTAGCTTTTGGCAAAGTCCAGGTCCTCTCTGGGGAGGCGGATAGTCAGTTTTGCGGTTTCGGCGGGCATAAAGCCTCCCGTACGGCTGATTTTCACTGATTATACGGCTGGCCATGAGACCGGGACAATAAAGCCTCGGAAGCTGCCGACAGACTTATCCCTTCCCTCGCATGAATGCGAGTCAATTCAGCCTGCGAGCGCTGCGTACTGCGGGGACTGATTCGCCACAGGGATCTGAGCCACGTCCGGTTTGGGCGGTCTGGCCCCGAGATGCAGCCGGCCTGCGAGCTCGGCCGTGGTTGGCAGTGGGCAACATTCCGCGCAAAAGGAAGTCGGCTATCGCTTGCGCGTGTCCAGCGCTGAACGCAGGCCCTCTCCGATAAAGATCAGCAGCATCAGGGTGCCGACGAGCACGACAAAGGTGGCAAGCGACAGCCACCAGGCGTCGATGTTTTCCTTGCCCTGGCTCAGCAGTTCTCCGAGTGACGGCGTGCTCGGCGGTACCCCGAGGCCCAGGAAGTCCAGGCTGGTCAGGGCAAGGATCGCCCCGGAAATCCGAAACGGCAGAAAGGTCACCACGGGGGTCATGGCATTGGGCAGCAGGTGACGGAACATGATGCGCGGCCCGGACACCCCCATGGCCTGCGCCGCGCGGACGTATTCAAGGTTTCGTCCCTTGAGAAACTCGGCACGGACGTAGTCGGACAGCCCCATCCACCCGAAAAGCGACAGCAGGATCAGCAGCAGTCCGATACTCGGCTCGAATATCGAGGCGAAGATGATGAGCAGGTACAGCTCCGGCATCGAACTCCAGATCTCGATAAACCGCTGGAACGCCAGATCGAATCGGCCACCAAGATAGCCCTGCACTGCCCCGGCCAGCACCCCGATGGCGGTTCCGATGGCAGTCAGCGCCAGGGCGAACAGCACGGAAAGGCGAAAGCCGTAGATCAGCCGGGCCGCGACGTCTCGGCCGCGATCATCAGTACCCAGCAGGTGCCGCTCGTTGGGGGCAGCGGGGTTGGGTGCCGTGTTGTAGTAGTCGATGGTGTCGTGGCTGAAGGGAATCGGGGCTCGAATGGCCCAGTTGTTGCCGGCATTGAGCAGGGCGATCACGTAGGGGTCGGTGTAATCGGCCGGCGTGGCGAAGTCCCCGCCGAAGGTTGTCTCGGGATAGTCGTTCCAGAGCGGAAAATAGTAACTGCCTTCGTAGTGCACCAGCAGCGGGCGGTCATTGGCGATCAACTCGGCGCCGAGACTGAGCACGAAGAGCACGCCGAAGATCCACAGGCTCCAGTAGCCCCGACGACCCCGCCGAAACCGTGCCCAGGCGCGTCGCCCGGCGGTGTCCACCGCCCGCTCGCCCGCAGCCACGATTACCGGCTGGCCCTGGATCGCTCCACTCATCGGTTGACTGCCTCGAACTGGATGCGCGGGTCGATCAGCACGTAACTTAAATCGGACAGCAGCTTGGCGACCAGGCCAATCAGGGTAAAGACGTACAGGGTGCCCAGAACCACCGGATAGTCGCGCGCCAGCACGGCTTCATAGGCCAGCAGGCCCAGTCCGTCCAGCGAGAAGATGGTCTCGATCAGCAGGCTGCCGGTAAAGAAGGCCCCGATGAACGCGGCGGGGAAGTTCGTGACCAGCGGAATCAGTGCATTGCGGAACACATGGCCGTAAAGCACGCGCTTCTGGCCGGCGCCTTTGGCACGCGCGGTCAGTACGTACTGCTTGCGAATTTCTTCGAGAAAACTGTTCTTGGTCAGCATGGTCATGATTGCGAAGCTGCCCACGGCCATCGCCGTGATGGGCAGGACCAGATGCCAGAGATAATCGAGAATCTTTCCGTACCAGGGTAGCTCCTGCCAATTGTCGGACACCAGACCCCGCAGCGGGAAGAGATCCCAGAAACTGCCCCCACCGAACAGCACCAGCAGCGCGATGCCGAGCACGAAGCCGGGAATGGCGTAACCGACCAAGACAAGCGTACTGGTTACCGTGTCGAAGGGTGTCCCGTCTCGCACGGCCTTGGCGACGCCAAGCGGAATCGAGATCAGGTAGGTCAGCAGGAAGATCCACAGGCCGAGGCTGATGGACACCGGCAGCTTCGAGACGATCAATTCGGAAACCGACTGCTGGTAGAAGTAGCTGTCGCCGAGATTGAAGGTCAGGTAATTGCCCATCATCTCGAAAAAGCGCTCGTGCGCCGGTCGATCGAAGCCGTAAAGGGCGCGAAATTCCTCGATTCGCTCCGCGTCCAGCCCCTGGGAACCGCGGTACAGCCCCTCGGTAAAGCCACCGCCGGCCTCACCGCCCATTTCGCCGCCATGACGAAGCTGCTGGATGAGTTGCTCCACGGGCCCGCCGGGCACGAACTGCGTCACCGCGAAAGTGATGAGCATGACCCCGAACAGGGTCGGGATCATCAGCAGCAACCGCTTGAGAACGTACTGGCGCATTTACCGGGTGACTCCACCACAATGGGCCACGCAGCGGGTGGCCCGGTCGATCTGCCCCCCGCAGCCGAGAAAACAGCGATCGTACCCGGCCTGACAGTCACAGCGGGCATCGCAGCGTTCAGACACCAGGCGATCACGGATCTCGTCCATGCTGGGCGCCGGGGGCGGCACCGGCGCGTCATAGGCTTCCGTCCAGCCAAAGGGGCCTGGCCCGTAGTAGCCGGCGCCGTACCCCCAGCCCCAGGACAGGCTGCGATTGATCTGGTAGAACAACCGATCGGTCTCGTACTGGTCGCGCAGGATTTCGTACTGCCGCACTGCCTCGTTGAAGCGTTGCTGAACCACCGGCTCCACCGACCGGCTGCAGGCATTCCAACGCTCGGCACAGTCGCTCTGACAGGCTGTCAGCGCCTCGCTGCAACCCGCCACGCAGGCCCGCCCCGCCTCGTCAGCCGGGGGCAGATAACTGACGGTGGTTTCGTACCGCGGAACGGCGCAAGCAGCCAGCCCAAGCAGCAGGAAAGCCAGCATCGGCAAGCGCCAGGACCGGGCAGCAAGCCCCATGCGCGCATTGAACCTTTTCATTCCAGATCACCCTCCGCGGCCGGGAACAGTTCCTCGCGGGCGCCAGCCGGAAGCGGCCGGGCCTCCTCGTTGGTCTGCCACCAGGTCATGATGGCCCAGGTGGTCGCGTCATAGTAGCGCGGCAGGGTCTTCGGAAATCCAAAGCGATTCCACCAGGCAAGCCGATGCACGTCCGTGTACCAGTGGGGCACGAGGTACTCACCCCAGAGCAGGACGCGGTCCAGGGCCCTGGCGGCCTGCACCAGCGATGCCCGGTCGGGCGCATTGATCACCGCGTCGATCATGGCATCCACCACCGGGTCATCGATCCCGGCAAAGTTCATCGAGCCAACGCGTTCGGCTGCGGCAGAGCCGAAGTACTCGCGCAGTTCGTTGCCCGGCGACTGGGTCTGGCGATAGCCGATCACCATCATGTCGAAGTCGAAGTTGTCCGCCCGGCGCTGGTATAGCGCCGGGTCGATGGTCCGGTAACTGGCCTCGATCCCGAGCTTTCGCAGGTTGTAGGCGTAGGGCGCGACAATCCGCTCAAAGCCGCGCTGAACCAGAATGATCTCGAACCGGAATGGCCGCCCCTGGGCATTGCGCAACACCCCGTCCTCGTCAACCGTCCAGCCGGCTTCGGCCAGCAAGTCCCGGGCCTCGATCAGGTTTTCCCGAAGGGCCAGGTGGTCTGCCGGCCGCGGCGGCGTCCAGGGTTGCTCGAACAGGGCCGGCGGCAGCTGGTCGCGGAAAGGCTCAAGCAAGGCCAGTTCCTCGCCCTTCGGGATGCCCCGCGCGGCCATTTCGCTGTTGGAAAAGTAACTGTCGCACTGGGCATACTGCCCGTAGAACAAGTTCTCGTTGGACCAGGTGAAATCCAGCGCCAGGGTCAGCGCGCGGCGTACCCGCACGTCTTCGAACAGCGGCCGCCGAACATTGAACACGAAACCCTGCATTCCGGCGTTGTTGTGGTGGGGAATCTCCGCCTTGAGAATCTCCCCGTCCCGGTAGCGCCGCCCCTCGTGATCCCGCGCCCAGCGCTTGGAATTCGACTCGTGGAACAGGTCGAACTCACCGGCTTTCAGCGCCTCCTGGGCCACGGTCTGGTCACGGTAGTACTTGAAGGTAATCCGGTCGAAGTTGAACATTCCGCGCCGGGTCGGCAGGTCGTTGGCCCAGTAGTCGGGGTTGCGCCGGTAGCTCACCACCCGACCGTAACTGACCTCGTCAACCAGGTAGGGCCCGCTGCCAATCGGCGCCTTGCGCGTCAGCTCGCTGAAGTCCGAATCACCGACCCATTCGCGGGAAAAAACCGGCAGTTCGGCGACAATCAGGTGCAACTCCGGGGTCGAACGATGAAAATCGAAGCGGACGCTTCGCCCGTCCAGCACCGTAACCCCCGCCACGTCGGACCAGTAGTGCCGGTAGCGCGGATGCGCCTTGTCCCCGACCAGCGTGTCAAAGCTGTACTTCACGTCCTCGGCGGTCACCGGCGTGCCATCCGAGAACCGGGCCGCAGGATTGAGCCGAAAAGTCACCGACAGGCCATCTGCGGCCAGCTCGATATCCTCGGCCAGCAGGCCGTAGAGGCTGAAGGGTTCATCCCAGGAACGCACCATCAGCGGCTCGAACACCAGCAGGTTCAGGCCGGCCGCGGACAGGCCACGCAGCACAAAGGGATTGAGCGAGTCGAAACTGCCGAAGCCGGACAGGTTCAGGTGCCCACCCCGGGGCGCGTTCGGGTTGACGTAGTCGAAGTGGGTAAAGCCCGGCGGGTAGGCAGGCTCATAGCCTAGCGCGACGGCGGGCACCGCGCGGGCGGCGTTCGTGCCGGCCAGCAGCAGGAACGCAACAAGCGGCAGCAGCCGAAGCAGGACGCGCCCAAGGGCGGTAAAACTGTCTGAAGCATGCATATTGCGCTTAGAATAACCCTTCAGATGAAAATTCCGAGCGGGGTGCCCCGCAGCCGGGTCACCGCCGGCGATTTTTGAGATTCACCACGATATCTTGGTCCAAGGAGTGTTCGAATGGGTTTTCTGTCCGGCAAGCGCGCGCTGATCGTCGGTGTCGCCAACAACCGTTCCATCGCCGCAGGCATCGCCGAGGCCATGCACCGCGAGGGCGCCGACTTGGCGTTCACGTATCTGAACGAGCGGTTCAAGTCCAAGGTCGAGAAGGTCGCCCAGCCCCTGGGCTCGGACCTGCTGCTGCCGCTGGATGCCACCGATGACGAGCAGATCGACAACCTGTTTCCGGCGCTTGCGAAGGAATGGCCCGACGGCTTCGACATCCTGGTGCATTCAATTGCCTTTGCCCCGCGCGAGGCTCTGGAGGGCGATTACCTGGATGGCATGTCCCGGGAGGCCTTCCGGGTTGCCCATGACGTGAGCGCCTATTCCCTGGCGGCGCTGGCCAAGGCCGGCCGGGAACACATGCGTGACGGCGGTGCGATCGTCACGCTCTCCTACCTCGGGGCCGAACGCGCCATGCCCAACTACAACGTGATGGGCGTGGCCAAGGCTGCGCTGGAAGCCAATGTTCGCTACCTGGCCGCCTCGCTTGGCCCGCGCAACATCCGGGTCAACTCGATTTCCGCCGGCCCGATCAAGACACTTGCCGCCTCCGGCATCGGCGACTTCAAGACCTTCCTCGACTACGTGGCCACCAACGCGCCCCTGCGCCGCAATGTCAGCACCGAGGAAGTGGGCAATACCGCCGCCTTCCTCTGCTCGCCGCTGGCCTCCGGCATCACCGGCGAGAACATCTACGTCGACTCCGGCTACTTCATTACCGGCATGGGCGAGTGCCCCTGAGGGAATCTCTGCACGAATGCTTCAGATTCCCGTGCAGGGCATGGATGTCCTGCCGCACAATGGCGCAAGCCATTGAATTGC
>JBNGDJ010000069.1:0-12897 GCA_049974825.1 Halothiobacillaceae bacterium | reverse complement strand
AGATGAGCAATGACATGAGCCAGACCATGCACGACTTCAAGGCCGGCATGGGCATGATGACCAAGGAAGCCGGCGAGACCATGGAAGCCTTCAACGGCTTCATGAACAGTGTTCTCAAGGATGACGTGCTGGATGTGCGCACGAAGGAGCTGATTGCCCTGGGCATGGCCATCACCGCCCGCTGCAGCTACTGCATTGGCATTCACGTCAACAAGGCCCTGCACGCCGGCGTCACGCACGAGGAGATCATCGAGGTCTGCAAGGTCGCCATCCTGATGGGCGGCGGCCCGGCCATGACCTACATCGCCGAGGTCCACAAGGCCCTGGAAATGTTCGAACGCGAGCAGGGCTGAGGGTCCCCGACGAACCATCCGACCGGCCGGGGGCGGGCACGCTCCACCAGCCTGCAGCCGCCGGCAGGCAATAAAGGGCATGGCGCGACCCCAGCCGCCCATGCCCTTGCTGTATCCTGCGGTCCTGCTCAATCCTTTTTCCGAAACATCTTCAATGCTTCCGTCCTGGCTTCGCCCCGCCCCGCTGATCGACGCGCCTTCACGCGACTGGCTGTTCGCGCTCTACGAATGGGCGATCCCGGCATTCGATCCTCGTTTCTTTTTCCGCAATACGCCACTGGTAACCCCCACCGACCGAGACTTTCCCGGCCATGCCAGTGGCGCCGAAGCCATGGCGAACCTGATCTTCGAGCATGTTCGTCGCCATGCGGGCCTGAGCCACTGGCCTCTGAGCCTGCTGCATCCGGGACAGGACCCCCAGGCGCCTCAGCCCCTAGAGCAGCGCCCCGCCGTCAACCCCGGCGACCAGAGACACACCGGCGCCATCCCGCCACCAGCCCGGCTGGCCTACCCCACCGGGCGACTGGCCAACCCAGAAGCTCTGATCGGCACGCTTGCGCGAGCCCTGGCAGACCTCCTCGCGCGGACGGCTGATGGCCCACCACCGGGCGGGCCGGAGAACTGGCCCCAGTCCACGGAAGTGCTGGCCGTGTTTCTGGGCTTCGGGGTCATCATGGCCAACTCGGCCTACGAATCACCCCGTGTAGCCTGTGGAAGCTGCCGCGTTCCCGGTTCCGAGCGCGAATCCGACCTGTCCCGCTACGATCTGACCTACGCGCTGGCGATCTTCCTGGCCCTCAAGCAGCTTCCGGCCTCGGCGGCGACGCCCCACCTCAAGCGCCCGTTGCGCGGCTATCTGCGCCGCGCGCTTCGGGAGGCCCGCCGGGATCCCCGCCTTGCCCGGTTGCAGGAACTGACCCAAAGACCCGCTCTTCCGGGAAGCTGACCAAACGGACTGCGTTCTCCGAAGGGAAACTCTGCACGAATGCAGAGTTTCCCAAGATATCCTCAGATGATCTCGTCCTCGTCGAACATGGGATCACCCTCGAGCTGGGTGGTCAGCGACTCGAGCGTCGCCTCGGGCTCGGCACGGGCCTGCAGGCGCGCCACATGAAACAGGGCATCACCTTCATGGACGACCGGCAGGTTGGTACGCCCGATAATCAGCCCCTTTTCCGTGGCCCGCACCTCGATGTCTATCTCACCGAACGGGTCGGACAGCACGCCCAGCACGGCGCCCTCTTCCACCACGTCCCCGATATTCCGGTAGCTGCGCAGCAGCCCGCCCGCAGGTGCACGAACCCAGTTGCTGGCCCGGCTGAACAATGACTCTGCCCTGGGCCGACTGACGCCGCGGGCTGCCACCATGCCCTGTTCGCGCAACACGCGCAGGCAGCCGGTCACGCCGGCCCGCGCGGCGAATTCATCGAAACGCAGCGCCTCGCCGGCCTCGTAGAGCAGTACATCCACCCCGCGGGCCATGGCCGCCTCACGCAGGGAACCTTCCCGCAGGGGCGAGGCAAGCACGATCGGCGCCCCGAATGCCCGGGCAAGCTTGAGGGTTTCGGGCTTGGACGGGGTCACCCGGATCTGCGGCAGATTGCTGCGATGGATGGCCGCCGTGTGCAGGTCGATGCCCAGATCGCAGCGCGAAACCACCTGCTCCATGAATCGATGCGCCAGTCGGGCAGCCAGCGATCCGCGCGGAGAGCCGGGAAAGGCGCGGTTGAGATCCCGGCGGTCGGGCAGATAGCGAGAGTGGTTCATGAACCCGAAGGCGTTGACGATCGGCACGGCCATCAACGTGCCGCGCAGCGTCCTCAGCTGCGGCGCCCGCAGCAGGCGCCGGACGATTTCCACGCCAAGAATCTCGTCGCCATGGACTGCAGCCGATACAAACACCGTCGGCCCCGGTCGCCGCCCGTGCACGACATGCACCGACAGGGTGACCGGGGTATGGTCTGACAGGGTGCTGACCGGCAGGTCCACTGTGCGTCGCGTGCCAGGCTCAATGACCTGTCCGCCGAGCGTGAAGCCGGCTCTGCGCGCCATGTCAGCCGCGTCCCCGGTTTCGGGTGCTGGTCACCCGAGCCTTTTTCTCCAGAAACTCGATGATCTTGCCGGCAATGTCGTTGCCGGTGGCCTTCTCGACCCCCTCAAGTCCCGGCGAGGAGTTGACCTCCATGACCACCGGGCCGTGGTTGGAGCGCAGCATGTCGACGCCGCAGACATTCAGCCCCATGATCTTCGCCGAGCGCACCGCCGTGGAGCGCTCCTCGGGCGTGATGCGCGCCATTCGTGCGCTGCCGCCGCGGTGCAGGTTGGAGCGAAAATCGCCCTCCGCACCCTGTCGCTGCATGGCGGCGACCACCTTGCCGCCCACCACCAGCGCCCGGATGTCCGCGCCGCTGGCTTCCTTGATGAATTCCTGTACCAGGATGTTCACGCCCGCCCCCCGGAAAGCCTCGATGACCGACTTGGCCGACCGGTTGGTATCGGCAAGAACCACCCCGATTCCCTGGGTGCCCTCCAAAAGCTTGATGACCAGCGGCGCCTCGCCCGCCAGCTTGAGCACCTCTTCGGTCTGCCGCGGGTCGTGGGCAAACGTGGTCACCGGCAGCCCGATGCCTTCGCGTGCCAGAAGCTGCATGGATCGCAGCTTGTCGCGGGAGCGCTCGATGGCCACCGATTCGTTCAGCGAGAATACGTCCATCATTTCGAACTGCCGCAAAACCGCCAGTCCGTAGAAGGTGACCGAGGCGCCGATTCGGGGAATCACCGCATCATAGCGAGGCAGCTTTTCGCCGTTGTAGTAAATCTCGGGTCGCCGGGAGGCGATGTTCATGTAGCAGCGCAGGGTATTGATGATGTCCAGTGTGTGGCCACGCGCCTCCGCGGCTTCCTTGAGCCGCTGATGCGAGTACAGGTCCGGGTTGCGGGCCAGCATGGCGATTTTCATGACGATCTCCGGTGCTTCTCGTGTCCGCTGACGGGTCGCTTGCCGTCGCGAACTTCACGGGAATGACGGGGGCGGAGCCGTCAAGCTCTGCCCCCTGAAAATGTTTCAATGGAATGTTTGCCTTGTGCCTGCCGTCATTAGCGCCAGGACGGCACCTGACACGACGCGATCAAAGCGGTTCAGCCGTCTACCGCCCGCGGCAGCGGATTGTAGGGTTGATCTTCGGCACGCACCGCTGGCTCGCCCGCCAGGTAGGAACGACCCGGATCCACCAACAGGCGATGTGTGCGGATGGCCGTGCGCCCGATAATCAGGTCGAATCCCATCTGACTCCGGTCAGCCAGCGACACCTCAATCCCCCAGTGCCGATGGCCCATCACCAGCGTGGTGTGGACGACGAACCGATCCTGAGGCACACCAGAGGTATTCTTGATCGCACGGCGCTCGATCAGGGGGGCTTCAACCGGGTGGCAATCCGGGCCGTGGTAGGGCGGCACAAGAAATCGCAGCCAGGGCTGACCATCCCGAACGAACCGGGTGACCGATTCGGCGTGCAGCGCTGTGGTGCGCGCGCCGGTGTCGATCTTGGCCTTGATCCGAGGGATACCCAGTGCCGGCAGGGCCACCAGTTCACGCCAGCCAATGGTTTTCCGGACCGTGGTGGGCTTGCGCACCATTATGTCCAAAGCCCCACCGCTGGACCGAGGCACAACCGGTTCACCTCCCAATACCCCGTCTCAGCCCACATGATCGACCCGCAGGGCCGCCTGCGCGCCGGGCATGGACGCCAGACGCTCCCGCGCGAGAAGCGCCAGCGGGTGCGGCTGGCGATCCGGGATGGCCGAGAGCGCGCAGAGATCATCGATCATCTGTTCGGTCAGCCCGACCAGTCGCCTGACCAGTGCCTCGGCTTCCGGACCATGCGCCTCGGTCACCAGCCGGTTGCCCACCTCGTGAATCTGTTCGTGGGTCGGCCGGATGGCCTCAAGCTCACTTGAGAAAGGGTGCTGGGTTTCCATCCACTGCCCGAACCGGCATTCGGCCACCGACATGGGCGGCGGCGAGGTTCCGCGCTCGGCCACGTGCTGCAACAGCTGCTCGACCCAATTGAGGTGCTCCACCGCCGCAAACAACAACGGGATATCCTCGCGAAGAACCCGGGGCTCGCCCTGCCAGCGCGGGTCCGGCCGCCAGCTCCCAGACCAATCGTCCACCTGCTCCGGCGGCATGGGCTGCGCCACCGCAAAGCCTTGCACCAGGTCACAGCCGAGCCGGGCCAGCATCTGCCCCTGCGCCAGCGTTTCAACGCCCTTGGCGATCACACGCTTTCGAAACGCCAGCGCCAGACCGAGGATGCCCTCGATAACCGCCATGTCATCGGTATCGCTGAGCACGCAGTCCACAAAACGCCGATCCATCTTCAAGGCACTGACCGGCATGGCACGAAGGTAGCTCAGCGGTGCACTGCCGCTGCCGAAGTCATCCAGACAGAACTCGACACCCATGGATCGGCAGTCGTGCATCACCTGTGCAAGCTGCCCGGTGTCCTCGACTGCCTCTGCCTCGCAAACCTCGAAGCAGACGGCCCGGGGCATGATCTGCGGGTAGCGGCCCAACATTTCAGCCAGCCAGGCGGAAAAATCCGGTCGCTCCAGCGTCGCCACGCTGACGTTGATGCTCATCATCAAGGGCTGGCCGTCGCCATGCCAGCGATTGAGCTGCTCAAGCGCACGCTCGATCACCCAGGCATCAAGCTGAATCACCAGTTCACCGCCCTGCAGCCAGGGCAGAAACTGACCGGGCATGCGCGTTTCCCCCTCGGCCTGCGGCCAGCGAAGAAGCGCCTCCACACCCAGCACCCGTCCATCCCGGATATTGACGACCGGCTGGTAGACCAGTCTGAACGCCTCCTCGGCAATCGCTTCGGCAACAGCCCGGCGATGAGCCCCCAGCTTGCGCATGGCCGCATCCTGGGCCGTATCGAAAAACTGGTAACGGTTCTTGCCGGACTGCTTGGCCTCGTACATGGCCTGATCCGCCTGGCGCAACAGCTGGTCGGAGTCCAGCCGGCCCCGGATGCCTCGCTGAGGATAAAACGTCACGCCAATGCTGGCCGAGACGGTCAACCGCGCCTCGCCGTGCGGGACAGGCCGGGAAATTTCCCCGAGCAGCCGCTGAAGCATCCCGTCCAGCTCGGCGCTGCCCTCCAGGTCGACGATCACGGCCACGAATTCGTCTCCCCCAAGACGCGCCACGGTATCGGTTTCACGGAGGACGCCCTTCATCCGGCCAGCCAGGGTCTTGAGGAGCAGGTCGCCGGCCTCGTGGCCGAACTCGTCGTTGACGTCCTTGAAACCGTCCAGGTCAATGTAGACCACCGCCAGCTCGGTTCCATGGCGGGTGGTGCGCGCCATCGCCTGGGCCAGTCGGTCGGCAAACAGCACCCGGTTGGGCAGTTCAGTCAGCGCATCGAAGTGCGCCAGTTGCCGCAGGCGGTCCTGCTGGCGCTTCTGGTCCGTAATGTCGGTGAACAGGGCCACAAAGTGGGTAACATCCCCGCTGCGCCCACGCACCGCGGAAACGGTCAGCAATTCGGGGTAGAGGCTGCCATCCTTGCGCCGATTCCAGAGCTCGCCTTCCCAGGCGCCGTCCCGCCAGAGGCTGGCCCAAAGATCCTGGTAGAAACCGTCATCGTGATGGCCAGACTTGAGCACGTTCGGCTTGCGCCCGACCACGTCCTCACGACTGTAACCGGTGATGCGGGTGAAGGCGTCGTTGACGTCGATAATGACCCCGTCAGGACGGGTAATGAAAATCCCCTCCCGGGCATGGCTGAACACGCTAGCAGCCAGGCGGGACTCGGCCTCGCGCCGGTGGCGGAGCATCGCGTACCGGATTGCCTTGCGGATGGCCGAGCCATCCGCGCCCTTCCGCAGGAAGTCTTCCGCACCGGCATCAATGGCTGGCCGGATGGCGCGCTCGTCAGACAGACCGGTGAGCACCACGATCGGCGCGTCGGGGAGCGTCTCGCAGGCCCGGATAACCGTGGCCACGCCCGTGGAGTCGGGCAGGTTCAGGTCAAGCAGGATCACGTCCGGCGTCCACTGCCCGTCCACGGCGGTGGCCTCCGCCTCGGCAAGCGAGTCGACCACCTCCACTTCGAAGGCGTCCGGATCCTTTTCCAGCAACTGCCAGCGAATCAGCTGCGCATCGCCCGGCTCGTCCTCGACGAGCAGAACCCGGGGTCGTCTTTCCGATTCCGGCATCATACCTGCACTCCCGTTTCGGAACGATCGGGGCGTTCCGGTCAGCCCCAGCCGTTCACACCGTGTTGGCCGGCCGCCGAACCAGGGTCACCCAATAATCGCCCAGGGTACGCACCTGCTCGATGAAATCGTTCACATCCAGCGGCTTGACAATAAAACCCGCCGCGCCGAGGTCGTAGGAATCGAACACGTCGCTCTCGGCCTGCGAGGTGGTCAGCACCACCACCGGTATCGAGCGCAGATTCGGATCCTTCTTGACTGCCTTGAGAAACCCGCGCCCGTCCATCCGGGGCATGTTCAGATCCAGCAGGATCAGGTCCGGTCTGTCGGCATCCTCGTGCCCTGCGCGCCGGTTGAGGTAGTCAAGGGCGTCCACGCCGTCCTCGGCATGCGCCAGGCGCACAAGCAGTCGGCTTTCCTCGAATGCCATGCGGATCAGGTGCGCGTCGGCCGGTTCATCTTCGACCAGGAGCACCGAGAAAACAGGATCGTTCAGTGTCATTTATTCCGCGATTCCCTTGCCGGTAGATCAAATTGCACGCCGATGCCCCCATCAATCCCGTCGACAATGCGGACCTGACCGCCGAGTTGGCGGACCCAGCGATCCAGCACGGCCAAGCCCAGTCCGGTACCCTCCGGTGCCTCCGAGGCTTTGGTCGCCCGCACGAAAAGCCCCAGGACCTGCTCTCGGTCTTCCGGGGCGATTCCGATGCCGTTGTCACTGAGAAGCAGCTGCACCCGCTTTCCCCGGCGCCTGGCCACAAGACGAAGCGCCGGGTTGCGATCGGGGTCACGATAGGCCAATGCGTTATCGATCAGGATACGCAACATCTCGACCAAATGCACTTGCGCCACGCCGATCTCCAACGGCTCTTCCGTGGCCTGAAACACGGCCGATGATTCGGAGAACGCCTCCCGGTATTCCTGCCGCAGGCGCTTTACGACCTCGTCCAGCCGACAGTTTCCCTGTTGGCGGGCCTGAACGGGGATTGAGAGATACCTCTGCACGTCACGCAAAAGCCGACTCAACCGACCGGCCTGCTGCTCCATGAAATCCAGTGACCGGCGCCCGTCCGAGTCGGCCACCAACGCCTCCTGGCGGCGAAGACGCTTTGCGAAGCTGACAATCCGGCGCACCGGCTCCTGAAAGTGGTGGGCCATCACCTCCGACAGCCGGGCCAGTTCCCGGTTGCGCACATCAAGTGACCGGACCAGCGCCTGCAACCGGCGCTTGAGCCGCCGCTGGCGATGCATCAGCAGCAGCATCACCAGGATCACCCCGCCCTGCAGGGCGACGGCCACCGTCAGCAGGCGGCGTTCCTGGCGTTCGGCCTGTTCCAGCTCCCGGACCTGTGCGTCCACCAACTCCTCAAGTTGCAACTGGTACATCTCGGTCACCGCGCGCAGCTGCTCGGGATCATCAGGGGGCTGGACAACCGAGAACAGCAGCGATCGGCCAAGGATCTCGACGGGAACCGAGCGGACCTTGACCGTAACCGCCTCCCCGGAGGCCAGCCGGTGGCGAAACAGGAAAAAATCACGCTCGGCCAGGGCTGCCGCCCGGCGCTCTGCCGCTACCTGCTCAGGCGTGAGCATATTGATCTGCTGAATGCTCATCTGGGTCAGGCGCGTTTCGGGATACCCGTAGAACAGGGTGGCGGCCTCATTGGCCGCCACGATCTCGCCGCTGACCGGCTCGATCAGCAGCGCGGGCAGAGGGACTGCTCGAAACAGGGGACCCGGATCGATCGCGGCCTGCGCCCCGGGCACAAGCAGGACCAGGCAAAACAGACCCGCAAACAGCCGCCCGGTGCGCACTGAGATCCAGGAACGATCCGAACCAGGACGGCAAAAGCCGTCAATGGATCGTCCGAATGTCAGTCCGGTTCTGCGTTCGATCAAGCGCCCTTCTCCCCCGAACTGTCGGCCGGGTCCACGACCGGCAGGATGAAACAGAAGCGACTGCCCTGCCCGAGTCCCGCGGACTCGGCCCAGATCCGGCCACCATGATGCTCGACAATCTTTCGAGAAACGGCCAGCCCCACCCCGAAACCCTCGTAGCGGCTTCGGGTCTGCAGACGCTGGAACATCTGGAACAGGCGGCCAACCTGATCGGGTTCGATGCCGATACCCTCGTCCCGCACGCAGAACCGCCAGTCCGCACCCCCGTCGCGGGCCGCACTGATCGTTACCTGGGGCGCCTGATCCGGTTCGTGGTACTTGATGGCGTTGCCCACCAGGTTCTGGAACAGCCGCACCAGCTCGTTCCGGCTGGCCTCGACCCTCGGCCAGTCGCCGCGAACTTCCAACACGGCACCGCTTTCCTCGATTTCTGGCTCCAGAAAATGCAGCGCCTCATCCAGCACCTGGCGCGTGTCGAGTGCCGTCTTGGGCTCTCCCATGCGACCGACGCGCGAGTATTCAAGCAGGGACTGCAACATCTGGTCCATGCGCCGCGCGCCATCGGTGACAAAGTCCATCATCTGGCGCGACTCATCATCCAGCCGATCGCCGAGGCGCCGCTCAAGCAGTTGCACGTAACTGCCGACCATCCGCAGGGGCTGGCGCAAATCGTGGGAGGCGACATAGGCAAACTGCTCCAGTTCCTCGTTCGAGCGGCGCAGTTCCTCCGTGGCGGACTCCAGCGCCTGGCTGGCTTCCACCTGTTCGGTGATGTCCGTGGCAATCCCCGTGAAGCGCGGGCAGTCGCCCCCCGGCAACGCAAAGCTGTGCGCATGAACCCAGCGAATACGGCCATCCGGGCGCCGAATGCGGTACGTTTCGTCGAAATTCTCGCCGCCGCTGTTCTCGCGCTGCATCGCCTCGATCACCCGCGGTCGGTCCTCGGGAAGAATGGCCCCCACGAAACTGTTCGGGTCAGAATACAGAGAGTCAACGGACCGGCCCCAGATCCGTTCGTAACCCGGGCTGATGTATTCCATCCGGTCGGCGGTGCGGATCCAGAACACCAGATCGATCACCTCGGCAAACTGGCGGAACCGCTGCTCGCTGGCTTCAAGCTCGTCCTCGATCTGCTTGCGCTCGGTGATATCGAAGATATAGCCGTGCCAGAGCACACTGCCGTCCTCAAGCCGCTCGGGCGTGGCATGGCCCTCCACCCAGATCAGGCCGCGCTCTGGATGCTGGACGCGGTAGCGGTCATGCCAGACGGTCAGGTGGCGGGCTGATTCCGTGATGGAAGCGGATACCCGTTCGCTATCCTCGTCGAGCAGCACTTCGAAAACCGGGCCGGCATCTTCGGCAATGGCCGCCGGCTCGACCCCGTAGATCTGACGCACACCTTCACTGGCATAGGGAAAGCAGGCTCGACCGTCGGGCAGCAGCTGGTATTGGTAGATGACGCCAGGCAGAAGCTGGGCAAGTTTCTCGAAGCGTCCGAGCAGTTCCCGGTAGGCCTTTTGCGCTTCGGAAAGCTGGGTCAGGTCCCGGAACACCGCGAGCATGAACAGGTGCCCGTCGATTTCGACCCGGCGGACCGTCACCTGAACCGGAATGGTATGCCCGTCCCTGTGCCGGTGACGCGCCTGGAAGGATTCCTCCGAGCCTTCACGCAGACGCGCGATTCGGGCGCTCATTTCGTCCGCGCTTTCTCGCGTGTCGATGTCGGCCAGGGTCAGGCGCGCGAACTCGGCTTCGTCGTAGCCAAGCATGCGGCAGGCCGCCATGTTGAACTGCACGGGACGACGGGTATCCGGGTCGATCAGCAGGATGCCATCCGGCAGATTGCGGAACAGAGTACGGAACAGGTTCTCGCGTTCGCGAAGCGCCTGCTCCAGCCGCTTGCGTTCGGTGATGTCCTGATGCGTCCCGGACATGCGTAGGGGCCGGCCTTGATTGTCCCACTCAACCACCCGGCCCCGATCCAGCACCCAGATCCAGCTGCCGTCCTTGTGCCGCATCCGTGATTCCAGTTCATAGTGCGTGGCCTGTCCACTGAAATGTTTCTCAAGCGCCTGCTCGGACGCAGCCAGATCATCCGGATGGGCCAGGCGTTCCCAGGTCCGGATGCTGACCGGCTCCAGCTCCTCCAGCCGGTAACCGAGAATCTCGGCCCAGCGGCGGTTGAACACGACTTCGCCGGTCTGGACATTCCACTCCCAGGTACCCACGCCCGTACCGTAGAGAATGCCCTGAACGCGCTCTTTCTCGTGACGAAGACGATTCTCGGCGTCGACCTGGGCGGTGACGTCCATGCAGGTGGCAATCACCCGCAGGGAACCGGCTACTTCCACCGCATCCAGGTGTACCTGCTCCCAAAACGCCGATCCATCCCGGCGCCGCGATTTCCAGAGCATGGCCACCGGCTTGCCCCGAGCCGCTGCCCGAATGTTTTCCATCGCCTCGCGTTCTGAATAGGGCGGGTCCATCCACAAGTCGCCCGCACGCAGTTCCTCGAACGACTCATACCCGTAGGACTGCCATGCGGCGGGGTTGGCCTCAAGCAATTCGCCGGTCTGCGCATCATGGACCATCAGCGCGATGGGCGAGGCATCAAACAGTGCCTTGAGCCATTGGGCGTGGTCGCGGTCACGCTGTCGTCCGAGCTCCAGTGCCTGCTCCATGCGCCGACGCGCGGTCACATCATGCAGCACCGCCAGCAAACGACCCGGCGCCCCCCGGCCAAGGCGCAGCAGGGTCAGTTCGACCGACACCTCTTCCCCAGCCGCATTCAGGTGGAGCCAGTCCGCATGCACCGTCTCCCCGGCCAGCGCGCGCTCGATATACTGCCCCACGAGCTTGCCCGTGGGCGTCCCGCCCGCCTGGGTGGGTGGAGAAATATCGACAGGCCGGCTGGCGCGCAACTGTTCTACGGAATCAAGCCCCAGCAGGCGCAGTGCCGCGGGGTTTGCATCGATATAGCGATCCCGCTCCAGCACGAGAATCGGTTCCGGCATGCGCTCGATCAGCCGGGCAAATTGCTGGTTGACTCGAAAGAGACGCCGGTTGAAAAACACCAGCAGGAGGCCGGCAACCAGCAGGGACGCGCTTGCGACGGGCAACAGAATCAACCAGAACCCGAAACGTGCCCAGAGATCCCCCGGCTCGATGTCGGGCATGGCATCGTAGGGCGGCAGGCGCAGGTCACGAATCACGGTTTCGATGATCTCGTACTGCGCCGGGGGCACCATGGCAAGGTTACTGTCGGGCCGGCCGACAAAGGCGCTGTATAGCGCGGGAACGACCCGGGCAGCCACTTCGTCTGGCACGTTCGGACCCAGCACCACAGGCCATTCCGGGTACAGCGCGGTGGATACGCCAAGCTCAAAGCCTGGATGGCGGCGCGGCATGGCGATGCGCAAGGCGTCCTCGGGAATGTGCCCCTCGGCAACCGCCTGCTCCCAAACGCCACTCCGGACAAAGGCCACGTCGGCCTCCCCCGCAAGCACGGCCTCAAGGGCCCGGAAATGAGGCATGCCGGTCAGGAGCAGGTTTTCGCTGTCCGCGCCCAGCCTCTGGCCCGTCTCCTGATAGAGCCGCCAGGCCTGAGCCTGGAAACCGCCGAGAGATTCGATCCGCGGGAGCGCGATGACCAGATCGGTCAAGTCGGAAACGGCCAGCCGACCGGGCTCATCGGAGCGAGCCAGCACAACCCCGCCGAGTCGGCCGCCTGTCTGCGCTTCTGCTTCGCCGGCCAGCGTGGCGATCGGTCCCCCCAGGGAACCCGTCAGCCGACGGGAAACATAGTGGCTCGGGTTGGTAATCAGCAGGTCGATGTGTCCCTGCGCAAGTGCCGACTCCAGCGCCGGGTAGGACAGCGCCTGCAATTCAACCTTGTGCTCCGGCAGAGCCTGCTCAAGCACGGGGATCAGCGGCTTGAAACGCTCATTGACACGCCCTGTTTCCTCATGGGCGAAGACCCCGATAACAAAGCTGGGCGCATCCGACTGCGCGAACACGGGTGAGAAGCCGCTTGTGCCCAGAAAAGCCAGACCAAGCAGCGCGACGAACACCTTGCGACTTATCAGGGCCGGCTGCATCGGCAGGCTCCCGAAAATAACCGGGAAGTGGCGCGAGCGGCCTGAAGGCTGCTCCGGGCTCCATCGCTGATGCTTGTCCGTGCGGCGCCGGGGCCAGAAGGCGTGTTTCATGAGTTCACGGGATCATCCGTTCAGGCTTCCTGCGCATGAAGATCCAGCGACCGATTCCATAGCCACCGGGAAAGTCTGACCTGTCCGCCCTGCGCCTTGTTGCCAAAGGAAACTCTGCACGAAGCCATCCATGGCTCCGTGGGCTAACGCCAGCTCTAACGCGCCAGCTGGCGGAGCCCGCGTTCAGACACGCCCGGGCCGATACATGC
>JBNGDJ010000068.1:0-12920 GCA_049974825.1 Halothiobacillaceae bacterium | reverse complement strand
GAACGAGCCCGACCAGCGTCAGCCCGAGCAGAACGTGAAAAAAGATGATCAGTGTGGTCATGAAAGTCAGTCTTGTACGGAAGCGGCGGCGGCTCGGCAAATGGCGAGAAAGTCCTCGGCCTGCAGGGAAGCCCCGCCGATCAGCCCGCCATCGATGTCAGGCTGCGCGATCAGGTCCGCGGCGTTGCCAGGCTTCATGCTGCCGCCATACTGGATGCGCAGCCGGTCGGCCACCCCGGCATCACGCCGGGCCACCAGATCGCGAATAAACGCGTGCACGGCCTGTGCCTTTTCGGGCGTAGCGGTCTTGCCGGTGCCAATTGCCCAGACCGGCTCGTAGGCGATGACCAGCCGGTCAAAAGCCTCCACGCCAAGTCCGTCAAGGGCTGCTTCAACCTGGCGACCGACCACTTCTTCGGTTTGGTCCGACTCGCGCTCCTCAAGCGTCTCGCCCACGCAGAGCACGGGCGTAATCCCGCCTTCCATCACGGCGCGAACCTTGTTTACTGCGACCTGATCGTCCTCGGCAAAAAGCGCCCGCCGCTCGGAGTGCCCGAGAATCACATAGCGGACTCCAAACTCGCTCAACATGCAGGCCGACACCTCGCCGGTGTAGGCACCCTGCTGATACTCGGAGCAGTCCTGGGCGCCCAGACCAATGCGTTCCTGACCTCGCAGGAGTTCACCGACCTGAGGCAGATAGACGAAGGGCGGGCAGACGCCGATCTCAACACCGTCGAGGCCGTCCAGACCGGCGTGCAGGCCATCGACGAGCTCCGCATTACGCGAGAGCGAGCCATTCATCTTCCAGTTACCCAGAACGATCGGTTTGCGCATCCAGTACACCCAAATTCGGTTTTGATTTGCTGCCTGCCCTGCCACTCGGCGCTGGCCTTTTTGGTCGCAGATCCCGAGAAACTCGACCAGATCCGGGGCAGCCAGGAGCATGCCCTCCGCCGGCAGGCAAAAAACGGCCTGTAAGGGTACTTGGGCCGCGCCCTTAAATCAACTTGTCACATCATCGGCCGCGAGGGCGGCCACCTCTTCCGCCAGCGCCCCGGCAAGCCGCTCAACCAGTGGCTCGTCCGCGCCTTCAACCATGACGCGAACCAGCGGCTCGGTGCCGGAGGCGCGCAGCAGGACCCGGCCGCGACCGTCCAGACGCGCCTCCGCAGCGCGGACCGCCTCGGTCAGCCGGGGATGCGCCAGGTCCAGCGGCCCTTCCACGCGGACGTTGCGCAGCACCTGCGGGTGCATGACCATGCCTGCACATAGCGCGGACAGCGGCGCATCGGCCCGACGCATCGCCGCGAGCACCTGCAGGGCGGCGACGATTCCATCGCCCGTGGTCGTCCGGTCCAGACAGACTAAATGCCCCGAGGCCTCGCCCCCGAGCAGCCAATCGTGGGCACGCAGACGCTCGAGCACGTAACGGTCTCCGACGCGGGCACGCTCAAAGGGCACGCCCTCCTCCGCCAGTGCCTGCTCAAGCCCGAGATTGCTCATGAGGGTGCCGACGACACCGCCGCGGTAACCGTCACACTGCGCACGATCCCTGGCGATGACATACAGCAGATAATCACCGTCACGCAGGTTGCCCTGTTCATCGGCCATGACGACCCGGTCACCGTCACCGTCCAGTGCAATTCCCAGATCGGCGCGGGTCTCCAGCACCTTGCGACGCATGGCATCAGGCGCGGTGGACCCGACCGCGTCATTGATGTTGAAACCGTCCGGATCGGTACCCAGCGCAATGACCTCGGCGCCCAGCTCGCGCAAAACGCGCGGCGCCACGTGATAGGTCGCGCCATGCGCGCAATCGACCACGATCCGCAGACCGGCCAGGCTCATCCCGAGGGAAATGGTGCTCTTGCAGAATTCGATGTAGCGCCCTGGCGCATCATCGACACGCTGCGCCTTGCCCAGAATGTCAGGCGCCACCACGGACAGCGGCTCGCTCATGGCCGCCTCGATCTCGGCTTCGACCTCATCCGGCAGCTTCTCGCCCCCGGAAGAGAAGAACTTGACCCCGTTGTCCTCGAAAGGATTGTGACTGGCACTGATGACCACGCCCGCCGAAGCGCGGAATGTACGGGTCAGGTAGGCAATCGCCGGCGTGGGCATGGGACCGAGCAGGCGCACATCCGCGCCGGCCGCCGAGAAGCCGGCCTCCAGCGCCGACTCGAACATGTAGCCGGACACGCGGGTATCCTTGCCGATCAAGACGCGCTTGCGCCCCGAACTGGCCAGCACGCGGCCGGCAGCCCAGCCCAGCTTGAGAATGCGCTCCGGCGTCATTGGCTCGGTGCCGACCCGCCCCCGCACGCCGTCCGTGCCGAAAAAACGTCTTTCGCTCATCCTTCCCTTTCGTCTTCCGATATCGCCTGCCAGATACGCAGGGCATCCACGGTCTCGGGCACATCGTGTACCCGAACGATTCGCGCCCCGCGCTGAACAGCCACCAGAGCCAGCGCCAGGCTGCCCGCCAGCCGTTGCCCCACCGGGCGACCGGTCAGCTCCCCGATCAAGCGCTTTCGGGAAAGCCCTACCAGCAAGGGCAGACCTTCGACGTCCACCGCCTTCAGTTGCCGCAGCAACGCGAGATTGTGCTCGCCCGTCTTGCCAAAACCAAATCCCGGGTCCAGGATCAATCGATCGCGAGCAACACCCGCCTCCATGGCGCGGTCCGCCGCCTTGGCGAGAAAGGCGCGCACCTCGGAGACGACATTTCCGTAGGCAGGCGCCTCCTGCATGGTGCCCGGCTCGCCCTGCATGTGCATCAGGCAGACCATCGCCTCAGTGGCGGCCGCCGCCTGCAATGCTCCAGGACGGGAAAGGGCCCGAACATCGTTGATCAGGGAGGCCCCCATTGCCACGCCGTCGCGCATGATTGAGGGCGTACTGGTATCGAGGGAGATTGCGACATCAAAACGACCGGCCACGGCCTCCACGACCGGGAGGACCCGCTCGCGTTCGACGGCCTCGGGCACGGGCTCAGCCCCGGGACGGGTGGACTCGCCGCCGATATCGACGATGTCCACCCCGGCCTCGACCATGTCTGCCACTGCGTTCAGCGCAGCCTCCCGGGAAACGAAGCGACCCCCGTCCGAGAAGGAGTCGGGGGTCACGTTGAGCACGCCCATCACCAGCGGACGGGGCGTGCCCTGAAGCAGGGACCGAAGATGCATGAAGCGGTCAGTGCTGGCCGGCCGGGCCGCCGATGGGCTTGTCCCGACCGGACGCGCCCTCTTCATCGGCACCCGATTCATCGGCCTCGTCCGCGGTTTCCCCGGCTTCAGCCCCGGCGCCGCCGGAGGGCGCCTGGCCTCCACCCGCGTCACCGCTCCAGTCCGCCGGCTCGCGCACCGGGCGGCGCTCCATCAGGTCATCGATCTGGTCGGTGTCGATGGTCTCGTACTTCATCAACGCCTCGGACATGGCATGGAGAATGTCCATGTTGTCGATCAGGATCTGCTTGGCCCGATCATAGTTGCGATCAACGATGGCGCGGACCTCGGCGTCAATCGCGCTGATGGTGCCGTCGGAGAGATTCTTGTGGTTCTGCATGCTGCGCCCCAGGAAGACCTCGCCCTCCTCCTCGCTGTAAGCCAGCAGACCCACCTTCTCGGACATGCCCCACTTGGTGACCATGTTGCGGGCGATGTCTGTCACCCGCTCGATATCGTTGGACGCCCCGGTGGTCACGGCTTCCTCGCCAAAAATCAGCTCCTCCGCGATCCGTCCGCCGAACAGGCTGGAGATATTCGACTCAAGCTTGCGCTTTGAATAGCTGTACCGATCCTGATCCGGCAGGAACATGGTGACACCAAGCGCCCGCCCGCGCGGGATGATCGATACCTTGTAGACGGGATCGTGCTCGGGCACCAGCCGCCCGACGATCGCATGACCCGCCTCGTGGTACGCCGTGAGTTTTTTCTCGGCGTCGGACATGACCATCGACTTGCGCTCGGCGCCCATCATGATCTTGTCCTTGGCCCGCTCGAGATCGCCCATGGTGATCTCGCCCTTGCTGGCCCGTGCCGCGAACAGCGCAGCCTCGTTGACAAGATTCGCCAGATCCGCGCCGGAGAAGCCGGGCGTACCCCGCGCAATCAGCGCAGGCTTGACGTCGTCGGCAGCCGGCACCTTGCGCAGGTGCACCTTGAGAATCTGCTCCCGGCCACGCACATCGGGCAGGCCCACCACGACCTGACGGTCAAAGCGTCCCGGGCGCAGCAGGGCCGGGTCGAGCACGTCGGGGCGGTTGGTGGCGGCAATCACGATCACGCCCTCGTTGCCCTCGAAGCCGTCCATCTCCACCAGCAACTGGTTCAGTGTCTGTTCGCGCTCGTCGTGCCCGCCGCCCATGCCGGCGCCCCGATGGCGACCCACGGCGTCGATCTCGTCGATAAAGATAATGCAGGGCGACTGCTTCTTGGCCTGTTCGAACATGTCGCGAACCCGGGAGGCACCGACACCAACGAACATCTCCACGAAATCCGAGCCGGAGATGGTGAAGAACGGCACCTTGGCCTCGCCGGCGATCGCTCGGGCCAGAAGTGTCTTGCCGGTACCCGGCGGGCCGACCATCAACACACCCCGGGGAATGCGACCGCCGAGGCGCTGGAACTTGCCGGGATCACGCAGAAAGTCCACCAGCTCCTTGACGTCTTCCTTGGCCTCCTCGGCCCCGGCCACGTCATTGAAGGTCACCTTGACCTGATCCTCGCCCAGCAGGCGCGCCTTGGACTTGCCAAAACTCATCGCCCCGCGGCCGCCACCGCCCTGCATCTGGCGCATGAAGAAAATCCAGATCGCGATCAGGAGCAGGAAGGGGAACCACTGAATAAAGATGGTCATCAGCAGCGACGGGCGCTCGGGCGGCTTGCCCTGGATTTCGACGCCGCTGTTCAGCAAATCGCCAATCAGCGCCCGGTTGTCGGTCTCGGGCGAGTAGGTCTGAAACTCGCTGCCCGCGGTCGTGCGACCCCGGATATTGTTGCCCTCGATGGTCACCTGGGAGATCTGACCACTCTTCACATCCTCGAGGAATTTCGAGTACGACAACGGCTGAGCCGTCGTGGTGCCGGAGTTGAAACTGTTGAAGACCGTCATCAGGACGATGGCGATCACCAGCCAGACCAGAATGTTCTTTGCCAAATCGTTCACTAACCACCTCGGAAAATCGCTCGCCGGTCCGGGCACACTGCCTCGAAGATCCAGCCGACCGTCTCGCGCAGCCGGCGTACCGGCAGCCATGCGCCCGCTCACCAGCTGCGGATTTCATTCAGCACAAGCTTCCCCGGAAAGGTCCGCACAAAAGCCGACCTACCCGGAAGAACAACTCACCTTATCACAGCCCGGGACGACGCTCCTGCGCCAGCAGGTAAACCTCGCGGGATCGGGAGCGCGAGGCATCCGGCTTGCGGACCACCACGCGCCGAAACCGGGCACGCAGAGCGCGAAGATACTCGTCAAACCCCTCCCCCTGGAATACCTTGACCAGAAAACCCCCTCGTTCGTTCAACATCCGGTCGCAGAAATCCAGGGCAAGCTCGGCAAGGTACATACTGCGGGGGATGTCGACGGACTCGACGCCGCTCATGTTGGGCGCCATGTCACAGAGCACGAAATCCACCGGCTCGTCTTCGAGCAAATCCAGAAGCCGCTGCAGCACCGCCTCGTCGGTGAAGTCTCCCTGGATGAAGTCCACGTCCGGAAAACTGTCCACCGGCAGCAGGTCCAGCGCATAGACCCGCCCCCGACTGCCAACGATCGACGCGGCATACTGGGTCCAGCCACCCGGCGCGGCGCCAAGGTCCACCACCCGCATGCCCGGCTTGAGCATGCGGTCCTTCTCCTGAATCTCGATCAGCTTGTACACCGCCCGGGAGCGGTAACCTTCACGCTGGGCCCGTTGGACGTAGCTGTCCGAGAAATGCTCCTTGAGCCAGCGTTGACTGCTGCGACTGCGCGCCATGGTGAATCGACCCCGAACCCGGCCGCACACATCATCGACCCATCCAAACATACGCCCGGGTTGTCGGCCCGGTGCATCTGAATCGGCCATTTCGATAGCGGCCAAAATGGAAATTATAACATCGGGGCCTGTTCGGGCGTGAGCGCGCACCCACAACGGGCAGGACATGACCGCGCACCCACAGTGATTGGGCGGGATTTGCCACGGCGCAGAAGACAAAGCGTCAAGGAATCTTTGCACGAATGCAGACCTTGCCGTGCAAGGCACGGATGCCGCGCCGCACAATGGCGCAAGCCATTGAATTGCGGAGCATGGCCCGGGCGTAAACGCGGGCTCCGCCAGCGGACGCGTTTAGCTGGCGTCAGCCCACGAGGCCAAGGATCGCTTTGTGCAGAGTTTTTTAAGGAATCTCTGCACGAATGCAGAGATTCCCGATTGGGGCATGGATGCCCCAACGCACAATGGCGTAAGCCATTGAATTGCGTAGCATGGCCCGGGCGTGTACCGGGCCATGCGTGTCTGCATAAAGCCAAGGATGGCTTTGTGCAGAGTTTCCTTAAGGACAGCCGCCTTGATGCAGCCGAGCGATGTGCCAGGAAAGAGCAAGGAAACGAAGGCCCTGCCTGGCCACAAAAACCAGGCAGGGCCTTCGGACAAAGGGGTCAAAAACCCGAGTCAAAGCGCTGGAAGTCAGTGACCACCGTGATGGCCGTGACCACCCATCATCTGCTCCCGCTTGCGCACCTCGGCCTCAATGGTCACGACGCTTTCATCCGAGAAGTGTAGCGTCAGCGGCACGCGGTCACCGGCTACGAGACGTTGTTCCGGCCCGATCAGCATGACGTGGTAGCTGCCAGGCTTGAGTAGGGTCTGTCCACCGGCGGGCACGGCAATTTCCTCCATCTCGATCATCCGGTGCATCCCGTCCACGTTGACCGATTCATGCAGCTCGATTTTCGCAAAGCCCGGCGCCTCGGCACGCACCAGGGCCACCGGCGCGTCATCCGGGTTGTCCAGCACCATGAACGCGCCGTAGGCGTGCGCGCCCGGCGGCATTTCCGGCACCCAGGCGCCGGAAACCTCCGGAGCGGCCTGCAGGGGCGCCGCCAGCGCTGCGGCACAGGCAACCAGGGCCGTGGCAAACAGATAACTCTTCATCCGGAAACCTCCTCGACAAAGGATTCGAGCACCGGGGTCATGACCGGCGCTTCATGGGGTGAGGGAAACACGCCAACCATGCGACCATCCGGCGCAATCAGCCGGAAGGACGTGTCATGATCGACCAGATAGTACTGCTGTCCGCCGACCTCGCCACGCGAGGCCTCGTCGATCCGGTAATCGGCCCGCACGCTGTCGGCCAGGGCCCTGATGGCCTCGGGCGCGCCGGTCACGCCAACCACCGCCGGGTCAAAATACTCGACATAGGTAGCCAGATGTTCTGGGCTGTCCCGGTCCGGGTCCACCGAGACGAACACGATCTGCCAGTCGAAATCCGCGCCCGACTCACGCAGCATCCGCGCCACACGCGCCAGCTCGCCCATCTCGACCGGGCAGACATCCGGGCAGTAGGTGTAACCAAAGTAAAGCAATGTCCACTGCCCCTCGAACAGACTGGCAGTGGACTGATCACCCTCGACCGAAGCAAGCGTCACCTCGGCAGTGGGCATGGGGGGCGACACCGTCCTGAAAACCAGGCGGTCGGGCGTCTCGTAGGCGGCCACCTGGTCATCCAGACCGCCACACCCCACCAGCCCGAGGACCGTCAACCCAAGCAACAGCGCCATGCCGAAGGCCTGCCCCCGGACCTTGACACTGCGACCGACCAACCGCCGGTAGAACCGGCGCCTCTGCCGCCCCTCACCATTTTTTCTAAAAGCATGAGTCATGGCCCGCCCCTCGCTCGATCTGCAGACCCGAAACCACACCACCATCAAGCGCCGAAAGTCTCAAGCGGACCACACGGCCGTCGATCCGGCGCGACGGACAGAAACTTGGGCCGACGGGATGCTGCTGTTTCAGGATGCGCTAACATTGCGCCAAATCCCCGAAAGCCGCAACGGGCGATTTGGCACATACCGTGTCATATGACACAGCCCGCGCGCGGTGTTCCTGCCGATCTTCGGCCGGACCGCAGGCGAGCCACAATGACTTCCTGGAGCGATCAATGGCGCTAACCCGAAACCAGCAAAAATTTCTCAAGGCCGAGGCCCACCATCTCAAACCAGTGGTCCTGCTCGGCCAGCATGGACTGACCGAGGCCGTGCTGGCCGAGATCGACGAGGCCCTCAGGGTGCACGAACTGATCAAGGTGCGCATCCCCGGCCAGAGCCGCGAAGACAAGCAGGCGATGGTCAACCGCATCGCAAGGGACTGCGCGGCGGAAGCGGTGCAGACGGTCGGTCACGTGGCCACGTTCTTTCGGGCCAACCCGGATCGGCCGCGCCTGGAACTGCCACGCTGAGCCGTGCCCGTCTACCCCCTTGGCAACCGGCCGGATCTCTTCCCTGATCCGCGCAAGGTCGACATAGACCCCAGCGGGTTGATCGCGGTGGGCGGCGACTTGTCGCCCAGGCGGCTGATGGCGGGCTATCACCAGGGCATTTTCCCCTGGTACTCCCCCGGTGATCCGATTCTCTGGTGGTGTCCGGACCCCCGGGCGGTCATTCTGCCCCAGCACTTTCACCTGTCCCGGTCGCTTGGAAAATGGCGGCGGCAGGGTCGCTACCAGGTCACGGTCGACCAAGACTTCATCTCGGTGATCAACGGCTGCGCGGCGCCCCGGCCCGAATCCCCCGGGACCTGGATCGTGCCCGAAATGAAGGCAGCCTACATTGCCCTGCACCGGGAGGGGCACGCCCACTCGGTGGAGGTCCATGCGAACGACCGGCTGGTCGGCGGACTGTACGGGGTCCTGATTGGCCGGATGTTTTTCGCCGAGTCCATGTTCAGTCGGGCACCAAACGCCTCCAAGTTTGCACTGGCCGCCCTGCTGGTCGACAACTGCCTCGGGCCACTGGCTCTGCTGGACTGCCAGTTCGCCACCGAGCACCTGCTCAGCCTGGGCGCGGAGGAATGGCCGCGCGCCCGCTTTTTGAACCACGCACAGGCGGCCATGCGCGCAGTCATGCCGAACCGGGAAACCAAGAGAAGCCAACATGGGTGAAGATCTTGTCGGCAGCATCCTGATCCTGCTCACGCTGTCGGTGCTGTCAGTGCTGCTGCTTCAACGCCTGGCACTGCCGGCGATCGTGGCTTATCTGGTCGTGGGCATGATCGCCGGCCCCCACGGGATGGGCTTGGTCGCAGACCTGGAAATCGTCCGGCAAATCGCCGAATTTGGCGTGGTCTTTTTGCTGTTCACGCTCGGGCTGGAATTTTCCTTGCCCCGACTGGTGGCGATGCGCCGGGCCGTGATTGGTCTGGGCGGACTTCAGGTCCTGACCACCGCTGGGCTGGTGGCGGCCGTCACGCTTGCCCTCGGACATCCGGTCGCGCTGGCGGTGGTGCTGGCAGGCGTGGCCGCAGTCTCCTCCACCGCGGTGGTCATCAAGCAGCTGGCGGAGCAGCTTGAGATCAACAGCCGGCACGGCGGCAATGCGGTGGGGGTACTGCTGTTCCAGGACCTGGCGGTCATCCCATTCCTGATCGTGATTCCTCTGCTTGGCAGCGGAACAGGCGCCGGCAATGGAGAGATCGGCCTGGAAGTGCTGCGCACCTTTGCGCTCGGCGTGCTGGTGGCCGTGGCACTGTTTCTCTCGGGGCGTTGGCTGCTGCGCCCTTTGTTTCATGTGATTCTGAAAACCGGCTCGGCCGAGCTGTTCACTCTCGGAATCCTGCTGGTGGTCATGCTTTTCGCCTCGGCCACGCATACGATCGGGCTGTCATTCGAGCTGGGGGCCTTCCTCGCGGGTCTGGCCCTGTCAGAAACACGCTACCGCGACCAGATTGAAGCGGACATCCGTCCTTTCCGTGACGTGCTGCTCGGTCTGTTTTTCATCACCATCGGCATGCTGCTGCAGCTCGGCGTCCTCGACGGGATCATCGGGTGGGTATTGTTGCTGCTCGCCGCGCTGATTTTTCTCAAGATTGGCGTGGTATTTGTGCTGAGCCGGGTCTTCGGGGACGATCCACGCACCGCCTTGCGCACAGCCATTGTGCTGGCGCAGGGCGGCGAATTTGGTTTCGTGCTGCTGGCACTGGCGGGGCCAGAGATCCTGCCCGGCGACCAGATGCAGATCGTGCTGGCCACGATCATCTTCAGCATGCTGCTTACTCCGCTGCTGGTGCGCCACAACGACAGGCTGGCCGGACTGCTGACCCGTCCTGCACACCCCATCGGTGCGGACACCACCACGCAGGCGACCGAATCACTGCGCTGCGCCTGCCGGGACTGTCGCGACCACGTCGTGATCTGCGGATTCGGCCGGGTGGGCCAGACCATCGGCGACCTGATTGAGCGCGAGGGTTTCGAGTACCTGGCCATTGACCGCGACCCCGCCCGAGTACGCGAGGCCGGGGCCAAAACCCTGCCGGTACACCTGGGAAATGGCACGGACCCGGATGTGCTCGCCGCCGCCCGGCTCGATCATGCCCGGGTGCTGGCGATCTGCCATGACGACACCTCGGCCGCGGTCAAGACTATCGAGATCGCGAGAAAACTGGCCCCTGAATTGTCGATCATCGTCCGGACCCGCAGCGAAGACCACATCGGGGAGCTTCTGGCTGCCGGGGCCTCCGAGGTCATCCCTGCCGAGCTTGAATCCAGCCTGGTGCTTGCAGGTTATGTCCTGCATGAGTTTGCCGTTCCGATGAATGATTTTCTCCGCCAGATCGCCCAGATCCGTCGGGAACACTACGCGCGACTGGTATCCGAAGCCACCTCGGCAACGAACCCGCGGGCGGTCCATCGACCTGCCAAACCCACCCGAAGCATGCAGAGCCTGACCATCGGCAAGGACAGCGCCGCCGCGGGCAGACGACTGGACGAGATCGTCCCGCACGACAGCGCGCTGGAAGTCAACGCGTTGCGACGAAACGGCATACGCGGCGGCGCCCCCGAGCCGGAAACGCGCCTGCGCGCCGGCGATGTACTGGTCCTGTTCGGTCCATCCGGCCTGATCCGGCAGGTGCAACGACGGCTTGAGGAGTTGGATGCAAAACCATCATCGGCAGCCGAACGCGTTCGGGCAGACGGGGACCAGTCTGCCGGCAAGGATCAAAACGACTGATTCCGGGCGGGGCGTGAGCAACGCCAATCAAGCCGTAAACGGGCGCGACGCGCTCTTTCACCGAGAACCCGGCGCAGGGAAGATTGGAAGGGTGAACGAAGGGTGGACAAAAAGGTTTCTCAAGGTCGGGGGAACAAATCAGGCCAGGATGATCTAAACTGATAACAGGAAAGGGAAAAACTTCGCCCGAATGGGCGCTTCCCAACAACAGCACAGCGACCAGACCCAGAGGTGATGACCATGGCTGAAAGCATCAACAACGCAGCACTCGGCAATCCGATGGCCGCCATGGGCGGTGCCCGTCAGGCAGACGACATCCTGAACCAGCGCTCCGCACCCGCGGCCCAGTCCAGCACCGCCCTGGAAAACAACAACACTCAGGCGGCACCGACCGAGTTCGTTGCCTCTCCCGAGGTCGTTCAGCAGGCGGTCGAAGGTCGCCAGCAGGGTGGAGAAGGCAGTGGCGGCGGCAGCGTCGGGACGCTGCTCAATACCATGGCCTGATGGATCGGGGTGATCCGGCCTGACAGGTTGGTCGCCCCGATCAGGACAGGAGGTGCAACATGGACTTTGGCGCACTCAGCGGTTTTTCTACGCCGCCGGTTCCTTACAACCCCGAGGCCTCCGAAACACTCAAGCGAGCGGCTGCAGCCAATGCCCGCAGCAGTGACGGCGTCACACCCAGCGAGTACGAACGGGGCGTGGTGCGCGGCGAAGCCGCCGCAAACGATGACATCCGCAGTCGCAACCGAGACCAGACGCTCGATGAGCGGGAGCAGGCCGAGGTTGAGCAACTCAAGCAGCGCGAGCGCGAAGTGGTTGCACACGAAAACGCTCACCGTGCCGCCGGTGCGGGTCTTGTTCGCGGGGGAAGCTACGACTACGAGTCCGGTCCGGATGGCAAGCGTTACATCGTTGGCGGCGAAGTGCAGATTGACACCAGCCCGGTTCCGGACGATCCAGCCGCCACGATTCGCAAGGCGGATCAGATCGTCAAGGCAGCACTTGCGCCTGCCGACCCGTCACCTGCCGACCGGGCGGCAGCTTCTGACGCCCGGGCCATGCGGGCGGAGGCGCAGGTAGAGCTTCGCCAGGAGCGATACGAAGACTCCAGCGGCCAAGGCAACCCACAACCGCTTGGCGCTCAGGTCGACTTCCGCGTCTGAGCGTTGCAGGCGGTTCATTCACCCGTTCATCTGCGGTCTGGTTCTTTGCCCTCCGCGGGCACCTTCGAAGAGTTTTGCGAGGTGCCCTTCATCAGGTCGCAGGATGCGGGAAATCATTCAACGTTCGCCCGCCCGCCGGATGTGCTTAGGGAATCTCTGCACGAATGCAGAGATTCCCGATTGGGGCATGGATGCCCCAACGCACAATGGCGTAAGCCATTGAATTGCGGAGCCCGGGCCGAGCATGTATCGGCCCGGGCGTGTCTGCACAAGTCCATGGATGGATTTGTGCAGAGTTTCCTTAGAGGGCATTCCCCGGGCTAGTCGCATGAGAGCGGAGGCACAATCCACCCTGCTTGAACGGCCGATGCGGATGGTGGGGATGGAATCTTCCTCAGGTTAGCCCGATAATGCCGACCCCAAGGCCATGGCCCGCTGGATCGTCAGCCCCGCCTGGAATCGCTGATGCCCATCGGGCGTCTCGATCCTAGGGAATCTCTGCACGAATGCAGAGATTCCCGATTGGGGCATGGATGCCCCAACGCA